>NZ_CP024047.1:2400000-2773934 GCF_003430825.1 Natrarchaeobaculum sulfurireducens | reverse complement strand
CCAACAACGCGGCATCAGCGTCGACGAGGTGATCGAGGACGTGATGCCCGGCCAATCCCGCGGTACGGAATTGACATCCTCCACCTGCCTAAAGGCAGGGGAATCCCCAGCATGGGGAATCCAGCCTGCTACTGGAGAGGTTTCAGCCCCACTCCGTGAGCGTCGTTTGTGCGGGTCTCGCACTCGACTCGCGGTGGGCCGTGGCACTGTCAAGGGTGCTCCCATCCCGTGGCGAGTCATCGCGTTCCAGTTTCCAAGGAACGCTCTCTCCCCACGGGTCAAAGCGATTAGCGATGTTTGCTGCTGCGTTGATATCCGCTTGGTACTCCGACACCCAACATTCTACGTTCGTACACTTGAACTCCGATTGAGATCCACGAGAACCGATGTGTCCGCAAGCGTGGCACGTCTGACTCGTATAGCGAGGGTTCACGAACTCAACTGGGATACCGGCTTCGAGGGCCTTGTCCTCGATGCGGTCGGTGAGCCGAGCGAACGCCCACGAGTGCAAGCGTCGGTTCATGTACTTGCCGTAGTCCAGATTCTCCCGGATGTACGACAAGTCCTCGAGTACGATCACTGGGTCCTCGAAGGACTCGGCGTACTCGACGGCTTCTCGAGACGCCTTCTCGACGATGTCCGTCAGGGCGTTCTGGTAGTGGTCGAAGCGTTCGTCTACGCGCCACTGCTCAGCGTTGCGCTCTTGCAGACGCTTGAGCGTTGTGTGCATCTCCTTACGGAGTGCTCGAGCACGTCCTCCGTCGTAGATGTAGGGTTGGGTGGGAGTGTTGTTCTGATAGGCACAGCCCGTCAGAAGTTTGGACTCGCCGATATCGAAGCCGATTCGAGTCGGGTTGTCCGGTGTCTCTGGTTCGGTCACTTCGTACTCGACGGTGACGTGCAACACCCAGCTCGTTCGGTGCTGTTGCAGTCGGAACTCGCCGACTGTCATGCTCTCGTCGAGCAGGTCGAGCCACAGCGATTCCTGTTCCGGGTTGATCCTGAGTGGAATCCAGAAGGCGTTGCCACGCCCAGCCTGTGGAACGCGCCAGCAGAACTCGTGTTCACGTTCGTCGGAGTGATCGATCCGGAAGCCCCGATTCGTGAAGCGAACGGGGTGGTCGTCGTCGAGTTCCGAGGCGTTGTAGGTGTCTCGGAGTTGCGGGACGTAGTTCTTGAGCGCGTCTTTAGCGTAGGACGTGAGCGTGTACGGCGTGACGACATCGTTGACCGCGTTCTGCGTATCTGCGCCACTCTCAAAAGCGTCCGAGAGCGCACGGCAGTAGGTCGCCACGGTTCGCTCGAGGCGTTGCTCTTTGCCTGTTGTGGGCGGGGCGAGCGTGGCCTCAAGCGTTTTCGTGGCGGTCGTCGTCACAACTACGGGTACAGAACCGTGAGTCATAAATGCAACGGAAGTGTTACAGATATGTGTGCGCTACATAAAGATAGAGATCGACAACGAGGAACAGTACGAACGACTGAGCGAGATAAAGGACTCGCACGGAATGACGTGGAAAGGAATCTTGCTTCGTGGTGCGAAGGGGTTGGATTCCGACGGGCCGTTGCGCGAGGACTGACTGACGGAGTGACGCGCTTCCTCCCGCGCCTAAAGTCGCGGGTATCCGCGCTGTGGTATCTATGATGGAGCCGATCGACGTCGTCAACCTCTTTTTGATCGGCGTTTCGGATCTCGGGTCCCACCTCGACGGCGACGACCTGTTGTTTGATGGGGGCATGACGCTTACCTACGAGTGAACCTATGTCAGGAGATACCTCACTCGAGGACGTCGACGACGTGGTCCACGAGCCGAGCGACGAGTTCGTCGAGTCGACGAACGTCGCCGCGTTCATGGAGGCGTACGGCATCGACGACTACGAGGCGCTGATCGAACGCACGACGACCGAGCTCGAGGGCGTCGATGAATCGGGCGTCGACTGGTTCTGGGGCGAACTCGTCGACTACCTCGACATCGAGTTTTACGAGGAGTACGATGCCGTGAGAGACAACAGCGATGGCCCGCAGTTCACCGACTGGTACCCCGGCGGTGAACTCAACCTCGCACACAACGTCGTTGACCGCCACGCGGCCGTCGACGAAGAACGCCGGAACAAGGTCGCGACCATCTGGGAAGGTGAGGACGGGACCGTTCGCGAGGTCACCTACCACGAACTCCACCGCGGGGCGAATCAGGTGGCGAACGCGCTCGAGGAACGCGGGATCGAGACGGGTGATACCGTGGGCCTCTACATGCCGATGGTGCCGGAGGTCGTCTCGATCCTCTATGGCTGTTTCAAAGTCGGCGCGATCGCCGTCCCCATCTTCTCCGGGTTTGGCGTCGACGCGGCGGCGACCCGCATCGAGGACGCCGAGTGTTCGGTACTCTTCACCGGCGATGGGTTCCTCCGACGGGGCGACCCGGTCTATCTGAAGCGGTCGGCCGACGAAGCGATCGAGCAGGCGGGTCACGTCGAGCACACGATCGTCTTCGACAGGTTGGGGAGCGAGGCCCAACCCGCCTCGAGAAAACGAGCGGAGAGCGAAGCGACCCACGAGCAGAGCGACTCGAACACCGAACACGAGATACCCTGGTCCGACGAGCGCGACGAGTGGTGGGTCGACGCCGTCGAGTCGGCAGCCGATGGATACGACACCAAATCGCTGGACTCGAGCCAGGAGTCGATGCTACTGTACTCGTCGGGAACGACGGGGAAACCGAAAGGGATCGTCCACACCCACGCTGGCGTGCAACTGCAGTGTGCCAAGGAGTTGCACTTCGGATTCGACCTCAAACCCGCCGACCGGTTCTTCTGGGTTTCGGACATCGGCTGGATGATGGGCCCGTGGACGCTCATCGGCACCCACACCTTCGGTGGCACGGTCTTCATGTATGAGGGTGCACCCGATTACCCCCAGCCCGATCGGTTCTGGGAGCTGATCGACCGGCACCAACTCACGCAGTTCGGCATCTCGCCGACGGCCATCCGTGCGCTCCGCAAACACGATGACGACTGGTTCTCGGGCCACGACCTCTCCTCGCTTCGCATCCTCGGCTCGACGGGTGAGCCCTGGGACCCCGAATCCTGGCAGTGGTTCTACGAGCACGTCGGCGGCGGCGAGTGTCCCATCATCAACATCTCCGGTGGAACGGAGATCTGTGGCTGTTTCCTGATGCCGATGCCGACTGAACCCCTCAAACCGTGTACGCTCGGCGGCCCTGGCCTCGGGATGGACATCGACGTCGTCGACGCCACGGGCGAGTCGATCATGGAAGACACCGAACGCGGTTATCTCGTCGCCCGTGACTCCTGTCCCTCGATGACCAAATCCCTGTGGGCGGGCGACGAGCGCTACCTCGAGGAGTACTGGTCGCGATTCGAGGACATGTGGAACCACGGCGACTGGGCCCAGAAGGACGCCGACGGCTTCTGGTTCCTCCACGGGCGGGCCGACGACGCGCTGAACGTCGCCGGTCGTAAAGTCGGCCCCGCGGAGGTCGAAAGCGCGCTCATCGACCACGAGGCGGTTACCCAGGCTGCGGCCGTCGGCGCGCCAGACGATACGACGGGAACGGCGGTCGTCGCCTACGTCATCCTCGAGGACGGACGCGAGGAAACGGACGACCTCCGGGAGGAACTGCGTGCGCAGGTCGGCGACGAACTCGGCAAGCCGTTCCGCCCGCGCGAAGTGTTGTTCGTCGACGCGTTCCCGAAGACCCAGTCGGGTAAAATTATTCGACGAGCCATCGAGAGCGTCTATGCCGGTGAGGAGTTAGGCGATCTGAGTAGCATCGAGAACCCCGCGGCGCTCGAGGAACTCGAGGACGCACGGTAGCTCGACTCTCGGACCGGCCGGACAGATTTGGTTACCGCTTCGATCCTCAACGAACCGGGGTTCTGGACCGCTGCCGGCGCTACTGGCGTGGCTCGAGAGCATCGTCGCGTCGAACGTTTCGTCAGGGGTGTCGAAGGCTTCACTGTGCCAGCCACCGGTCTGCGATCTACTGTGCCAGCCACCGTCCCGAGACGGCGACGATCTCGCGCACGGCGATCAGTGGTGCCGAGAGCGTGGGTCGAGGACTTCGACAGGGTGGACGGCGTCACGAGCGAGCAGGTCGTCGAGTTGGTCCTCACACGAGGTGCCGCTGGCGACGACGAGGCGGTCGCTCGCCTCGGGCGTCGTGAACTGCTCGGCGAGTCGCTCGCCGACGTCCATGCTGAGCTCGTAGTACTGTTCTTTGTAGCCGAACGAGCCGGCCATCCCACAGCACTCCACCTCGCTCTCGAGGACGTCGTACTCGAGTTCGTCGAAGACGGCTCGCGTGTAGGCGTCGAGGCCGAGGGTGCGTTGCTGGCAGTGGGAGTGATAGGCCAGTTCCGGGCCGTCGGTTCGCAGCGCCGTCGGGTCGGCCCCGTTCTCGAGCAGCCCGTAGACGTACTCGAGGACCTCGTAACTCACGTCGCTGAGGCGCTCGAACGACTGCTCGGGGAGCAGCTTCTCGTACTCGTTTCTGAACATTGCGAGGTCGCTTGGCTCGATCACGACGACGTCGCGACCGGCGTCGACGTGTTCGGCGAGGGCCGCGTAGACGCGACTCGCTTTCTCGTCGGCGGTGGCGATCATCCCCTGGGAAAGCGGTGCACGGCCGCTCCCGGGAACGTCGGGGACCCGGACGTGAACGTTCAGTGCCTCGAGTACGCGGACGGCGGCTTTCCCGCGGTCGACGTCGATGTAGTTAGTGTAGACGTCGGGATAGAGGACGACTTCCCGGTTGGCGTCGGCCGCGGAGACGCGCGAGCCGCGCTTTTCGTGCCAGTTCCGAAGCGTCTCGCGCTGGAACGCCGGCAGTGGGCGTCGGCTGTCGACGCCGACGGTTCGTTCCATGAGCGTCCGGACGGGTCCGAGCCCCGCCATCCAGTTCGAGACGGGCGCGGTGGCGGAGCCGAGTTTCGCGAGCGTTTCGTAGTTCCCGAACAGCCGTTTTTGTAGGGCGGGGCCACCGGACTCCTCGTCGGGCACGAGTTCGTCGTAGAGGAAGTCGAACTGGCCGTCCTCGCCGCCACGGTTGAGCCGGTCGCGGACGACGGTGTTGATCCAGGGGATGTCGATTTCGACGGGACAGGCCTCGACACACCGGCTACAGCCCGTACAGAGATCGTTGAACTCGGCGGCACTTTCGTAGCCGTGGACGCCAGCCTCCCAGCCGGTGGCGATGCCGCCGGAGTAGGTCTCGCCGCCGAAGGCGTGGCCGCCGACCGACTGGAAGTTCCCACACGTGTTCGCACACGCCGAACAGCGGATGCAGTAGAGCGTCTCGCGAAGCTGGTCGTCCTCACGCAGCTCGAGTCGCCCGTTGTCGATCAACACGAGGTGAAAGTCGCGGTCGTCCTCGCGGTCGGCGAAGGCGACGTCGGGGTCGTCGAAATCGACGACTGGAGAGTCGACTGGCGGCGTCAGCAGCGAGATGTAAGAGGTGATGTCCTGGCCCGTCCCCGAGCGGCCGATCAGCTCGATGAACGGCGCGAGATCTTCGACCGACGGGACGACCTTCTCGAGGCCGGCGACGGCGACGTGGGTGTCCGGAACGACGGCCGACTTCCGGGCGTTGCCCTCACTGGTCACCAGCATGATCGTGCCGGAGTCGGCGGTGATGAAGTTCGCCCCCGTCATGCCGATGTCGGCTTCGCGGATCAACTCGCCCAGTTGCTCGCGGGCGAACATCGTCAGCTCTTCGGCGGTCTCGAGTGGCTCCTCAGGATCGAACTCCGCGTTGAAGAGGCGGGCGATCTCCTCGCGGGATTTGTGGATCGCCGGCGCGACGATATGGGAGGGGGCCTCGTCGGCGACCTGGAGGACCCACTCGCCGAGGTCCGTCTCGACGACGTCGACGCCGTCCGCCTCGAGTGCCTCGTTGACCTCGAGTTCCTCGCTGGTCATCGATTTGGACTTGACCACGCGCTCGGCTTCGTTCTCGCTCGCGAGCTCGCGGATGTACCGGTTGGCGTCTGCGGCGTCGTCGGCGAGATAGACCGTCCCGCCGTTTTCTTCGACCGTCTCTCGAAGCTCTTCGAGCAGCTCTGGCAGTCGTTCGATGGCGTCTTCTTTGATCGCTCGCGCTTCGGCTTTCAGCGCCTCGTAGTCCTCGAGGTCGGCGACCGAGTCGTATCGCCCCTGATTGAATCCGAGCGTGTTCGCCTCGACGGCAGGGCCTTCGGTCTCGAGTAGGTGGCGGATGCGGTCGGCTTTCGCCCCGCGACCGGTGTCGCTACTCATCGGCCGCACCTCCGTCCTCGAGCAGGAGGACGTGGACGTCCTTCGGTCCGTGTGCGCCTTTGACGAGTGCCCCCATGTCGGCCGTCGCGCTGGGCCCGGTCGCGACGATGGCGCTGTGGCCCTCGCGCAGTTGCGGCCCGAGGCGTTCGATTGCCGTCCGCATGTCTCCGACCAGATCCGACCGCCGGAGCACGGCGACGTGGAGGTCCTGAAAGAGACTGACCGGTTCGCTGCCGTCGGGCGTCCCCGGGAGGACGACGCTCCCGTAGTCGGCGACGCCGAGTGACGCAGCGGTGACGCCGGTCGTCGCGGCCTCGAGAGTCGCCGGGGTCGGCTCGTCGTCGACCCAGTCGGGCAACGAGACCGAATCGAACGGTAACGGCGTTCCGACGACGGTCTCGGGATCGAGAACGACGTCTCGGAGGGCCTCGTCGAACGTGCGTGGCTCGACTCGAGTGACCGAGACCTCGAGGGCGTCGAGTGACGTTTCGAATCGCTCGACCGGGGACGGTGAGTCGGCGCTCATACGTCAGTGGTTCGACCCCGAACGCTTCACTGTTCTGTTCGCCGAACGTTTGCCCAGTCTTCTCTCACCATCGAACGCAATATATTGAAATTTAATGAACGATTGGAATAGTATTCGATAATTATACGGGATCTCCCTCACGAAGCGAGAACGATGTTCTTCGTTCAACGACCGGGCGATCGGCCGAGAGATGGCGTACGGTTCGACACCTGTCGGCGGCGGAGGTGGATGGAATGACAAGTCTCGTCGAAATCGCGACGGCGCTGTCACCGCTGGTCGTCGTCGCGGTCTTGCTCGTTGGCCTGCTGTGGCCGGCCTCGAGGGCGATGCCGGTGGCGTGGCTCGTCGCCGCCGTGGTCGGCTTTGCGGTCTGGGACATGCCGCTCGAGTGGATCGCTGCGGCGAGTATCCGCGGCGGCATGGCGGCGATCGAGATTCTGTGGATCGTTTTCGGCGCGCTCGTGTTACTGTATACATTGATGCGCTCGGGCGCGGTCGATACGATCAACAACGGTTTCGCCTCGATCAGCGAGGACCGGCGCGTCCAGGTCGTTCTGCTCGCCTTTTTCCTCGCGACGTTCATCGAGGGCGTCGCCGGCTTCGGAACGCCCGCAGCCGTCGTCGCGCCGTTGATGCTCGCGCTGGGTTTCCCGGCGCTCGCAGCGGTCGTTGCGGCACTGATCGGCCACGCAGTCGCGACGGTGTTCGGTGCCGTCGGGACCCCGATCATCGTTGGCTTCCAGCAGCCACTCGGTAGTGTCGAGGGAACGATCGTCGAGGGCGGATACGAGTCCGTCGGCGCGTACGCTGCCGAGGCGGCGGGTTGGGCCGCACTCTTCAACGGCATTCTCGGCGTGTTGATGCCCCTCTTTGCTGTCGGGATGGTCGTCTACTTCTTCGGCGACCCCGACGACCGATCGCTCGCGCCGGTCAAAGGCGTCTTGCCGCTCTGTCTGTTCTCCGGCGTCGTCTTTGCTATCCCGTACGCGGCGACGGCCTGGCTTATCGGCCCCGAACTCCCATCGCTGATCGCCGCGATGGTCGGCGGTGCAATCGTCGTGACGGCCCTTCGTGCTGGGTACTTCGAGCCGTCCGATACGTGGGAGTTCCCACCCCGCGAGGAGTGGCCCGACCACTGGGTCGGCACCATCGAACCGGGGAGCAGCGAGACGGCCACCGAAACGACCGACAGCCAGCCGATGTCGATGCTGCGTGCGTGGTCTCCCTACCTCATCCTCGTCGGACTGCTGATCGGGACGCGCGTGATCGAACCCATCGCCGACTACCTGCAAGCTGGCCTCCTGTTGCCGCTCGAGACCGGCGTCGGCCAGTTCGTCCTCGGTGTGGCCATCGAGTGGAACGAAATCCTCGGCACCGGCCTCGGCGGCGAGATCGGATGGGCGTACGTCCCCGGAACGTGGCTCGCACTCAGCGCGGTCATCGCCATCCCACTGTTCGGGATGAGCCGCGACGAAGTCGCCGGTGCCTGGCGTGAAGCCGGGAGCAAGATCGTTTCGCCGGCGATCGCGCTCGTCTTCGTTATCGCGATGGTCGAGATCATGCTCGAGACCGACGCTCACGTCGACAACGGCGCGGCCGTGGCGTCCGTCCCTGACGGCAGCATGATCGTCGTCCTCGCCGATGCGACGGCGGCGGGGATCGGCCCTGCGTATCCGATGATCGCGCCTGCCGTTGGCGCACTCGGTGCGTTCATCGCTGGCTCGATCACCGTCAGCAACATCACCTTCAGCGCCTTCCAGTTCGAGGTCGCACAGAGTCTCGGCATGCCGACGCAGATCCTGGTCGGCGCACAGGCCATCGGCGGTGCCATCGGGAACGTCATCGCGATCCACAACGTGATCGCGGCGCTGGCGACGGTCGGACTGGTCGGTAAAACCGGCCGCGTCGTGCGACTTAATCTCATCCCTGTCGCGTACTATCTGCTCGTCGGGGGGATCCTTACGACAATTTTCGTCTACGTGCTCTTCCCGACGCTCTTCTAAGGCTCCGCTCGTAACTCTCTCTCACGAACGTATCGACGCACAACTAACGGATGCAGAACAAACGGACGAAACATACCGACTCTCCAGACGTCAAATGACGATCACACCACCAACCGGCGGCGACCCAGCGAACGATCCAAACGCGAACTACGACTATCGGAGCGACGACGTCGAACGACCCGACCTCGTCGCCGACCTCGAGCACCGCGTCGACGGCGAGGTCCGATTCGACAGCTACTCGAGACAGCTGTATGCGACCGACGCGAGCATCTACGAGGTGACGCCGATCGGCGTCGTCTTCCCGCGATCGACCGAAGACGTCGCTGCCGTGGTCACCTACTGTGCCGACAACGAGATTCCCGTCCTTCCTCGAGGCGGTGGGACGAGTCTCGCCGGCCAGACGGTCAACGAGGCCGTCGTCCTCGACTTCACGAAACACATGGACGGCGTCGTCGACATCGATCCCGACGCCCGTCGAGCGACCGCCCAGACCGGTATCTACCTCGAGACACTGAACGAGGCGCTCTCTCCCCACGACCTGAAGTTCGCTCCCGACCCGGCCTGGGGCGACAAAAGCGCACTCGGCGGGGCGATCGGCAACAACTCCACGGGGGCGCACTCCCTGCAGTACGGCAAGACCGACGCCTACGTCGAGGAAGTCGAGGTCGTCCTCGCCGACGGCACCGTCACGACCTTCGGCGAAGTCGACCTCGAGGACCTGCCCGAACTGGCCGACGGCGACGATCTCGAGTCGGCGATCTACGCCGAAGTCGCCCGCGTCCTCGACGAGCAAGGCGACCTGATCGAGGAGGTCTACCCCGACTTGAAGCGCAACGTTTCGGGGTACAACCTGGACTGGCTGGTCGAGGACGCCCGCGGTGCCGAACGCGGCGTCGGCGAACCCGACGCTGACGGCGGGACGGTCAACCTCGCGAAACTCCTCTGTGGCAGCGAAGGAACGCTCGCCATCGTCACCGAGGCGACGGTCGACCTCGAGTCGATCCCGAACGAGAAGAGCATGACGCTGCTCGCCTACGAGACGGTGCTCGACGCGATGGACGACGTTGCACCGATCGTCGAACACGATCCGGCGTCGGTCGAAGTAATCGACGACGTGATGATCGACCTCGCCCGCCAGACACCCGAGTTCGAGCCCGTCACCAACCTGCTCCCCGACGGGACGACCGCCGTGTTAGTGGTCGAGTTCTACGCCGACGACGTCGACGACGGCAAGCGAAAGGTCGCGAACCTGCTCGCAGATCGGTGTCCATCGGTCGAGCCCGACGGCGAAGCCGACGACGAGGACGAGCGACTGACGCTCGAGGCCGATGCCCTCGCGTTCGACGCGATCGAGGCCTACGACGCCGACAGCCGGTCGAAGATCTGGAAGCTCCGCAAGTCCGGCCTCCCGATCTTGCTCTCGCGGACGACCGACGAGAAACACGTCGCGTTTATCGAGGACACCGGCATCCCGCCGGAGAACCTCCGGGATTTCGTCGCGGACTTCCAGGACGTCCTCGAGGACCACGAGACGTACGCGAGCTTCTACGCCCACGCTGGTCCGGGCGTGCTCCACATCCGCCCGCTCGTGAACACGAAGACCGAAGATGGCCTCGAGGAGATGGAGGCGATCACCGACGACGTGACCGACCTCGTCGTCAAGTACGACGGCTCGGTCTCGGGCGAACACGGCGACGGCCGTGCCCGGACGCAGTGGAATCGCAAGCTCTACGGCGACGAGATGTGGGAGACGTTCCAGGAACTCAAGTCCGCGTTCGACCCCGACTGGCTGCTCAATCCCGGCCAGGTCGTCTTCCGGGACGAGAACCCGACGGACATGAAAGAGAACCACCGCTTCGGGCCCGATTACAGTTTCAATCCGGGTTTCGAGCCCGTCCTCGAGTGGGACAACGACAACGGCTTTCAGGGGATGGCCGAACTCTGTCACGGCTGTGCGGGCTGTCGCGGCGAGCAGTCGACCACCGGCGGCGTGATGTGTCCGACCTTCCGCGCCGAAGACGAAGAGATCCTCTCGACGCGCGGGCGGGCGAACATGCTTCGCCAGGCGATGAACGGCAACCTCCCAGACGACCCGACCGACCAGGAGTTCGTCCACGAGGTACTCGACCTCTGTATCGGCTGTAAAGGCTGTAAACACGACTGTCCGAGCGGAGTCGACCTCGCGAAGCTCAAAGCCGAAGTCTCCTACGAACACCACAAGCGCCACGGCACCTCGCTTCGTGATCACCTGTTCGCGAACTTCGAGACGCTCGCGAAACTCGGCTCCGCCACCGCACCCGTCTCGAACTGGGCCTCGACCCTCCCCGGCAGCGGCCTCATTGCCGAAAAAGTGCTCGGCATCTCGAGCGAGCGCGATCTGCCGACGTTCCGCCGGGACACGTTCGCCAAACGCGTCGCGGGACACTATCCGGCCGTGCCAGCCACGACGGCCACCCGGAAGGCGTTGCTCGTCCCCGACATTTACACCAACCACGAGTATCCCGAGGCCGGCGAGGCCGCTCTCGAGGTGCTCGAGGCGGCGGGCGTCCACGTCGAGGTGGCCGATCCGTGTGACGTCGGCCGACCGGCCTACTCCAAGGGGATGCTCGGAGCGGCAGCCGAGCAGGCGAACGATGCGGTCCACGACTTCCACCCCTACGTCGAAGATGGCTACGACATCGTCCTGATCGAGCCTTCCGACGCCGTTATGGTCCAGTCGGATTACCTCGACCTGTTCGATCACTCCGAAGTCGAGACCGTCGCGGCGAACACCTACGGCGTCTGTGAGTACCTCGATCGGTTCGACCTCGATCGCGACCTCGAGTTCGACGCCCCCGACGAGCACATCGCCTATCACGGCCACTGCCACCAGAAGGCCCACGCGAAAGACCACCACGCCGTTGGCGTCCTCCGCCGGGCCGGGTATGCGGTCGATCCGCTCGACTCGACGTGCTGTGGGATGGCCGGGAGTTTCGGCTACGAGGCCGAACACTACTCGATGAGCAAGGCCATCGGGTCGGTCCTCTACGAGCAGGTCGATGAGAGCCCCGGCGAGCGCGTTGTCGCCCCCGGTGCCTCCTGTCGGACCCAACTCGGCGACAAGCCCGGTGCGACCGAAGAGCCGCCGACGCCGATCGAAGCCGTCGCCGCGGCGCTCGAGTAGCCGCTCACCCTCCCTGGGTACGGCTGTCACCGACGACTCGCGTTCGAGTCGCCCGTGAGCCCGTCCCGTTACGTTTTACCCCCGGCGGGTCGAACCGACCGTCAATGACTGCCCAAACCGTCCAGCAGGGCGACCTCGTGACCGTCATCGGCCTCGAGGTCCACGTCCAACTGGAGACCGAGACGAAGATCTTCTGTGGCTGTTCGACCGCCCAGACCGACGAGCCAAACGAGAACGTCTGTCCCGTCTGTCTCGGCCTGCCCGGTGCGCTTCCCGTGCTGAACGAGGCCGCCGTCGAAGCCGCCGTGAAGATCGGGAAAGCGATCGACGCCGAGATTCCCGAGGAGACCCGCTTTCACCGCAAGAACTACTACTATCCCGACCTGCCGAAGAACTTCCAGATCACCCAGTACGACGAGCCGATCTGTGCCGACGGCGAACTCGAGGTCTCGGTCGAGGGCACCCGCCGGACGATCACGATCGAGCGCGCACACCTAGAAGAGGACCCAGGGAGCCTCCAGCACGTCGGCGGCGGCATCGACACCGCCGACTACACGCTGGTCAACTACAATCGCGCAGGCACGCCCCTGATGGAGATCGTCACCGCACCTGACTTTCGCAGCCCCAGCGAAGTACGGGCGTTTCTCGCCGAACTCGAGGAAGTCCTCGAGTACCTGGGCGTCTTCGACGCCGAGCGCGACGGCAGCTTGCGGATCGACGCCAACCTCTCGATCATCCCCGAGGCTGAGATAGACGGCGACGACGTCGACGAGATCGGTGAGGACGCACTCGCTGCGGCCAATCGCACGGAGGTCAAGAACATCTCGAGTCACAAGGGCGCAGAGAAGGCCCTGGCCTACGAGGAGACCCGCCAGAAAAACGCCATCCAGCGTGGCCGCGTGGTCGAACAGGAGACCCGCCACTGGGACGAAGCACGCGGAATCACGGTCTCGATGCGCTCGAAAGAAGAAGAGAAAGACTACCGCTACTTCGAGGAGGCAGACCTGCCGCCCCTTCGCGTCTCGGGTTGGAAAGACGAGATCGCGATTCCGGAACTTCCCACCGCTCGACGCGAGCGCTTCCAGGACGAGTACGGTCTGAGCGAGGAGGCTGCCTCGAAACTCACCTCCACGAAACAGGTCGCCGACTTCTATGAGGACGTCGCGGGCGAGTTCGACCCCGATCTGGCCGCGACCTGGGTCGCCGACGAACTGCTCGGTGAGCTCAACTACCGCGACATGCAGATTACGGACGTCGACGACCGACTCGAGGAGCTTCACCGGCTGGTCGAACTCGTCGCCACCGACGAGATCACGGCGAAAAACGCAAAGGAGGTCGTCCTCCGGACGATGCTCGACGACGGACAGGCGCCCGACGCGATCGTCGAGGCCGAGGGACTCGGCAAGACCGACGACGGTGCGGTCGAGGCGGCCGTCCTCGAGGCCATCGACGAGAACCCCGAGGCCGTCGCCGACTACGAGTCGGGCGACGACGGCGCGATCAACTTCCTCGTGGGCCAGGTCATGCAAAAGACCGGCGGCAGCGCCGATCCGGGCGACGTAAACCAGTTGTTACGGGCGGAACTCGACGGCTAAGCGACGACCGCGAGCCACACGATTGAGTGGCTCTCGATTCGGCTCGTTTTCTGACTCCACGACCAGTCGGCGGTTCGATCCCGTTCGTTCTCGATCGGGGATGTGCCGGTACCAGGCGAGTTATCCGTCGACACCGAGTGGCCTTTTCACATGGACCGAATCACGCTGGGAAACGAGGAGTTCGAGGGGCGTAACAACGCCTACGTGCTGGCCGACGGCGACGATCTCGCGCTGGTCGATACGGGTATCGCGACGCCCGGGGTGCGGTCGCAACTCCGGGACGGACTCGCCGATTGCGGCTACGCGTTCGCCGACGTTGACGCAATCGTCCTCACCCACTACCACGTCGACCACGCGGGCCTGGCCGGCGAGATTCAGGCCGAAAGCGACGCGGCGGTCTACGTCCACGAGGCCGATGCACCGATCGTCGCCGGGGACGAGGACGCCCTCGAGGAGCTACACGCCCGTCGCCGGGAGCTACTGGATACGTGGGGCGTTCCCGACGCTTTGCAGGCGGAGTTGCAGTCGTTTCTGGATGCGGCGAGCGAGATCGAGGGCGAGCCAGCTGACGTGACGCCGATCGAAGACGGGACCGTGCTCGAACTCGGCACCTGGCGACTCGAGGCGGTCCACGCGCCGGGACACACAGCAGGGCACTGTTGTTTCGAGCTTCACGACGCGCCGGAATCGGGTCCTGACGGGGCCGACGTCGCCGTTGACAGTCGCGAGGCGTTCGTCGGCGACGCCGTTCTCCCGGTCTACACCCCGAACATCGGTGGGGCGGACGTCCGGGTCGACCGACCGCTCGAGACGTATCGAACGACCCTCGAGCGACTCGTCGACCGCGGCTACGATCGGGTATGGCCCGGCCACCGCGATCCGATCGACGCGCCCGCCGATCGGGCGCAGACGATACTCGACCACCACCGCGAGCGAACCGATCGGGTGCTCGGGGTACTCCGAACGCACGGCCCCTGTGACGCCTGGACCGTCAGCGACCACCTCTTCGGTGAGCTTTCGGGCATCCACATCCTCCACGGGCCCGGCGAGGCTTACGCCCACCTCGACCACCTCCGTCACGAGGGCGTGCTCGCCCTCGAGGGCGGCGAGTACCGACTTCTCGACCGTGCCGTCGATACCGAGGGTCGGCCGAGCCGATGAGGTCTGTTCTCGAGTAGTGGAGCCGAAGACGGCACTCCGTCTTCTGGTGGGGTTTTGTCGCGAGGATTCGTCTGTTGTTCGAGTCGGTCCGATAGCGGCCGTACACTGTCGGGTTAGCCGTGACTGACTGTTATTGATCCGTGAAATCGGTCGTCGAGACACTGTGTTCTGATTGCATGATATTAACTACCACCATGTTTAATATGTGGGAACCGAAACAGAGAGGCGTAAATCGCTAACTGAGTGGTGGACTATGACTAACAACAATACCGAAAATTCCGGCCATAGAAACGAACGGAAATTCTCACTCGATCGACGGACCTTCCTCGGTGCAGCCGGGGCCGGTGCAGTCGCAACGACGCTCGCGGGCTGTCTCGGAGACGAAGACGACCTGATCAGGGTCGGCCACATCGGGCCGCTTCAGCAAGATATGGGTGCCGGGTCTGAAAACAGCGCCCAGCTAGCGGTCGACCAGCTCAACGACGAAGACGGCATCATGGATCGGGAAGTCGAACTCGTCTCGGTCGACTCGCTCGGTGATCCGGGCGAGGCACTGACTGCGACCGAAGAAATGGTCGAACAAGACGGCGTCGACGTCATCATCGGAACGTTCGTCACCGAGGTGATGCAGGGAATCACCGATTACGTCGCGGACGTAGACGTGCCGTTTTTGATCACTGGATCGGCCGATCCGGTGACGGTCACCGATACGGTCGCCGAAGATTACGACCGGTTTAAAAACATCTTCAGATCGGGGCCGATCAACTCCGATCTGCAAGCTGAGGGGATGGTCGATTACGCCGAGTTCCTCGCCGACGAGTACGGCTGGACGCAGTTCGCACACATCGCCGACGACGCCGCCTGGACGGAACCGTTCTCGGACAACCTCCCGGACGCGCTCGAGGACGCTGGCCTCGACGTCGTCCACGAAGACCGGCTGGCGCCGGGCACCGACGACTGGGCGCCAGTCAACAGCGACATCGACGACGCAGACGCAGATGCTGTCTTCCGGTTTTTCGCACACAACGTCGGCACCGGCATGCTCGTCAACTGGCGTGAAAACGAGTACGAGTTCGCAATCGAGGGGATTCACGTCCCCGGAATGTCCCCCGAGTTCTGGGACGACTCCGAAGGGGCAGCACTGTACGAGACGATCTCCCAGTCGGGTGCCGCCGGTGCGGCCGACATCACGTCGGAGACGGGGCCGTTCGTCGACGCCTACGTCGAGGAGTACGGCGACGACCGGCCTAGCTTGCCGATGTACATGGGGTTCAACACGTACGACGCGGTCTTCATCTACAAGGACGCCGTCGAACGCGCGGGGACGGTAGACTACCAGGCCGACATCGATACGATCGTCGACGAGTTGCTCGAGACCGACCACGAGGGTGCAGCCAGCGAGATCGAATTCTACGGGCCCGACGAAGACTACCCTCACGACGTCCGGGAGACGACGGACGACGACGGGGTAATCACCAACTTCCCGGTGACCCAGTGGCAAGACGAGGGTGAGTTCGAGTGCGTTTACCCCGAGCACCTCGCGAGCGCCGACCACATCACCCCAGAGTGGTTGTGAGCTATGCTCGGGGCTATCGGTTCGTTCCTGGTAACGGGGGCGATGATCAGTGCCATCTACGCGTTGATCGCGATCGGGTTCACCATGATCTTCGGAGTCGGCGGGGTATTGAACCTCGCTCACGGCGGGCTCATCATGCTCGGCGCCTACGGCTTTCTCGTGGTCACGTCGTCTTCGACGGTCGAGTTCCTCGCGATCCCGCCGATCGCTGGCCTCGCCGTCGCCATCGCGGTCGGTGCGGTCGCATCGTACGGCCTGTACGTCGGCCTCGTGGAGTACATCGAGGACAACCCGGTGATCACATTTCTGGCGACGCTGGTCGTCGCGTTGATCCTCGCCGAACTGGCCATCGTCGCCTTCTCCTCGAGCCCTCGGGGACTCGTGAACCTCGCTCCCGGAAGTTCCGGACAGAGCGTGGGACTCAGGGTGACGAACCTCGAGATCGTCGCGTTCGTGACTTCCTGGGTGGCGATCGGCCTGTTATGGTACTACGTCACGCGGACGGACGACGGACGGTCGATTCTCGCGACGTCGATGAGTCAGCGCGGTGCCCAACTGACCGGGGTCGATCTCCCGTCGGTGAAAGCCAAGACGTGGCTGATCGCGGGCGCACTTGCCGGGCTCGCTGGCGTCTTCATCGGGACGCTCCAGCAGACGAGTCCGACGATGTGGCTCGATCCGCTGGCACTCGCGTTCATCATCGTCGTCATCGGCGGCATCGGCTCGATCAAGGGGTCGATCGTCGCCGCCTACCTGATCGGCTACCTCGAGACGCTGACCGTCACGCTGCTCGGCTCGGGCTTTCGTGGCACGTTCTCGCTGGTCGTCCTCGTGATCGTCCTGCTCGTGATGCCACAGGGACTGTTCGGGAGGGAGTGGGTCCATGAGTAGCGATACGCAAACCGGTGGCTCGCTCGAGTCGGTCGCCGACGGCTACAACGACCGGTTCGGGCACCTCTTCGGCGAACTCAACGGTCCGCAGTTCGCGCTGTTGATCGGCTCGCTCGTCGTCCTGTTGGCCGCACCGGTCTGGACGTCGCTGCTCGGTGCCGGGGGGCTCCTCCGGACGCTCGCGCTCGCGTCGATCTGGGCGATCCTGGCGATGGCGTGGGACATCCAGAGCGGCTACACGGGGTACATCAGCTTCGGTCACGCTGTCCTCTCGGGCGGAGCCGCCTACACCACCGCGATGCTGGTGGCACACGTCAATCCGGATCTCCCGTTCCTCGTTACGGCCCCGATCTCGGTGTTCGCGGCGCTCGTCATCGGTCTAGTGATCGCCATTCCCTCGCTTCGACTCCGGGGACCGTACTTCTCGTTAGTCACCTTCGTTGCCGGACTGATATTTTATCAGCTGACCTATGCGTTCAGCGGCTACACCGGCGGCGAACTCGGCCAGCGCGTCGGTCGGATCGAGTTCGAGCTCGCGGGCGCACAGGTGACCACGTTCGATCCAGTCACACGGTACTACGTGATGCTCGTCCCGATGCTGGTGATCGCGGTGGCGTTGCTGTACGTCGCGCGATCGAACGTGGGAATGATTCTGATCGCCATCCGGGAGAACGAAGAGGCGGTCGCGGCCGCCGGCATCGACACGACCAAGTTCAAAATCTGGTCGTTCGTGCTGAGTTCGATCCCGATGGGTGTTGGCGGCGTCTTACTCGCACACTTCTACGGCAGTGTCAATCCGCTGAACTTCCTGCTCGTCGATCGAAGCATCGAGATCATCGCGATGGCCGTCGTCGGCGGTATGAGTTCGATCCTCGGGCCGATCGGCGGGGCCTTCCTCGTGATCGTCCTCCGCGAGGAGGTACTCGGTGTCTTCGGCGTGACCGGCCGCTGGGTCGCACTCTGGACCGTCGTATTGCTCGTCCTGGTGTTCGCCCGGGACGGACTGTTCCGCAAACTCTGGCACATCCTCGGCGACCGAGGCCGTGCCGACGGAGGTGACGACGAATGAGCTTCTTCGAACTCGATGGACTGACGAAACGCTTCGGTGGACTGGTCGCCGTCGACGACCTCTCGCTTTCGGTCGATCGCGGCGAGATCGTCGGCCTGATCGGCCCGAACGGCTCGGGAAAGTCGACGGTGTTCAACTGCACGATGAGCCGCTACACCGTCTCCGACGGCTCGATTCACTTCGACGGCGACGAGATCACCGACCTGAAAACCCACGAGGTCGTCGAAAACGGTCTTGCACGGGTCTCACAGGAATCGAACCCGATCGACGCCATGACCGTCGGAGCGAACATCAAACTGTTCACCCTCCCCAACAGTGTCACGTCGATTCGCGGCGGTGCCAGCGACGACGAAATTTTCAACTACGCCGCCCGACTCGACCTCGAGGACAAACTCCACGAACAGCCCGACGAACTCCCTCACGCGGATGTCCGCCGACTCGAGGTCGCAAAGGCACTCGCGACTGACCCCGAAATGATGTTGCTCGACGAGCCGTTTGCGGGGATGAACCAACAGGAGATCGACGGTCTCGTCGAGAAGTTCGAGGAGCTTCGTGACGCCGGAATGACGATGATCGTCGTCGATCACAACATGGGTGGACTCATGCGGCTCGTCGACCGCGTCGTCGTGATTCACAACGGAACCAAAATCGCCGCCGGAGATCCCGAGGCGATCGCCGAGAACGATCAGGTCAGACGCGCCTACCTCGGCAGCTCGGAGGCGATGTAGATGGCGGACTCCGACCCACACCTCGAGATCGAGGACCTGCACGTCTACTACGGCAAGTCCCACGCCCTGAAAGGCGTCTCGCTGTCGATCGAGCCCGGCGAAATCTACGGCGTCATCGGCCCGAACGGGGCCGGCAAAACGACCATGCTGAACGCCATCGCGGGTTTCGTCGACTACGAAGGGGCCATCCATTACGACGGGATCGACCTCGCGACCGTCTCCCCTCGAGACATCGTCACCGACGGCCTCGTCTACTGCACCGAGGACCGGGACCTCTTCCCGTTCTTCTCGGTTCACGAGAACCTCCAGATGGGCGCACAGTTCCGCGACGACCGCGAGGCCGTCAAGCGGGACCTCGAGATGGTCTACGACCTGTTCCCGCGACTGGACGAACGCCGCGAGCAGGAAGCCGAGACGATGAGCGGCGGCGAACAGCAGATGCTCGCGATCGGTCGGGCGCTCATGAGCGACCCCGACCTCCTCATGTTAGACGAACCGACGCTCGGACTCGCGCCGATCATCATCGAGGACATCAACGACGCCATCGAGACGCTGAACGAGGACGAAGGGCTCACGATCTTGCTCGCCGAACAGAACTCGACGTTCGCGCTTCGCCACGCCGAACGCCTGGCCCTGCTCGAGACCGGCGAGATCGAACTCGCGGGGCCGGCCGACGAGTTCCAGGATAACGACTACATCCAGGAAGCGTACATCGGAATCCACTGAGCGTCGGTTTTGGTGTCCCTCGCTCTGTTTTCTCACCCGGGTTCTGCCCGACGTGCCGGTTCACCGTGACTCGCTGTGTCGAGTGTGGGACCGCTCGAGTCGACGCACCCGCCATGTCAATCGGCCGGCCACGGTCTCCACAACCGCTGTCGCGTGCTGCCGACACCCGACCACTATCGCGTGCTGCCGACGCTCCACCGCTGGCGCGCGCTGACGGCGCGCTCGAGGGCTCGAGAGCGCGCCGTCGACGCCGCGCGAGGGATGAGTGAACGAGCGACGCGAGTGAACGAATCGGCTGGGGAGGCCGTGGGTACTCACCGGTGCCGGCACGAGTGCTGTCTCCGGGCGGCCTCTCTGAATCGGTCGTCTCGCCGGAGACCAACTGGTCCAGACCGTTCGTTCGGGGAGCCACGATACGATGGGAGTCGCACAGCCAGGCACGATACGGTGGGTGTCGTTCGGGTAGACACGATACGGAGTGGAGTCAACGGGCTAGCACAGTGACCGGCTACTGAAACTGCATCCCGCCGTTGACGTTGACGATTTCGCCCTGTACGTACTCGTTTTCCAGCAAATACGCGACCGTGTGAGCGACGGCGTCGGGCTGACAGGCGTACTCGGGAAGGTGTGTATCGAGGTTGCCGTGGCCCCGGAACTCGACTCGCTCGAGGAACTCGAGGATCGTGTCGTTCATCTCGGTGTCGACGGGACCGGGAGCGACGGCGTTGACCTGGAGCCCGCTGTCACCGTACTCCCGCGCCAGCGACCGCGTCAACCCGTGGAGCGCCGCTTTGCTCGCCGCGTAGCTGGCGTCGACCGTCCCGCCGGTCCCTCCGATACTGGAGACGAACACCACGTCGCCGTCGGGCTCGAGATGTGGAATCGCGGCCCGTGTCACGTAAAACGCCCCAGTGAGGTTCGTCTCGAGGACCCGGCTCCATTGGTCGTCGTCGATGTCGGTCGCGAGATCCGGCTCGACGATGCCCGCGTTGTTGACGACGGCGTCGAGCCCGCCGAATTCGTCGACGACCTCACTGATCATCGATTCGACGGCCGCGGAATCGCGGACGTCGGCGCCCACGGCGACCGTGTTGCTGCCCTGTTCTCTGACTTCGTCGACCACGTCGGCAGCCGCGTCGGCTGCCGTTCGATAGCCGACTGCGACGTCGTGGTCGCCGGCGAGGGTCAGTGCGATCGCCCGGCCGATTCCCCGGCTCGCGCCCGTGACGAGTACTCTCATGATATAATTGGGTTATACAAGCGGATAGTAGCTAAAGCTTCCGTCTTCGGCGGTCCACCCCCGTCCTGTGCAGACGGCGTCGTCGACTCGCCGACGACGCTCGAGCCGCAGCGACGGGCTCACTCGGGCAGGCCGCCCTGGTACGTGGCGATGGCCTCGAGGAAGTCGTCTGGAAGCGGCGTCGGCGCTTCGGTCTCGAGGTCGACGGCGACGTGGGTGACGGTGCCCTCGGCGACGAGGCTCCCGTCCTCGCGTTCGATCCGGTGTTCGAAGGTGAGACTCGAGGTTCCGACGTCGCTCACGCGGATGCGATTGCGGAGTCGGTCGTCGAATTCGGCACCGTCGCGGTAGTCGAGCGAGGCGCTGACGACGTGGACCTGCCAGCCCGCCTCGACCATCCGGTCGTAGCTGTACCCGATTTCGCGGAAGAACGCCGTGACGGCCTCGTCCTGGTAGGTGAAGTATTCGCCGTAGAAGACGACCCCCTGCAGGTCCGTTTCGGCGAATCGCACGCGGTTCTCGAAAACCGTCTGGAACGCCGGATCGAGGTCCGCATCTGGATCTGTGTCGGCCATGTCTTCTGGGCTTTCGGGACAGTAAAAGTCGTACCGGCCGCGGCAGTCCACACGGAACGTCGCGGGCGACGGCTACAGCTCCTGGAGCCGCTCGAGGTCGCTGGCGTCGTGTCCGCAGAAGACGTCGGCGTCGCGGCGTCGCTCGACCGCTTTCACCCGGCGGACGCTGTCGATCCAGTGGCGCTTGCTCCACAGCAGGCCGCCGCCCATGGGATGTTCGTCGTCGTAGTTCGGCCGCGAATAGGCGAGGTCGCCCGCGAGAACGATGGTCCCGTGTTCGTCGAGTTCGAGCTGCACGCCGAGCAGCCCTGGGGTGTGTCCGGGCAGGTGCAGGAGGTCGACGCCCTCGAGAAGGGGCTCGCGGTCGCTGTGGACGATCTCCCACTGCAGATCGAGATCGAAGTCGTCGGCGATGTAGGCGTCGCTGCCGGCGTCGGTCTTGGCGCTGTAGTAGGCGTATTTGAGCTCGCGCTCGTGGACGGTGATCGGAACGTCGGTCCCGTCGAAGGCGTACAGCCCGCCCGCGTGGTCGAGGTGGAGGTGAGTCTGGATCACGCGGTCGATGTCGGCGACGTCGTAGCCCGCGTCGGCGAGATCGTCCTCGAGCGGCCGCAGGCCGGTGTGCTCGAAGGCGTCGTACAGCGGTGCGGGCCAGTGTCCCGCGTCGGCCTCCGGGTGAGAGCCGGTATCCCAGAGAATCGTCGCCTCGGGGTGGTCGATCACGAGATTGTAGACCGGCCCCTCGGCCAGTTCGAACTCGGGGTTCGGTTTGCCCGCCGAGGCCTGGACGGCTCCCTCGAGGATGTTGTTGACGTCGGTCGTGATCGTCCCGCGCTCGATTGGGGTGACTGTCGCATCGACCATACCGTAAATACGGGTAACACTCAGTTATAGGTTCTCGAGGCGGCGATCGGACACGGCCGTCGTCGCTCCCGCTGGGCGAGTAATGCCGGCCACATCCCTACGTCCTTCCCGGTTGAAGCCCGACCATGGTCCGACTCTCGACGATCGTGATCCTCGCCGGTATCGTCCTCCTGTTCGTCCCGATTCCACCGATCGCTACCGTCTCAGGTATACTCGTGATCGCACTCGGGCTGGTGCTCCGGTTCGTTACGGATCTCTAGGGCGCTCGAGCCAGCCGTCCAGGGCTGTGTGTCCCGGCCTCATCTCCGGTGGTGTCGACGTGGAGTGGCACGCATAATCCGGCGGACGACTTCGGTCTTACGTCTACCACCTCCAGTTACGTCCTGCTCTTCGGAGGGAAGCTGCTGCTTCGGGAGTGTGCTGGCATCATCACGCATGCTTTGATCGTGGTTCTGTGTCGCGGCCAGTGTACTCAGCGGTTACTGATGCTCTGGTGAACATTCAAAAGGAAAATCATTTCGAGACGTTCTACGGGATTGTTTATCACACATCGGATAAGAAATGATCGTTTGTCCACCCGAACAACAGAAAGAAATACGGTTCGCATTGGTAATCGCTGTGCGCCACTCACTCTTCTTTCCAGTAGTCGTTATCGGTGAAAATGTTTCAGACAGCGGCCAAAAGGTTAAAATACAATGAAGAAAGCTTTATCAAGCATTGCTGTTTTGGCTGTAACTATGAGCCCTCCAGCATCGAGCAGCCGCCCGCCAGCGGCAAGTCAATCGAGTCACCGGGATCTCCGCCTTCCATCCCCGTCTTCGTCCACGCCAAGCGTGTCACTCGAGTCAGGTTACCGTCTCCGCCGAATCGGTGATGGGACATACGTACCACGATGATCGTCGCCGCGACGCTCACCGTGATAGGCTTGCTACTGGGGATTGCGCTCGTACAATCGTACGCTCTCCGGCTGTCCGGAGTCCTCGTCGTGCCGCTGTTCGCGGTGTACGTGTTGTACGACTTCCTCGCGCTGCCGGTGTTCGTGCTCGGCACTGTCGCCGCGTACGTCGGCCTTTCGATGCTCCAGCAGCGGACCTTGCTGTTCGGCCGCCAGTTGCTCCTTGCGAGTATGGCGATCAGCATGGCCGCCCCGCTTGCTGTGTTCGGAGGGCTCGCTGCTGTCGGCGTTCCCGGTATAACGCTCTCGTCGTTTACCTTCGTCGGGACCATCTTACCGGGTGTCGCCGCGTACAACTACCACCAGCTCGATTCCGACCGTCGTCGTGAGGACGTGCTGGTGAGCAGTGGAGCCCTCGTGGGGCTCGTCGCGCTCGGTGCCAGTCTCGTGAACCTCACGCTGGCACCCTCCCTCGGACGATTCACGCCGCCGTTGCTGTACGGCGAACGGGCGGACATCGCGATCGCTCGAGACGCAACGATCGGTGGAGAGGACGCCCTCTTCGTCGACGCGTCGCTCGGGTTGATCCTCGCGGTGATCGTCCTCGGCATGATCGTCTCGGAGGGAGTCTACGGTCGGTGGGGAATCAGGCTCAACGGGATCATCGCGCTCCCGTTACTCGCCCTGTTCGCACTCCAGTCGGCGGCGATCGTTCCGCTGTACGTTGCCGGAATCGCCGTCGTCTACTCCCTGCTGACGCTACTCCACCGCACGACGCTGCTGTATGGCCGCGTGTTGCTCTCGACCGGACTCGTCATCGCAGTCGTGGGGGCCGTCCCCATCGCGATGTTCGTGCCGGTCACCTCCGCGCTTCACGTGTTCTTTACGGCCATCCTCATCGGCGTCGGTGCGTACAACCTCCACCGGATGCCGCCAGGACATCGCCTGACGTCGATCAGCCTCTCCGCCGGTGCGTTCGCGATCTTCGCCATCGGACTCCGGCTTGCGCTTTCGCCCGGACCCGACGGACTGCTCGTGACGCGGCTTCCCCTCCAACTCACATTGCTGGGAGCCGCCATCGTCGCCGGTGGACACACGGCCCTTCGACTCGAGCGACTCCGTCCCGCCGACCGAGACCGACGACCCCAGGCCAGTAGCGGTCACACCTAACGCCCGCCCACGAGCCCTCCCCACAGGACGCCCCACGTCGACGAGCCGCTGCACTGTGTAGCGCCGTCGACCGCGGCAGACGCCGACAGCTCCCCCCAGAGCTGAGACAGTATGCCAGACCTATCCCCCACGACCCTCCGCAAACCGGTCACGAACCTCCCCCGATCGCTCACGCAGGTCGGACGACACCTCGTCTCGTCGTTCACCCGCGGCATCAATCACCGTCAGAGACTCGAGGATATCGACGTCAAGATCGTCGTCTCCGGAACTCGAGGCAAGTCCGGGACGACCGAACGGCTGTACGAGATCCTCTGTGCTCGCGAGTACGACGCCTACGCGAAGGTCACGGGCAATCATCCCCTGTCGCTGTACGATGGGGAAGAAAACCCCATCGACCGCGGCGACCGCGTGACGCTCTACGAGAACGTCCGTGAGCTACGCAAGTACGCCGACGCAGAAGCGCTGATCCTCGAAAACCAGGGTATCACTGACTATACGACGCGGATGATGAACGAGGCGTTCGGCCAGCCCGACGTTCTCGTCGTCACGAACGTCAGACAGGATCACCGTGACACCCTCGGCGGGAGTCGCGCGAAGATCGCACGCGCATTCGCACGAGCCACCCCGCCCGATACTCACGTCGTAAGCGGTGAGCAGGATCCACAGCTATGCTCGTACCTCGAGCGCGAACTCGAGGAGATCGGCGCGACGATCACGCACGTCGACGTCCCCGACCGACACAGCGACGTGCCGGGCGCCGAGTGCGTCTACGCCATCGACTGCGTGCTCGAAGAGATCGGCGAAGCTCCGCTTTCCGATCACCTCCGTGAGTCGATGCTCGATTCGTTGCGCGTCGAGTGGGTTCACGCCCTCGACGGCCGTGTCTACAACGCCGCCGACGTCAACGACGTCGAGAGCACCGAGATGGTCCGACGATCGCTCGTCGACGACGGCGAGCAAATCCAACCGTTCGTCTACCTCCGACGCGACCGGCGGGCCCGAACGGCGTCGTTTCAGGAGTATCTCGAGGACCTCTACGATCGCGGCGCCATCGAGCAGGCCCGCGTCGCCGGCAGCCATACCGAGCTGTTTGCGGAGAAATCCTCTTTTCCCGTGATCTGCCACGACGCGGCGACCGAACCGGCGGTCGACGTCCTCGAGGCGTCGATCGACGACGGGTGGCCGGTACTCGTGATGGGGAACACCGTCGCCGAGTTCATGCGCGACCTCGACGACGAGATCGAACGCCACGCCACCGAGCCAGCGGGCGAACTCGAGGCAAACGCAAATTCGGCGGCGGCCGACGATCGGCCGCAACAGCCGCCACAGGTGATACAGCAGTGAGTACACCAGTGGCCACATCGCGCGACCGACGAACCGCTCGAACGACCAACCGCTGGGAGACGGACCGCTCCCGTACACAGACCTCCAAATGACAGACGATAACGACACTACCGGACACGCCGATTCCCCCGCATTGACCCGACGAGCGACACTGGCTGCAGCGGTCGGTACGCCAGCCCTGCTCGGCCTCGCCGCCGGATCGTACGAGGTCGCAGCACGGACGACCGACGACGAAGATTTCGAGACGCCACTGCTCTGTCCGCTCGCCGACGGCCAGTCGTCGCTCGAGGGTGACAGAACCGCACTGTCGGCCGACCCGCGACTCCTCTCGGCCTACGACCTCTCTGAGGGCCAGCAAGTTCGCGTCGAGCGACGTGACGACGAGTTTGCCGCCTACACGATCGTCGAGGAACGACCCGAAGATCCGACGGACATCATCAGGGCTGCCGACGTCACGCGTTGCCGACTCGACCTCGAGGAGGCGACGCCGCCGGCACCCGGCGATGTGGAGTGTCCGAGCCCGGACCAGAACTGTTCACTCGCCGACGACGAGTTCGAGGTGACCCTTTCGACGACGATCCCGAACCCGGATCTCTCCGAGTCTCAGGCTCGCGAACAGGGTGAACTCATCGAGCGACTCGACGAGCGAGGCACTGACCGAATCTTCCTTGCCCCCCACGGCGGGGCCGTCCAGCCCTGGACGGATGATCAGGCCGAATACGCCGCGGAACTGACCGCTTCGACGTGCTGGCGCACGAAAGGCTGGGGGCCGGACGGTGGAAACGCTTTCCGACGCTGGCACGTCCCGACGATGGAGCTCTCGCCCGAATCATATCCCGAACTCGAGACGATCGCAGACACCGAGTACGATCTCGCGGTCGACTGCAGTGGCGTCTGTGACGCCGGGGTTCTCGTCGGTGGCACGGCCGACCGCGACCTGCGCGAGACCGTCCGGGATTCCATCAACGACGCGTTGCCGCGCTGTGCAATCGAGGCCGAACTCGAGGACGACGGCACGAGCGACCGCATGCTCGTCAACCGCCTCGGCGAGGAGAGCATCTATCTCTCACAGAGTTACGACTCCCGTCGGGCTTACTGGGAGGAGGTCGCACACGGC
The DNA here is from genome assembly GCF_003430825.1 of Natrarchaeobaculum sulfurireducens. Classification (NCBI taxonomy): domain Archaea; kingdom Methanobacteriati; phylum Methanobacteriota; class Halobacteria; order Halobacteriales; family Natrialbaceae; genus Natrarchaeobaculum; species Natrarchaeobaculum sulfurireducens. The sequence goes on along the minus strand of NZ_CP024047.1, from coordinate 2,747,020 downwards.
CTCGCTGCCGCGCTCTCGGACGACGTCGAACCGCCGGAACAGGATCCGCCGTGTGACCGTGGGAACGCCCCGTCGGAGACACCACCGGAAGACCGCGGGAACGCTCCGTCTGAGACGCCACCGGAAGACCGCGGGAACGCTCCATCGGAGACGCCACCGAACGGACGCGGAAACAGCGAGTAACTACTTCGAGCGCCTCACGACGACTCGAGGTGACGTAACTCGCGGCGTATCGCGACGATGATCGACCGCGGTCCGTTTTTTTGGTGCCACTCGGCAGCACCGATACTGGCTGTGTCACAGTATCGAGCACGAGCCGCTCGTCGCGACGTCGAACCGGTTTGCCGGTAACGGCGATCTACCGGCGCTATTCCGTCAGGTCCTCGAGTGCGCTGGCCACGGCGTCGGCGACCACCGCCCATTCCTTTTGGCGGATGTCAGTGGGTTGTTCGAGCTGGATCGTCTGCCCGATCGAGCCGGCCTGGTTGAGTACGTTCTCGGGGGACGCACCCGCGTAGTCGGAGGCGTCGCTGCTCGCGAGTTCGACCGGTGTGTCGGGAAGTGCCGTCTCGAGTTCGTCGACGACGCGTTCGCGGTCTGTCTCGCTCGCAGTGCCGCCGACGAGAATCGTCTCGCTCGTATACCCGTGGAACGCGACGGACCAGTCGAACTCGTGGGCTCGAGTCTTCTCGAGCTTTGGAAACGAGGCCGGATGGATGTCCGTCGAGTGGACGTGCCACCGACTGAGCGCACCGCCACTGTTGTTGAACCCCGAGCAGATCCACCCAACGCCGTCAACCGTTTCGGCGACGCGTTCGGCCTGGAAGTCCGTTCCGTACTCGATGTATCCGCCGTGTGGGGCGAGTGCGAGAACGGTGGCGTCGCTCGGCTCACCCACGAGGTACTCGACGTACTCGTCGTTGAGCCGCCCCTGCTGTCGCGTCTCGTAGGTTGAGTGGACGGCCAGTTGCGTAACTGTCACCGATCCGTCGGCGCTCACACCGATCCGCTCGAGGCCGTCGTCGGTCAGCCGAAGCTCGCCGTCGTCGTGTTCCGAGGCGACGGTGTAGACTGCGCTGTCGAACCCATTGCTGCCGTTTTCGGCGTCGATCCGGAGCTGGTGGCCGACCTCGAGGTCGGTCGACTCGAGCAGTTCACACGGGACCGAACAGTAGCGCTCGGACGCCGAGGGAGTGCTCCAGCCGTCGCGTGCTTCGCTTGCCGGTAGCTCCCAGAACGTCACGTCGTCACAGTCACTTCGTTCGACCGCCTGAATCTGGTCGGGAAGGTCGTCGTCGGAGTCGTTGCTGGCGACTACCGCACGGGTGCCGAGTGCTGTAGCTCCGACGCCGGTTATCGTCAGGCCGGAGCGGAGAAACTGCCGTCGCTTGGTGGAGGACGTCGAGTTCGGCGATCGCTTCGGGGAGGGGCGGTTTTCGTTCATCCAACGGCAATTGGTACAGACTATCCGTTGAAATACGTTTAGTATATATTCGCCTGCAGACGGTCGAACCGGATCCCGCCGTTGGGTCCAGAGCTTTACGTCCGGATTGCTAACTAAATCGCATGACTTCGACACCCCACGTCGTCGTGGTCGGTGGTGGACTGGCGGGCCTCGTCGCGGCTCGTCATCTCGCTGCCGGCGGCGTCGACGTCACGCTGCTCGAACGCGAGGAGACGGTCGGTGGCCGCGTCCGGACGCTCGAGCGCGACGGCTACCGATTCGACCGCGGCTTTCAGGTACTGTTCACCGCGTATCCGGCCGTAAAGCGAGAGCTCGACCTCGAGGCGCTCGACCTCCGTCGGTTCGCGCCGGGGGCGATCCTTGCCCGGCCGGGTCACCGGTCGACGCTCGCCGATCCCGTTCGCGATCCGCGAGCGTTGCCGGCGACGCTGTTCAATCGCGACGTCTCCTTCGGCGACAAACTCCGCGTCGCGCGCTTGCGTGTTGATCTCGCTCGAGTCGATCCCGACGAGATATTCGACGGGCCGGACGGGACGATCGAGGCGTTCCTGCGCGACCGGGGGTTCTCCGAGCGGTTCATCGATAACTTCGCCGCACCGTTTTACGGCGGAATCTGTCTCGATCGTACGCTTTCGACCTCGAAACGGGTCTTCGAGTACACGTTCCAAACACTTGCCGCCGGCGACACCGTGGTTCCCGCGGCGGGTATGGAAGCGATTCCGATCCAACTCGCCAGGTATGCCCGTGACTCGGGCGCGACGCTCGAGACCGATCGAGCGGTCGAAGCGGTCGAGTCCGACGGCGACGGGGGCGTGACGGTGTGGACGACCAACGAGACGCTGGCGGCCGACGCCGTCATCGTCGCGACCGATCCGCCAACGGCTCGCGAACTGACTGGCGTTGAGTCGATTCCGACGACTGGGCGGAGCTGTGTCACCCAGTACTATCGACTGCCCGGCGACGCCGACCTCGAGACGGGCAAGCGACTCGTATTGAACGCTAGTGACGCAGGTCCCGGCGGTGGACCGAACCAGGTCGTCCCACACAGCGCCGTTGCCCCCGAGTACGCGCCCGACGACGCGACGTTGCTCAGCGCGACGTACCTCGGCGAGCGCGAGGAGAGCGACGAGCAACTGGCCGAGCGAACCCGCGAGACGCTCGAGTCGTGGTTTCCCGAACGGCTCTTCGGCGGCTTCGAGTCTCTCCACACCGAACGCATCCCGTTCGCCCAGTTCGATCAGCCACCTGGCGCCCACGACGGGCTGCCGGACGTCCGTGATCCCGAGGGGCGGATCTACCTCGCGGGCGATTACACACGCTGGTCGTCGATTCAGGGGGCGATGGAGAGCGGCAGGCAGGCGGCCGGAGCGGTTCTCGAGGACGCGTCGGCACGGTAGTAGCCAGGTTTTCGGGTCCGTCCAGAGGCGTGTCGTCCGTCGACGTGAGCGAGATCACTCTCCTCGCCGATTCGAACGAAATTATAGCAGCCGCCGGCACGCACCTAGCGTCGGAAACCACAGCGTCTCCGCCCTCGAGTCGTCCCTGATCGCCGGGTGAAAGCCATCCGCGTCTCGAATCAGCGGCGACTGGAAGTCGCTGGCCGACATCCTGTTGACGGTCGCCCCGGCGGCGAGCCGGGTGAACGCCGGGAGGACGAGAACGTCTGCGCCGTCGTAGGCGGCCGGGCCGTAGAGAAAACACGGCAGTTTCCGACCGTCGACCGACAGCGCCGGGTGGTCGTGGCCGATCACGTACCGTTCGGCCTCGCTCGAGGGACGTTCGTGGCCGTGACAGACGACCGTCCCGCCGTCTGCGAGTCGGTACTCTGTCGTCAGTGCCCCGTCGAAGACGGATTCGAGCATCGGGTCGTGGTTGCCTGCCGTGACGACGAGCGAGGCGTCGGCGTCTTCGACGACCGACTCGAGGGCCGCGAGGTCGCGCTCTGTGCCACGCGGAAGGTGGTCGAACGAGTGGAGGAGGTCGCCGGCGACGACGACCGTCGCGGGGTCGGTTCGTTCGAGTACGTCAGCCAGTCGATCACAGACGTCGGCACCGTCGTCGATCGGGGCATCGACGCTCGAGGCGGCGGCTCGGCCGAGGTGGACGTCGGCGAGAACGAGCGCGTCGGCTGCCGGGAGATAGACGGCCCGGCGAGAGAGCGAGAACGGAACGTCGACCGACTCGGTCACTGCTCGCGGTCGCCGGTGGCGTCGGGGCGAGCCTCCTCGTGGCCCAACGCCTCGAAGAGGTCGTACTCGGTGCCGCTCAGAACGAACAGCACCTCCTCGAGCGGTGCGAGCACTTCGGGGAGGATTCTGACCACGAGGAAGGTAATCCCGACGAGCGCGACGACCGACAGCGACTGGGCGACGTAGTTGTGTGCAACGAGGAAGGAGACACGATCCGGCTGTGCGCCCATGTAGGTGGTCATAAACGAGACGAGCCAGTCGAATTGGAACCAGCCGTACGGCGAGGCGAGCGCGATGAAGACGTTGCGCAGGAGGTTGAGAAACCAGATGACACCGATCGCGAGCGCGAACGCGGAGAGTTTGCGTTTCAGCGGTGCGGAGACGGAGGCGATGAGCCCGCCGAAGATCGCCATGCTCCCGAGTCCAGTACAGGCGAGGACGATGTAGGTCGTTCGACCGGTGACCGTCTCGTCGGGATCGAAGTCGAACCGGCTCTGGTAGCCGTTTGCGCCCTCGCTCAGTCCGGGGGCGTGTCCTAGCAGGTCCATCACGAAGTGTGCCTGCATCGCAGTCGTCTCGATCAGCCACTGGCGGACGAACGGGATCGTCTCTGCGGGGAGGTAGATCAGTCCCATGATGGCGACGGCCTTCGAGAGCAACAACAACGACTCACGGCCTGAATACAGGAGGTAGCCGGTGTAGACACACAGCGGGAGAGCAGCCAGCGCGAGCACGGTCTGGATCGGGCTCTGGGCGTCGAGGTAGTAGTACGGCACCATCGTGAGCCAGAAGAGGCCGAAGACGAGCCACGATCCGGCGGCGAGTTGCCGGGCGAGGTCGGTCCCACCTCGCCACTGGAAGACGACGGCACCGAAAAAACCCGCGATCGCGACCCAGGCGAGTGCGTCCAGCAGCGGGGAGTTCACCATCGCCGGGGCGAGTACCGGTGCAATAGCGGACTCGAGGCCGACAGGCGACGTACTCCCGGACGCGACAGGGAGAGGCGGCATTGTCACGTCGTATGAACGAACGCTCGGTGTATCAATGTGACGTCTCGCCGCCGTTCATACGTGGCTGCTGGAACCGGCCAGAACGAACTCGAGCGTAACGGTTAAGTCGTGTTGTGATTATAGTTAGCATACAACATGGCCACCAGTGAACAGTCTCATACCGATCTCGGCAGCCGGCAGATAACGGTTCGCCGCGTCGAGTCGGTGGCGCCACCTGCGACCGTCCGACACATCGACCAGCTCGAGGCGGCCGCTCTCGAGGAGTTTCTCGTCCTGCTGGGTAGTGATCGCCCCCTGACAGCCGCCGAGACATCGCTCTCGGTCGGGGACGTGATCGCTTTCACCGACTACTATCGGATCTCGTGTTCGTAGGGCCTCCCTCGACGTATCGAAGCGGTTTTCCCCGACGCGGCCGTTCGATTGCGTATGAACGGCGACAGCGATATGACCCTCGCGTTCGAGCTCGAGGCCCTGAAAGAGCTCGCCTCGCCCGAACGCGTCTTCGAGGACGCCAGAGGCTGGACCGAGTACATCGGCGTCGTCTCGGAGGAACCGACCTACGTCGTGACCAACTTCACCCGCAAGAACCGCATCCGCCAGGACTTCTTCTCGGGTCCCCGCGGGAAAGCCGAGAGCCTCGAGGGTGTCAAAGACCAGTTCCAGACCGACCGCTACGTCTACATCGGTGCGAGCGACGAAGACGAGCAGCTGGCCGACGAGGTCGGCTGGGAGTATCTGGCCGTCGAGGACGCCGCCGAGGCTGCCGACTGGATCGTCGCTGCGAGCGTCGACGACGCCGACGACGACGCCGAACCCGTCCGCGACGACTGGCCCTGACTGTTCGGTACGCTCCCGCCGAGCTGTTGTGAAAGCCTTTTCCTCGAGTCGTCGCCCTTTTGTCCGACCGAGTCGAACGACGACCCATGGCAGCCCCCCGTGTTCCGGGTCCGGCCGACGACCGTCGTCTCGAGCTTCCGTGTGACGAAGCGATCGATCCGCACGACCTCGATCTCGGGATGCGTGAGCTCACCTGTTCTTGTGGCTCGACGCACGCCGTCGTGACCGACGTCCACCCGCCCTCTCGGTTCTTTCCGGAGTCGCTCGTGGCGGTCTTAGCGGAGACGATCGAGTCCGACGACGAGTTCGAGACGTTCGGGACGCCGCATCTGCTGGGGATCGTCATGGAGGAGTTCCCCGAGAAGGTCGTCGTCCACGACGCCAGCGACGACGGTGCGGTCGGGTATACGCTGGTCTGGGTCACGGACTTCGACGCCCGCCGTCTCCACGAGATCATCGTCGAACTCGTCGTCGAACTCATGGAACACGCGATCAGCCACGCCGAAGACGACGACGCGAGACGGGACTTCGAGAGCCAGATGCTCGAGTTCGACGTCTCTGCGTTCGTCGAGGAGTACCGCGCCCAGCGGGATTTCCAGGGCGAACACGACACTGCATTGTAACGGCTCCGGTGAGATCGGAGAGACGCTGGAGCGTTCGAGGGCGTCTCGGTCAGCGTCCGACATGCTATTGATCGTCCGACCGAATTCGTCAGGAAATGACTCTCGACACCGTCAGCCGGTTCGAACGGGCACTCGAGGCGCTCGAGGTATCGTTCACTCTTACCCTGGCGTCCGACGCTTCGGAGGCGATCGAGGCGGCACTCGAACCACCCGTTGTCGGCGTCCCGCTCCCGTTCGACGATGTTTCGCTTCCAGCGACGGTCGAAACGGCGCCGACGTCGGCCGACCTCGTCGGTGCGCAAACGGGAATTACGCCTGTCCGATTCGCCATCGCAGCGTCCGGCACCGTCGCCATCGAGTCGACCACGGCGGGCGAGGAACCGTTCAGTCTTTACCCGGAGCGCCACGTCGCCGTCGTCGCCGAGAGCGACGTCGTTCCGGATCTCGGAGCTGGCTTCGATCGACTCGAGCGGGCGTTTGCAGCCGGCGACGACAGTGTCGTCTTCGCCACCGGCCGGAGCGCGACCGCCGACATGGGCGGACTCGTCCACGGCGTCCACGGACCGGGTGAGGTGCACGTCGTTCTCCTGGAGGATCGGTGACGATGGCCGACCGAACGGACGACCGGAGCCAGACGGCCGCCAGGCTCCGTCATCTGTTGTCGACCGAGGGTGAGGCGATATACGCGAACGCCAGTACCCTCAACAACCGCCGAGCGGCGACGTATGCGGCCACGGACACCCTCGAGGACCGCAGAGCGACGGCCAGGGCAATCAAAGAAGACGCGATCGAGCGCCTCCCCGAACTCCTCGAGACGGTTCGTGAGGCCGTCGAATCGAACGGCGGCACCGTCTACCTCGCCGACGATGCGGCGGACGCGAACAGATACGTGGCCGACGTCGTCGTCGACAGCGCCGCTCGCGAGCCTGCCGACGACGATACCGCTGTGGACGCCCCGTCGGTCGTCAAATCGAAGTCGATGACGACCGAGGAGATCGACCTCAACGACGCCCTCGAGCGCGAGGGGATCACGGTCACCGAGACCGACCTTGGCGAGTGGGTGCTCCAGATCGCAGACGAGTCGCCATCACACATCGTCGGCCCGGCGATGCACCTTTCGCGCAAAGAGATCGCCGACCTCTTGACCGAGGCGTTCGATCCCGACGAACGCTTCGAGACGCCGGAAGCGCTGACCCGGTTCGCCCGCGACCACCTCGGCGAGCGCATCCGCGAGGCCGATGTCGGGATCACCGGCGCGAACTTCGTCGTCGCCGAAACGGGGACGATCGCACTCGTGACGAACGAGGGGAACGCCCGCAAGTGTGCGGTCACGCCCGATACGCACGTCGCCATCGCCGGCGTCGAAAAGCTCGTCCCCTCTATTAGCGATCTCGAGCCGTTCGTCGACCTCATCGCCAAGAGTGCGACTGGCCAGTCGATCGCCCAGTACGTGACGATGCTCACGCCGCCGACCGACTCGCCGACGATCGACTTCGACGCCGACGAGCCGATCGTCCCGGACTCGAGCGACGGCAAAGAGACCGGCTCGGCTCGGGCAACCGGGACGACCGACCGCGACTTTCACCTCGTGTTGCTCGACAACGGGCGGATGGCGATGCGTGAGGACGACCAGCTTCGCGAGACGCTCTACTGCATCCGCTGTGGGGCGTGTTCGAACTCGTGTGTGAACTTCCAGTCGGTCGGTGGCCACGGGTTCGGCGGCGAGACCTACTCCGGCGGCATCGCCACTGGCTGGGAGGCTGGCGTTCACGGTCAGGAATCGGCCGCGGAGTTCAACGACCTCTGTACGGGCTGTAGTCGCTGCGTCGAGGCCTGTCCCGTCGAAATCGATATCCCCTGGATCAACACCGTCGTCCGCGACCGACACAACCGCGGGGCCGACCCCGCGGCCGCCGACTTCCTCGTCGACGGCCTGACGCCCGACGCCGAGACCGGCGGACTCGACCTCGGAAAGCGCTTTTTCGGTAACGTCGGGACGGTGGCGAGACTCGCCAGCGCCACCGCGCCGGTCTCGAACTGGCTCGTCGGGTCCACCCCTGTCCGCGCCATGCTCGAGCAGGCGCTTGGAATCGACCGACGACGCGACCTCCCGACGTTTCAGCGTGAGACGCTCGTCGACTGGTTCGAGACGCGAGGGGGCTTTGCCGCCTCGAAAACGCGAGCGTCGGAGCCGGGGGCACGACACGGCGACCCCAAGGAATCGAAGCAACGGGCAGCCGCTGGCGGTCCCGACCGGGAGGCCATCCTCTATCCCGACGTCTACACCAACTTCGTCGACGTCGACCGCGGAAAAGCCGCCGTCCGGACGCTCGAGGCCCTCGGCGTCCCGGTTCGGGTTCCCGACCTCCCAGAGAGCGGCCGCGCCCCGCTCTCTCAGGGGATGGTGTCGACGGCGGATCGGCAGGCGAGTCGGCTATATGCCGCAGTCGTCGAGGACCTCGACGCTGGCCGTGACCTCGTCGTAATCGAGCCCTCCGACCTCGCCGCCTTCCATCGTGAGTACGAACGGTTGCTTCCGGAGGCGTCGTACGAAACACTCGCCGAGAACAGCTACGAAATCTGCGAGTACGTCTACGGACTGGTCGAAACCGGAGCCGACGCCGCGGTGTTACAAACGGGTGCGGGCAACGAACCCATCGCGTACCACTCCCATTGCCAGCAGCGCACCCTCGGCCTCGAGGCCCCGACGACCGCGCTACTCGAGCGCTGTGGCTACGACCCGCAGACGACGAGCGCCGAGTGCTGCGGGATGGCCGGGAGCTTCGGCTACAAACGCGAGTTCTACGAGGTGAGCGTCGACGTGGGCGAACGGGTGGCCGACGAAGTCGGGTCCGCGGAGACGGTCGTCGCCAGCGGCACCTCCTGTGGCGACCAGCTCGAGACGCTGCTCGAGCGACCGGTTCCACATCCCATCGAACTTCTTGCCCCCGACGACTAGCGTCGCCACTGAGCGTCAGGAACACTGTCGCTCGGCGGTCGCTGGGCTCCTGTTGCACTACCGTCTCGAAAATCGAACCCGGCTCGAGCCGAGTTACGCCTCGAACAGGTCGTCGACCGCTTCTCGTGCGGCGAGTGCGGCGTCGTCGGCGACCTGCTCCGGCTCTGAGTCGTCTTCAGCGCCGGGGACGTTGAGATAGACGTCGACCTCGAGGACGCCCTCCTCGAACGTGACCGTCACGTCGAGGTCACGGACGGCTGATTGTTTGTACCGCGAGAAGACCAGTCCCTCGGCGGCCTCGGCGGCCACCCGGACGACCTCCTCGTCGGACGGATCTGCCTGACTCATCTACGCGCCGCCCGGACCACCGGGGCCGGCTGGGCCGCCCATGCCGCCTGCACCGCCGAGCAGGCCCTCGAGGTCCTCCTGGAGGCTCTCGAACTGCTGCTGGACGCGGTCTTCCTGTTTCTCGAGGGTTTCGAGGCGGATCTCGAGGGAGTTGACTTTGTCCTCTAGGTCTTCCTGGGCCGACTCGTAGTCGGTTTCGACGAGGAGGTCGCCGACGTTACGGTACATCGTGGTTTCTTCATCGATGTTCTCGAGTTCGTCGAGTGCGTTCTGGGACTCGGTGAGGCTCGATTCGGCTTCCTGCTTCTGGATGGCGACCGTCTGGGCGGTCTCCTGAAGGTCCTGAAGCTGCTCGATTTTCTCCTGTGCTTCCGGCGGCAGGTTTCCTTGCATGTCTCGACGGTCGCCCTCCGGACGGAAAAAGACACGCTTTCGTATGGATCGGAGCCGACGCGGGTTAGCGGGTCTCTACGACCCCGTCGCCGGCGCTTGCGGTTCGTTCGGCGACGTCGACCAGCGTAATCCAGGTGTTGAGCGCAGCCCGCAACGCGACGACGTCCCCGGCCCGGACGTCGACCCGGACGCAGGAGCCGTCACGCTCGACGGTCGTTTTCGAGCGATCGTCGTCGATCTCACCCACCTCGAGGCCGACGCTCTCGGCGACGAGGTGGGCACGCGACTCGCGTTCGTACTCGAACTCGAGGGTCGCGTCGTGAAAAGACACGCTCGTCAGTTGACGTCGACTTCCTTGACGTCGCGACTGCGTTCTTTCAGCAGCACGCGATGACCGCAGTACGGACAGCGGACGCCACCGTACTCGTCGATCTGGACGTCGCGTTTACAGCGGGAGCACTTGTAGCTCATTCGTGACAGTGTGAGGTGGGGTTACTCGTCGTCCTCATCGAGTGCTGCGCGGATCGAGCGTTCGACGGCGACACCGGCTGGCGTCTCCGGTCGGTAGGAGCCGCCGGCGAACACCTCACCAGTCTCTTCGTTCTTCCAGATGCCGGTGCCGACGCGGGTGACGTCTTCGCCGTCTACCTGTGCGTTGTTCATCGCGTCTTCGATCTCCGAGATACGTCGTCGTGCGACCCGACCGTAGCGTGCGCCGAAGCGGCCCGCGCTACCGACTGTTCCTTTCTTGGCCATAGTACTGCGTTCTATCCGTAGCTGATTCTTAAACCTGTTGAGTCAGAGTCGTCACGCTCGCTCGCCCGCACGCGTTGAGGCTGGGTTGACGAGCAGTTCCCAGCCGATCACCGCGAGCGCGGCGACCCACCCGAGCGTCGCGAGTGGGGCGGCGAGCAGACCAGTAGCGACTCCGGTCGCCGCGATCACTGTCCGCAGAGCGATTCCACTCACCGCGAGTACCGGAATCGCAGCCAGGACGGCGTCGGGGCGCTCGAGCATAGCTAATTATATCTCATTACTCTGCGCCGGTTAAGAACCAGACAACCAGCAGGCAGTGTCACCACCATCGCGGCGTGACTACATCAGATCCGAACCGGTCGCCTCAGTTGAATTCGGCCTCGGCGAGCACGTCGTTCAGATCCTCACGGATGTGCTCGCCCATCTCCCGGTCGGGGGCGGTGGTGACGACGCGATTCTCCTGGACGCTCGAGCCATCCCGCAGGAGCATCCGGACGTTGCCACCGTCGTCGGCGCGAGTCACCTTCGCGCGCAGCCCCGACTGTGAGCCCTTGCCGCCGGCGTCGATGGGGCCGGGGATGACCTTCTTGACGTGAGGATGGTCGGCGACCGTCCGGATGGCTCGCATTCCGGTCCGGCCGCCGATGAGCGTCGTGTGACTCCCGCCGATCTTTTCGGCCGGGGGCGTTTGGACTACGTCGAGTGCGGGTCTGTGCCGGCGCTGTATGACTGCCTCGACGGGATCGTCGTCGGCCACGCGGTAGAACTGGTGGTGGATGTCCTCACGAACGGCCCGGATCACCTCGCGCGAGCCGCCAGCGTACACCTCTTCGGGGCGTTTACGACGGATCTCGTCGCCGATTAGCCCCGCGAAGTTGCGCAGTTCGATGACTCCCTTTTCGCCACCGTCTTCGGGCGTCGTCGTGATCGTCGTCTGTCCGACGATCGGCTCGATATCGTCGCGCTCGTCGTCGTCCGCGAGCATCGTTAGTGTCGCCCGATCACGCGCCGCTTCGAGAACGACCGCTGCAACGTTTCGCTCACGACAGACCAGACAGAAGTCTCCCGGCTTCTCGAGCGGCGACGCGCAGTGGCGACACTCCATCGATCGTTTCTACGTGCGAGCGTGGATAAACGTGTTTTCGATCCGGTTCGCGAGCGGGTCGCTCGAGAGCCGGTGTCGTGTCCAGATCGTTCGCTCGAGAAACGACGCTCTAACAGCATCACTACGATCCGTTCTTCGACACTGTCGTTCGATCGCTCCTCGCCTCGAGTCCGCCACGGATCGCGGTAGACACCCAGAGTACGCCGATGGTACGGCCGTCCTGATGGTGACCTACGCCGATCACCGATCGCTGTAGTCGTCTCGTACCGGTCCGATGAGGCCGTGAACGAAGTCGGTAACTAACACCCAAGGTCGGCGTTGCACAGACACTGCATGGACGGGGACGGACCGCTGACGGTGGGAATCCTTACTGAACCGTTTCTCTACGAGTGGCAGGTGCGTGCGATCGAACGAGTACGGGCGACGCCCGGCGTCGAGATCCCGCTCGTCGTTCACAACGCCAGCAACGGCGAGTACGACGCCGAATCGTGGAACGAAAAGAAACGACTCGGGCTCGAGGACCTGACGCAGTTTCTCGAGGTCTTTCGGACGGAACGTGCCTGGACGTTCGTTCTCGCAGCGCGGACCATCGCGCGACTGCTCGGCGACGAACAAACGCTCTGGCACCGCCACTCCGTCGAAAACGTCGACGCGCTGGCCGACGCCGAACACGTCCGGTGTACACCCCAGACCGACGGGAACTGGAACGAACTCCCCGACGACGCCGTCGTCACGCTTGCCGCTCGCTGTGACGTCGTCGTCCGCTTCGGCTTCGGACTCGTTCGCGGGTCGGTCCTGACGGCACCGGAACACGGCGTCCTCAGTTTTCACCCGGCGGACATTCGCGAGTATCGCGGGATGGGTCCGCCGGTAATCTTCCACGACGGCCGCGAACGCGCTGGCGCAACCCTTCAGCGGCTGAACGAGTCGATCGACGGCGGTGAAATCGTCGCCTACGACGAGGTCTCTCTCGAGGGCTGTGCTACCCTCTGGGACGTCTTCGACCGGCTGGCGACGCTTCAGATCCGACTGCTGGTCGAGGGACTCGAGAACCTTCGGGATCCGACGTTCGAACCGCGGACCGTCCCCGAGAACCAACTCGGGGAGTTCTATCCTCGTGCTCGTAGACGGACACTCGCCTTCTCGGGCCGCGTGCTTGCCAAAAACGTCTCCGGGCGGCTTCGCCGTCGCCTCAGGCGTATCCGATCTCCCGTGACTCATGATTCGACGCCGCGTCCCCCGTGACTCATGATTCGACGCTGACGTCAGTCGATCCCGAGCACTCGTCCGAGCAGCCGTTCGACGGTCTCGGACTCGACGACCTCGTAGGGTGCCGAGAGCGGCGAGACGGAGACCGCCCCCTCGAGAACGGCGTGGCGGTCGGTTCCCGGCGGGTCGGGAATGTCGCGGTTTGCCATCTGTTGCCAGAGGCGGTTGGTCAGTTCGAAGCGGCCGTCGACACAGGCGGCGTCCATCTCGTAGACCTCGGTCGGTCGAGTGAGTTCGATCGCATCGCCGTCTGTATCCGGCCGCGGGACGTTCACGTTCAGGTAGTCGATCCGATCGAAGAGACCACTCTCCGGCGCGTCGGCGACGAGCGAGGCGGTGAGTTCACCGGCTCGAGCGAAGTCGGCGGGTTCGGGGTTGTCGTAGCCGAGCGTATCCATCGAGACGGCGATCGCGGGCGTCCCGAGAAACGCGGCTTCCATGGCGGCGCTGACGGTGCCCGACCGGGAGAAGACGTATGCGCCGAGGTTCGCTCCCTCGTTACAGCCCGAGACGACGAGGTCGGGTTCGGGCTCGAGGGCGTTGACGCCGACGATGGCACAGTCACAGGGAGTTCCATCGATGGCGTAGCCGAGTTCGTGGTCGGTGTGTGGAACCGGGACGGTGAACGTCGCGTCGGCCATGTCCGTCGCCAGCTGTTCGCCGTCGCTCGCCGAACTCGTCCGACCGTACGAGAGCGATCGGCCCACTGCACTCTGGTTGCGGTCGGGTGCGACGACGGTGACGGTGGCGACCTCGGTGAGTGCGTCGTATAGCGCCCGAATGCCGGGTGCGTCGATCCCATCGTCGTTCGTCAGGAGCACGTGGGGCTCCGCGTCTGCGTTCATACTCGTTTCGTTCGTGTTCGGGATGAATACGCGTACCTGTTGTGGCAGGTGGCCAGTCGAACGGGTTCTACAGAGGGGTCGTCGCGCCCCCTCGTCCAGAACCCTCAAGAGCTATCCCCCCAAACAAGGTGGCGATGCATCGCCGCGCGTTCCTCGCGCTCTCGCTTTCGGTCCCGTTTGCGGGCTGTCTCGAGTACTTCACAGAGGAAAACGGCGAGGAGATCACCGGACCCGGCGACGTCGAGATCGTCTGGCACGACCTGATCCGAGACGATCCGGGGACCGAAGACGAACGAGTCGCCCTCTGGGGAGCCGTACGGAACGTCGGCGAGCGGACGTTGAGCTATATCGAGATACGGGCGACGTTCTTTGACGCCGAGGGTGAGGAACTCGAGAGCGTCATCGAGAACGTCGACGAGGACGTGAGTTCAGGCGCCGAGTGGGCCTTCGAGGTCGAGTTTCCCCACTACGGCGAGCGGGCTGCAGCGGTCGAAACGTACGAACTCGAGCCGGCGACGGGGCTGTAGTGGCCCACCACCCGGCGCGACCGAAAAGCGCGAGGGACCATGACTGAGCACGACGAAGGCGTTTCGACGCTCGCGAGACAGGGCAGTATCACCTTCCTCGGGAACGTCGTCAACGGCATCCTCGGCTTCGCCATCGTCATGCTGATGACGCGGTTCGTCAGTCCTTCTGTCTACGGTCTGTTCGTACTGGCGACGTCAGTTATCCTCTTTATGCAGGTGTTCGCAAACCTCGGATTGCCGCTAGCGATCGACTACTTCGTCCCGCAGTATCTGGAGGAGGGCGAACTGGGCAAGGCGAAAGGAGTCGTCGTTCAGGTAACCGCGACCGTCCTCGTCACGTCCTCGCTCGTCGCACTCGCGCTTGCACTCAGCGCCACTCACATCGCCGACCTCTTCGCCGAACCCGCACTCGGCGTCGGCCTCCTTTTACTATCGATTACGATTCCGATGCTCGCCATCTACAACGTTCTGCTCACCTCCTTTTACAGCATCAAGAAGCTCCAGTACCGGGTCGTCATGCGCGACCTCGTGCGTCCAGTCGTCCGATTCGTCGCCACGGCAGCCCTGTTGCTCCTCGGCTTTGGACTCCTCGGACTCATCGGGGGGTACGTCGTTGGTCTGTTCGTCGCGATCACCGTCGGCGCAGCGATCTTCACCTACAAGGCCTGGCACGTCTTCTCGGCTGACCTCGAGTTGGTTGCGCCGACGCCGCTTCTCACCTACTCCCTGCCGCTCGCGATGACTAGCGTCGTCTTCGTCCTGATGGGCCACGTCGACTATTTCGTCCTCGGCTTCTTCCTCGAGTCCGACGACGTGGGGATCTATCGGGTCGGCTACATGCTCGGATCGGGGCTGATGATCGTGTTCAACTCGCTATCGCCGGTGTTCAAACCGCTGATCGCGGAGTCCAGAGACGACCTCGAGCTCGTCGAACGGCGGTTCCGGGTGATGGCCCGCTGGATCGCTGGGATCACGCTCCCGATCACGATCATCCTCTCGCTGGGTGCGAGTTCTTACCTCGCGGTGTTGTACACGCCCCAGTACGCCGAGGCGAATCTCGTCGTCGTCTTACTCGCCAGCGCGTTCCTGTTCAACGTTACGTTCGGCGGACCGGACGGCTCGTTACTCCAGGGACTTGGCTACTCGCGGATCGTCTTTGCGAACACGCTCGTGCTCTTCGGGGTGAACTTCTTCGGATCGATGGCGCTCGTCCCGATACTCGGTATCGAAGGGGCCGCGATCGGCTCGGCCATCGCGCTCTTTCTCGTCGGCGGGCTCACCCTCGCCGAACTCTACTATCTCGACCGACTCCATCCCTTCAGCCGGGACTTCACGAAAGTCGTCGCCGCCGGCGTTCCGGCGACCATCGCGGGCGTGCCGGTCGTTCTCTTCGTCCCCTCCGATCTCGTCATCGTCGTCTCCCTTCCGGTCGTCGTGATCGGGACGTACGCACTCACTCTGGTCGCGACCGATGCGTTCACCGACGCCGACGCACAGATGGCCGCCGAGTTCAGCCCGACGCTCGAGAAGTGGTTCTCTATCGGCCTGTTTGGCAGGTAGCTGGTATGGAAAGCAAAACACCGCGGAGCTTTCCGGACGGACGAGGCAAACGTTCAGCCCAATTCTATCCGGTCACCCAATATCGGCTATCCGCGCAGATGTGGGGCTGTCACGGCTGCACTCTCTTAGTATTCTACAGAGAGAGAATCCGGTCGTTACGAGGGGCGTGACTCCATCCCCAGAAATCAAAGCGTTCTGATGAGCTGTACGAGAGCTCCGTTCTCGTGAACGGCATCGACCTATCATGTTGACGGGTCGTAAGCGTAACCCAGTCAGTATCCCAACTCAGCGGTGCAGTGTCGTGGGAAGCGCCACCGTTTCCGGCGAGGAGGCGGTCACACCTGAAACTCGACGTTCCGAACGTCGCTCCCTTCGGAGCCCGACGTCACTTTGGCGTCGATCAGCCCGACAGCGACTGTTCCGGCGGCGCTGCATCGACGATCTCGAGTTGCCGTCGGTCGCCGGTTCGGTCGAAAGCGGCGAAGGAGTCTTCGTCTCCCTCCCAGGGCGGGACGGCGACGAAGATTACCTGTGCGAGGTCGTCGCGTTTGGTCACCTCGAGCTCTCGGACAGGGTGGGAGACGAACAGCCCCTCGGCGGAGCGAGCAGGCGTCGAGAGGTCGACGCCAAAGACGGCGTTGACCGAGTGGCCCGCGTTCGGGAGATAAAAGTCGGTGAATACGGGCGTCTCCGGGGGGAGGGCTTCCGCACCCTCGAGTTCACCGGCAGGAGTGATGGAGACGCCGGTCGTCACGCGATCCGGATCGGCATCGCTGGCGAGATCGCACAACACCTCGACGAGAGCACGCGTGATGTAGACCATCGTAGACAGCCCTATGTAGCCAACCCAGTTAGCTGTGTTCCCAACCGGCACGCGTCGTCGCTCGAGTTCTAGAACGGAAGCAGCGCCCGCGTCGTCTCGGCGTACAGCCGGGGTGTCCGAGCCCGTGCGTTCGAGAGCGCGTCCTCGAGGACGGCGGTCGCCCCATCGAAGATCCCTGGGCCGTGGCCGACCAGCACCCGTTCGGGGGCGAACCGGCCGAGCTGTCGACGCGGCGGGACGAACCGTCGCATCGGGTGGACGCCGAGTCGTTCACCGCCGGCCAGGAAATACGCGGCCGTCCCGACGGATTCGGGGACGAACAGCGTCGCGTCCGCGGGGTTGTAGAGGGCGACTTCCTGCCAGAGTCGGCTGTCGACCACCGTGTGGGCCTCGATACCGGTGTCCGCGAGTTCGTTCTCGAAGCGGACGACCGGTGCGCCGAGGTCTTTGGTCATCCCTTCCAAGTGCTCGGGCAGGTAGACCGGAACGTCGTGGCGGTTCGCGATCGCTGCTGCGTCGCGTTTGTGTCGATCGAAGAGGACGGCGACACCGGCCACCGCACCGTACTCAGCCAGGAGGTCGTCGAGGCCCTCGGCGTCGACGGGGTCGACGACCCACACCTCGTCGTCGACCGCCAGGGCGTGACTCGCCCGTTCCATCCGCTCGTTCGGGTGCGCGATCCAGCCGACACCGCCTTCGTACCGATCGATCTCCAGAAAGTCGGTCGCCCGCTCGTCGACGCGAAATGTCATACCCGTTGTAGGGCCGACGGCTGCATAAAGTCCCGCCAAGCGGCAGCGTGTCACCGACCGACGATCCGGCGGGCGACTTGCCACTGGTTGGCGGGGGGTTCTTTGCCCACACCCGATGAAGTGTGTGGTATGCTCACTGGACTCGCCTGGCTCGCCCTCGAGGTCACGTATCTCGAGCGCGCTCGCACGTTTTATGAGGGGACGCTGGAACTGTCCGTCCGTGACGAACGCGAAACGGAGCTTCGGCTCGCGGCCGGGGAAACGGACCTCATCCTCCGTCGACCCGCCGGGGTTCCACGGGGCGGGCTGCACACCCACTATGCGTTTTCTATCCCGGCGGCAGAGTACGACGACTGGTGGGACCGACTGGACGCCGAGTACGATCTCGAGGAGGTCCAGTTCGGCCCGTCGAAGTCGCTGTATCTCTACGACCCCGACGGCAACTGCGTCGAACTCGGCCAGCAAGACGTCGACGGACCGGGCATCGATGGTCTCTTCGAGGTCGTCCTCGAGGTCGAGGATCTCGAGCGCGCAGAGTCGTTTTACTGTGACCTGGGCTTCGAGACGGTCGACGCGGGGGACGATCGAACGCGCGTGCGAATGCACGGTCCGATGGCACTCGAACTCTGGGAGCCACACCTCGGGATCGCCGACGCTCGCGGCGGCGTCCACGTCGACCTCGGCTTCGAGACTACCGAACCGACCGCGGCACTCGAGGCGGTCGCCGATCGGGTTCGACAGGTCGACCGCGTCGACGACGAGGAAGTCGTCGTACGCGATCCCGACGGACACGTCCTGACGTTTACGATCTGAGTCCATCCACTGTAGTCACACCCGCCCCGTATCCCGTCCGCTCGTGACATCCTCCTCCGCGTGAACGCGGGAGGAATCCCACGGCACCGAACCGTTGAGTTGGGAATTTCAGGTTCGCAGATCACCAAGCCAGCGCACCGTCAGAATCGGTGAGTGGCCGGTCTGTGGGCAGTCTCCTGGGAGTGCCAAGCCCCCGGTACTCCTTTCCTCGGTTGGGTTCGACCCTCGTGGTTGTTTGTGCCCGGCGGGGGTCGAATCAACGGTAACGGACTCGGAGTTACTTCTTCGGTCGGGTCGCCCGGTGCTTGTTATTTGATTCCCGCGTGGGGCACACCCTGTTTCCAGCGTGGGCGGACACTCGAACCGCCAGTTTCGGGCGCTCGGCTACATTGGGGTCATAGCCAATGTGCCGACGCGCATACATACGTCAGTGTGAAACAAAAACGTACGGGAATTCCCGCTGTGACGGCGCGTATCCACGCCGTGAACGACGTGGTATTGCGCCTGCTCCGAGTATAATGACCGCAAGGCGGAAACTCGCGAGTTCAGGCGTCCCCGGAACGCTCTGCGTTCCGATGTGCGAACGAGACGCTTTGCGTCTCGTCAACGCGGGAGGAAGCCGACAACCCGGACGCACACCACATTCGATAGCGGGCTTATTTCGATGGCCGACCAGCTTGGACTCGATGACGTCGCCGACGTGCTCGAGGGAACGCTACGGGAAGAACAGGACGTACTCGAGACGCTGTCGGAGATGTGCGAGCAGTTCGATTATGGGATGAGCAGGCGCAAAACCTCGCGCTTCAGCGCGGGGAGAATGTCAAGCCGAACCGACGGTCTCGGAGCAACGTGTCGACCTTCGAGCGGACGAACGTCGTCGGCCGTTGTTCGACGCTACCCGACGCTGTTCGACGCTACAATCGGCCGGTGTCGACGTCGACACCAGGCGGCGTAACCAGCAGGAATCCCCGAAAGTGGATCAGGTTCCCGCCCGACTCCTTGACGTCGCGTGCGAAACCGGCTGCCAGTTCGTTGACCTCGCCGTCGACGGCGAGGACGAGTACGTTCCCCTTCGAGATCGCTTCGAGCCACTCCTCGGCCGGTGTCGACCCGTCGAGGACGTCCAGGATGATGCTACCTTCGATCTCGAGTTCCTCGTCGATGTGTTCCTCGACCGTCCGGAGATCGAGGTCGAAGTCGCTCATGTGGCCTTCCTTAGAGCGGGACGGCAAAAACGTTCCTCTCATCGAGAGTGAAACTATCGGGTCCCGTTCGTGGAACGTTACTGGCTTGATGCTCGAGGACGAGGTCGTACGGACCGCTGTCTCAGTGCCGATCGCAGTCTCGTACTGCCGGATAGTGTAAACATTCGCCGCTCCCGTCCGGCGAATGCTTTTCACTGAGTTCTGTCTGATATCGTAGTCACTGCACGTCAGTTCGCACCACCTCGCCGATCCGCCTGGCGATCAGTGTGCACACCGTTGCAGTTGTTACAGGCGGAGCAGCGCAATGCCACGGCCTGAAGGCCGTGGATACGCGCGTAAGCTTGATTGGGCTGTATCCCGTAAACGGCAGTACCGGAGTTCCCATGTTGAGAAACGCCGTCTTCGACGGCACTACGGCTTCGCCGTGACTTCTCACGTGGTAACAAATCCGATCGAACCAGTCCACGACGTAACACTAAGCGGAACCCAGTTCCGCGAGGGCAGCGGAATCTTCGATTCCGCCAGACTTTGGGTGACGCGAATCGTGGTACCGTGCGGGCTGAATATCCCGCCGTGGAGCGACGGCCGGTATTCGTCGCGTCGAAACGCCGACCGAGTGTCGGACGGAAGGCCCGTTTGGCCGGGCTAGACGCGCTGCAACGCACGTCCTTGGTCACAACTGGACGGCGACCGTCGACGTGGGACGCGAAAGCGTACTTCGCCACCGAGGAAACGCGCAACCTTGAACTCCGCTTCGCGGATTCCCGCGTCTTCAGGCGCGGGAGGAGGTCAATCTCGTATCGTTCATCACGGTCTCGAATTCGTCGAGGTACGCTTCCGTCAGGAGGTCGGTGATCTCGTCAGTCGGCATTGTGGCCGGCCCTACCACGACGGCGTGTAAAGCACCCTACACTAAATTCGTCACCGCTTTCGTCTCCTCGAGCCCGGCTGCAGGCGGTCGATCCGCGAATTTTCGCCAGGCACGATGGATGATTGTCTCCCAAATCCCGATATAGTGTTCAAATGGTCGAAAATAACCGACAGGGATCACCTCAAATGGCCGTTCGTCCACGATCGTCCGCGCCCGAGGTGCGCGCGACCTGATTGACCCGGTCTCGAGGGACCAAATCGACCGATATGGTGCGATGCGTGACAGCTCCGAGCCGACCGGACCAGTATGATATCAATACATATTTACTATAATAGGTCGTTGATGTCGTGCGGTTTTCGACTGACTGTGTCGTTACGTGGCACACAGATCCAACCGTCGTTGCTCTGCGCAGCGTCAGATTTATATACAACGTCGCCCGTCGGGTTCTGATACAATGTCTTCACAAGACAACCCGTCCTCTGACACCAGTCAGGGGGGTCGAGTTCTTCCAGGGCACGTTAGATTCCACTGACGAAATAGAGTCAGCACGTGTCTTCGATACCACCCTCCGGGATGGTGAACAGTCACCCGGAACTTCGTTCTCGTACGACGATAAGCGCCAGATCGCCGCGATTCTGGACGACATGGGTACCCACGTCATCGAAGCTGGGTTCCCCGTCAACTCCGACGCGGAGTTCGAGGCCGTACGTGATATCGCTTCCTCGACGTCGGCGACTACTTGTGGGTTAGCCCGCGTCGTCGACAAGGACATCGAAGCGGCACTGGATTCCGGTGTCGAGATGGTGCATACGTTCGTGTCCACCAGCGACGTCCAGATCGAGGATTCGATGCACGCCACGCGAGACGAGGTCGTACAGCGCGCAGTCGAGTCGGTCGAACGCGTCAAAGCGGCGGACGTGACCTGCATGTTCTCGCCGATGGACGCGACGCGAACCGACGAGCAGTTCCTGATCGACGTGATCGAAGCGGTCACCGAGGTCGGAGTCGACTGGATCAACATTCCCGATACCTGTGGCGTCGCGACCCCCACTCGGTTTGCGGCGATGATCGAGAAGGTCTGTGCCCACACCGACGCGCGGATCGACGTCCACGCCCACGACGACTTCGGGCTGGCCACCGCCAACGCACTGGCTGGCATCGAAGCGGGTGCAGACCAGGCGCAGGTGTCGGTCAACTCCATCGGCGAGCGTGCAGGGAACGCCGCCTACGAGGAGTTCGTGATGGCCGTCGAGTCGCTCTATCAGACCGACACGGGGATCGACACGACTCGCATCACGGAACTGTCGGAGATCGTCGAGGACAAAAGCGGGATGGCCACGCCGGGTAACAAGCCCGTCGTCGGCGACAACGCGTTCTCACACGAGAGCGGCATCCACGCCGCTGGCGTCATCGAAAACTCCGATACGTTCGAACCCGGCGTGATGACTCCGGAGATGGTCGGTGCCGAACGCCGCCTGATCCTGGGCAAACACACCGGGACCCACTCGGTTCGCGAACGCCTCCACGAGCTGGGCTTTGCGCCCACCGACGAGGAGATCCGTGCGGTCACGCGACGCGTCAAAGACTACGGCGCGGAGAAACGACGCGTCACCGTCGACCACCTAGAGCGGTTCGCGAAAGAGGCTGGCGTCGAACGCCAGACCGAACGAGAGGAGGTGCGCGTCTAACCGATGCCCGCTCCGTTCGCCACCGTTCGCGAGCACCGGCTACGGCACTCGAGCCCCGGCCAGACTCACAACAGTTATATGACTCGAGGGAGCTACGTCACAACTAATGACGTCCCGCGCTCGACTGTCGGTTCGCCCCGGTGGCTCCGACAGCGGCGCGTTCGCTTCGATTCGTATTGTAGGGGCGTAACCGCCCCATATCCTGTACTCCATCGACCTCGGTCCGGACTTGCCGCATCGTTTTCAGAGAGATATGCAACCCAGCAGATGACACCAGACCGACATACCACAGCCCGCGACAGTGCGGGGGAGTATCGATGAGCGAACGCGCAGCATCGGTCACACCGACGGAGACTGACGAACAGGACGACGAACACATCGACGACAGCGCCACCCCTGAGGCGGCCACCGAGGCCGACTCGAGCGCCGACGACGCGGAGTCGGGGCCCGTCACCACGGGCGCCGAGTCCGTCGTTCGCGCACTCGAGAACGCGGGCGTCGAGTACGCCTTCGGCGTTCAGGGCGGAGCGATCATGCCCGTCTACGACGTGCTCTACGATTCGGACATCTACCACGTGACGATGGCCCACGAGCAGGGTGCTTCTCACGCGGCCGACGCCTACGGGATCGTCTCGGGCGATCCGGGCGTCTGTCTCGCGACGTCCGGACCGGGCGCGACGAACCTCGTTACGGGACTCGCGGACGCCGATATGGACTCGGATCCGATGATCGCCCTCACCGGGCAGGTCCCAACCGAGTTCGTCGGCAACGACGCGTTCCAGGAGACCGACACCACGGGTGTCACGACCCCGGTCACGAAGGATAACACCTTCTCGAGCGATCCCGACCGCGTCGGCACCGACGTCAGCGAAGCGTTCGCGCTCGCTCGCGAAGGGCGACCGGGACCGACGCTCGTCGATCTGCCAAAGGACGTCACGAACGGCGAGACTGACCGCGAACCCGACGAGCCGAAGACACCGGACACTTACCACGTCCAGGAGCGAGCCGATCCGGAGATCCTCGCGGCCGCGGCCGAACGCATCGAGAACGCACAGCGTCCGGTGTTGTTGCTCGGCGGCGGCGTCATCAAAGGCGACGCCAGCGACGCCTGTCGGGAGTTCGCCATCGAACACGAGATCCCAGTCATCACGACGATGCCCGGCACCGGCGCGTTCCCCGAAGACCACGAACTCTCGCTCGAGGGAGCGGGGATGCACGGCACGGGCTATGCAAATATGGCGATCTCGATGTGCGATACGCTGATCGGGATCGGCACCCGGTTCGACGACCGTTTGACCGGCGGCATCCCGACGTTCGCTCCCGACGCGGAGGTCATCCACGTGGACATCGACCCCGCCGAGATTAGCAAGAACATCCACGCGGACTACCCGCTCGTGGGCGACGCAGAAACCGTCGTCTCCCAGCTCGCCGAGGCCGTCGACGAGTCGCCACAGGCGACGAAGTGGCGCGCCCAGTGCCAGCAGTGGAAATCCGAGTACCCGATGACCTACCAGGCACCCGAGGACGAGCCGGTCCAGCCGGAGTTCGTCGTCGAGGCGTTAGACGAAGCGACGAGCGACCGAGCGATCGTCACGACCGGCGTCGGCCAACACCAGATGTGGGCCTGGCAGTACTGGACGTACACCGAGCCCCGGACGTGGGTCTCGAGTCACGGCCTCGGAACGATGGGCTACGGATTGCCCGCGGCAATCGGGGCCCGCCTCGCGGCCGACGACGATCAGGAGGTCGTCTGTATCGACGGCGACGGCTCGTTCCTGATGACACTACAGGGGCTTTCGGTGGCCGTTCGCGAGAACTTAGACATCACCGTCGCCGTACTCAACAACGAGTACATCGGCATGGTCCGACAGTGGCAAGATGCCTTCTTCGAGGGCCGTCACGCCGCCTCGGACTACAACTGGATGCCCGAGTTCGACAAGCTCGCCGAGGCGTTCGGCGCACAGGGCTTCCGAATCGACGAATACGACGAGGTCGCAGACACCATCGAGGCCGCGATTGCGTACGACGGCCCGTCGGTGATCGACGTCCACATCGATCCCGAGGCGAACGTCTACCCGATGGTGCCAAGCGGCGGCGACAACGCACAGTTCGCACTGACGGAGGATCAGCTATGAAGCGCGGACTCGAGGGCCCACCACCGGAACAACGACAGGCTCCCGTGGGTCGACGTAACACCCAGGGGATTCGCATCGACCCCGAAGTCGAGGCGAGACAGGACCCGCGCCGGACCGTCATCTCGGCGCTCGTCGAACACGAACCCGGCGTGCTCTCTGACGTCTCGGGGCTGTTCTCGAGGCGGCAGTTCAACATCGAGAGCCTCACCGTCGGGCCGACCCAGGACGATGCGCGTGCACGAATCACGCTCGTCGTCGAAGAGCCCGACCCGGGAATCGACCAGATCAAAAAACAGCTCCGAAAGTTGGTTCCGGTAGTCTCGGTCCACGAACTCGAGCCGAACGCGATGCGCCGCGAACTGGCGTTGATCAAAGTCGACGCCGAACGACCGGATCAGGTCGCTGCCGTCGCGGACATGTACGGTGCGAAGACCGTCGACTCGAGTCCTGAGACGGCGACGTTCGAGGTTACCGGCTCGCGCCAGAAGATCGATGCGGCGATCGAGACGTTCGGCCAGTTCGGTATCCGCGAGATTTCCCGAACCGGGACGACGGCGCTAGCTCGAGGAACCGACGAGACGACCGGTCCGTCCCCCGCCGAAGCGAGCGTAACGTCCGCCGAAGCGGCGAAACAAGACTCCTATACCCAACCAGCAGACGATGACTGACGAATTCACCACTCCGATCTACTACGACGACGACGCAGACGTATCGACGCTCGACGACGACACGGTAGCCGTGCTCGGCTACGGCAGCCAGGGCCACGCCCACGCGCTCAATCTCCACGAAAGCGGCGTTGACGTGGTCGTCGGCCTGCGCGAGGACTCCTCGTCGCGCTCGGCCGCGGAAGCAGACGGTCTCACGGTCACGACGCCCGCCGACGCCGTCTCGCAGGCGAGTTACGTCTCCGTGCTCGTCCCCGACACCGTCCAGGCGGACGTCTACGAGAACGCGATCGAACCCAACCTCGAGGCCGGCGACACGCTGCAGTTCGCCCACGGACTGAACATCCACTACAACCAGATCACGCCGCCCGAGGACGTCGACGTGACGATGGTCGCACCGAAGAGCCCGGGCCACCTCGTCCGCCGGAACTACGAGAACGACGAAGGGACCCCCGGCCTGATGGCGATCTATCAGGACGTGACCGGCGACGCTGAAGAGCGTTCCCTCGCGTACGCGAAGGCGATCGGCTGTGCCCGCGCGGGCGTCATCGAGACGACGTTCCAGGAGGAAGTCGAGTCCGACCTCTTCGGCGAGCAGGCCGTCCTCTGTGGCGGCGTCACGGCACTCGTCAAACACGGCTACGAGGCGCTAGTCGATGCGGGCTACAGCCCCGAGATCGCCTACTTCGAGTGTCTCAACGAGCTCAAACTCATCGTCGACCTGATGTACGAAGGCGGGAACATGGAGATGTGGAACTCCGTCTCCGATACGGCCGAATACGGCGGCCTCACCCGCGGCGAGCGCATCGTCGACGAGACCGTCCGTGAGAACATGGACGAAGTCCTCGAGGAAGTCCAGAACGGCGAGTTCGCCCGCGAGTGGATCCTCGAGAACCAGGCCGGCCGACCGACCTACAGCCAGCTTCGCCAGGCCGAACAGAACCACGAGATCGAGGAGGTCGGCGAACGACTACGTGACCTGTTCTCGTGGGCCGACGACGACGCGGCAACTGAAGACGAGTCCGTCCAAGTGCAGGCGGACGACTGATCGATTACACGAGCTACGACACAATGACAGACGACACAACCGACACGATCGCAGACGTCAGCCACACGAACCCGTATACGGGTGAGACGGCTGGACGGCTGTTCAGTCGCGGGCCGACCGTCGCCGCAGACGGCGGTGAGCCGGCTGCGACTGACGACACCGGTCACACAGCGACGAAACCGACCCGAACGATGGCCGACGTAGACCACACGCCGCCACACGACGCTGACGACGCAAACCGCGTCTTCGAACGCGGTCGAGCGAGCGGCGTAGAGGACCAAGAATGAGTGAGCGAACCCTGTACGACAAGGTCTGGGACCGCCACACGGTGACGACGCTGCCGACCGGGCAGGACCAGCTGTTCGTCGGCCTTCACCTCATCCACGAGGTCACCAGTCCACAGGCGTTCGGGATGCTCAGAGAGCGCAACCTCGAGGTCGCCTATCCGAAACTGACCCACGCGACGGTCGATCACATCATCCCAACGGCCGACCAGTCCCGTCCCTACGAGGAGGACGCGGCCGAGGAGATGATGTCCGAACTCGAGGAAAACGTCCGAGAGGCGGGTATCGAGTTCTCGGATCCGAACTCGGGCGACCAGGGCATCGTTCACGTCGTCGGTCCGGAGCAAGGACTCACCCAGCCCGGCAAAACGATCGTCTGTGGTGACAGCCACACCTCGACCCACGGCGCGTTCGGCGCGCTCGCGTTCGGGATCGGCACCAGCCAGATCCGGGACGTGCTCGCGACGGGCACCGTCGCGATGGAGAAACAGAAGGTCCGCAAGATCCAGGTCGACGGCGAACTCGGCGAGGGCGTCGAGGCGAAAGACGTCATCCTCGAGATCATCCGCCGACTCGGGACCGAAGGCGGCGTCGGCTACGTCTACGAGTACGCCGGCTCCGCGATCGAGGACCTGAGTATGGAAGGTCGCATGTCGATCTGTAACATGTCGATCGAAGGTGGTGCCCGAGCGGGCTACGTCAATCCCGACGAGACCACCTACGAGTGGCTCGAAGGGACCGATTACTTCCAGGAGAACCCCGAGAAGTTCGACGAACTCAAACCCTACTGGGAGGCGATCCGCTCCGACGACGACGCCGAGTACGACGACGTCGTTACCATCGACGCGAGCGAACTCGAGCCGGTCGTCACGTGGGGAACCACGCCCGGTCAGGGCGTCGGCGTCACCGAGCCGATCCCTGCTCCCGAAGCGCTGCCCGAGGAGAAACAGGACACCGCCCGGCGCGCCCAGGAACATATGCGCGTCGAGCCCGGCGAGACGATGGCGGGCTACGAGATCGACGTCGCGTTCCTCGGCTCGTGTACGAACGCTCGTCTGTCCGACCTGCGTCGGGCCGCCGAGATCGTCGACGGTCGGCAGGTCGATGGCGACGTCCGTGCGCTGGTCGTCCCCGGCAGCCAGCGCGTCCAGCGTGCTGCCGAGGAAGAGGGTCTGAAAGCAATCTTCGAAGACGCCGGCTTCGAGTGGCGCAACGCCGGCTGTTCGATGTGTCTCGGCATGAACGAAGATCAACTCGAGGGCGATGAGGCAAGTGCCTCCTCTTCGAACCGGAACTTCGTCGGCCGACAGGGCAGCAAGGACGGCCGCACCGTTCTGATGAACCCACAGATGGTCGCCGCGGCGGCGGTCACCGGAGAGGTTACTGACGTGCGCGAACTGAAGGAGGTGCAGACCGCATGAGTGGCGACAACGAGGTTGAGATCCCCGAGGTAGACTCCGTCTCCGGTTCAGGGATCCCAATCCGGGGCAACGACATCGACACCGACCAGATCATCCCCGCCCGGTTCATGAAGGTCGTCACCTTCGACGGGCTCGGTGAGTTCGCGTTCTTCGACCTGCGGTTCGACGACGACGACAACCAGAAAGCCCACCCGATGAACGAGGATCGGTTCCAGGACTCGTCGGTCATGGTCGTCAACAGCAACTTCGGCTGTGGCTCTTCCCGTGAGCACGCCCCGCAGGCACTGATGCGCTGGGGGATCGACGCGATCATCGGCGAGAGCTTCGCCGAGATCTTCGCGGGCAACTGTCTCGCCCTTGGCATCCCGACCGTCACCGCCGACAGCGAGACGATCGAGGACCTCCAGTCGTGGGTCGACGAGAACCCCGACGGCGAACTCGAGATCGACGTCGAAGCCGAGACGGTTACGTACGGCGACACCACGATCGACGTCACCGTCGACGACGCCCAGCGCAAGGCGCTCGTCGAGGGTGTCTGGGACACGACGGCGCTGATGAAGTCCAACGCCGGCGAAGTGCGAAAGAAAGCCGAGGAGCTGCCGTACGTTCCGGCGTCGGCGATTCCGGAAGCCGAGTAGCGCTTCGTTCTGGGTCGCTTTTCAGCGTTCCGATCAGGACAGCTGTGCGGTCACGTCCGTCGAGGAGATCATTCCGACGTACTCGTCGTCTTCGTTCGTCACCGGCAGGTGTTTGATCCCGAACGTAGTCATCATTGCGGCGACCTCCTCTACGTAGATGTCCGGCGGAACGGTTTCGACCGACTCCGTCATCACGTCGGTCACCGACACGTCCCCTGCAGTTTGATTCTCGGCGGCGACCGCGAGGACGTCCGTGCTGGTGATGATCGACGGTGGGTGTGTCGTCACGACGAGCGCGCTGATTTCTTCGTCACACATCCGTTCGGCGGCCTCCTGGACCGTTGCGTCTTTCGAGATCGTCTCGAGCGGCGACGACATCACGTCTTCGACCTGGACCCTGGTATCTGGGTTCATATCACAGGATACGAACGGGTGGCGTATCGTTCTTGTGACCCGGGCGAGACCTGCGGCGAACCCACGGCCGACTCGAGGCGGACCGGGAATCGAATCACTTTCGGACGCCCGCTGTCACCGTCTCTGTATGACACACGAAATCGTCGTCATCCCTGGCGATGGGATCGGACAGGAAGTCACTCCCGCGGCCGTCGACGTCCTCCGCGCGCTCGATCTCGAGTTCGAGTTCGTCGAGGCCGACGCGGGCGATGCGGTTGCCGAAGAGACCGGCGAGCCGTTACCGCAGGAGACCTACGACCTCGCCGCGACGGCTGACGCGACGCTGTTCGGTGCCGTCGGCGAGACGGCTGCAGACGTAATCCTCCCGCTGCGAGAGGCCGTCGGCTCGTTCGTCAACATTCGTCCCGCGAAAGCGTATCCCGGCGTTGACGCGCTTCGGCCCGAGACGGACCTCGTCTTCCTCCGCGAGAACACCGAAGGGGTCTACGCTGGTCACGAAGACCGGCTGACCCAAGACGTCTCGACGCTCACTCGCGTCGTCACGGAGTCAGCCTCCCGCGACCTCGCGGAGTTCGCCTGCGACTACGTCTCCGACGACTACGACGGCTTCACGATTGCCCACAAGGCGAACGTGATGCGCGAGACGGACGGCCTCTTCCGGGACACCGTCGCCGAGGTCGCCGAGGAAAACGGTGTCGAGACCGACGAGGTGCTGATGGACGCCTTTGCCACCCACGTCTGTCTCGACCCGGCACAGTTCGAAGTCGTCGTCTGTCCGAACCTGGCCGGTGACGTCCTCTCGGACCTCGCTGCCGGCCTCGTCGGCGGACTCGGCTTGCTCCCCAGCGCCAACGTCGGTCCCGAGCGCGCCCTGTTCGAACCCGTCCACGGTTCCGCCCCCGACATCGCCGGTGAGGGCGTCGCCAACCCCGCCGCGACGATCATCTCCGCTGCCATGTTGCTCGAGTACCTCGGCTACGACGACGAGGCTGCAGCCGTCGAGTCGGCGGTCGAAGCCACGCTCGAGGAGGGGCCACGAACGCCCGATCTGGGCGGTGACGCATCGACCGAGGACGTCACTCAGGCCATCATCGACCGTCTCTAGGCCGGCCATCCGCCTGGTGTCTCGATCGAACGCGCCGGGGACGCAGCGACGTGACAGCGCGTCTGCGCGAACCGATTCAGGGCCTGATAGTTATCACGCCCGCCGTGGTACGGCGGGCTATGTCTCGAACTGATACGCCGAATGGCGTCGACTCCCGAACCGTCGCGACCGACCGCCTCGAGACGCACGTCCTCGAGTCGGGTGCGCCGGACGCAGGCGGGACCGTCGTCTTTCTCCACGGGAACGTCTCGTCCTCACGGTTTTACGACCATGTTCTGGCCACCCTCCCAGACCGGTACCGGGCGATCGCCCCGGACTTACGCGGATACGGCGACTCGGAGACGAAACCGATCGACGCGACGAACGGGGTCGAAGAGTTTACGGGTGACCTCCGGGCACTGCTCGCGACGCTCGAGGTCGACGATCCGATCACGCTCGTCGGCTGGTCGCTCGGCGGCGGCGTCGCGATGCAGTATGCGCTCGAGCATCCTCAGTCGGTCGAGAGTCTCGTGCTCGTCAACCCCGTCTCGCCGTACGGCTTCGGGGGGACGAACGATCTCGAGGGGACACCCTGTTTCGACGACTACGCTGGTTCAGGCGGTGGCACCGGTGACGACGAGTTCGTCGACGCCCTGGCCGATCGCGACCGGAGCGAGGGAGGGGAGGCCTCTCCCCGAAAGGTTCTGCGGACGTTCTACGTCGCCCCGTCACACGGGTTCGACGAGGACCGAGAGGAGTCGTATCTAACGGGACTGCTCGATACGACGACCGGTGACGAGAACTACCCAGGAGCGGCAATCGAGAGCGAGAACTGGCCGGGTATCGCTCCGGGTGAGATGGGGGTCAACAACGCGATCTCGCCGAAATACTTCGACGTCTCGTCGATCACCGAAATCGATCCCGACCAGAAACCCCGCATTCTGTGGCTCCGTGGCGACGCCGACCAGATCGTCTCGAACGAGTCGTTGTTCGACCTCGGGACGCTCGGCCAGATGGGACAGGTTCCCGGCTGGCCCGGCGAGGACGTCTTCCCCCCACAGCCGATGGTCGATCAGACACGAGCCGTCCTCGAGATCTACGAGGACCGCGGTGGGACGGTCGAGGAGGCCGTCTTCGCTAACGTCGGTCACTCGCCACACATCGAGGTGCCGGGTGACTTCCGCGAGCGGGTCGAAGGCGTCCTCGAGTGAAGATCGTTCGATCCGGCGTGAAATGGCGAGTTCAGGTGACGTCGAGCACGTCCCGCTCGACGCCCGCCAGTTCGACCAGCGCGTCGGCTTCGAGCAGATGACACTCGCCGGGGATCACGAGCAGGTGGAGCGGCTCCCCGAACTCGCGGTCGGCGAGGTCGATTATCGTCCCGGCCTCGACGAGCGGGTCGGGACTCCCCGCACGGGCGACGACGACCCCGACGAGCTCGGGGTATTCCTCGGCGAGCAGTTCGGCACCGACGTCGGCGGTCATGTACTCGTCTTCGTCGGTGCGCTCGTGGCCGACTTTTATATCGAGGTAAACGACCGTGTGGAGTCCGTCGGCGCGGTTGGCGTCGATGGTGTCGGTGACGCTCGCCGGGAGCCCGTCGGCCCCGTGTGCGTACGGGAACGGCAACGTCGTCGCTTTGCCGAAACGATAGTTCTGGAGGCCAGTCAGCGCGCTCGTGGCCGTCTGGGCGGTGACGCCATGGACAACGCGAGTCTCGATCCCACGGTCGTGAGCGCGTAGCCGGAGGTCGACGTGGGTCGTCGAGATCATGGTATCGCCCGCGGTGAGGAAGGCGACGTCCTCGTCTTCGGCGGCCTCGAGGATGTCTTCGGGATGCTGTTCGACGCCCGCGCGGTCGCGAACCTCGATCTCGACGTCGTGGTAGGACTCGAGGTCTGGTATCGTCGTGCCGATGAGCCTGCTGGTGTAGAATTCGGCGTAGGCGCGGTCGGCGTTGCGGAGTGCCGCCTGGCCCTCGACGGTGATCGAGCGCTCGTCGTAGAGCCCGAGGCCGATGAATGTGAGCATAGCGGCCCTAGCGGCAGTGCGTGCTATAACGTTTCGAGTTATGTTCTCGCCTGCTCTCCGGTCTCGGCTATCTTCGAAGCCGCCTTGGCGACCGTCAATCGTCGTTTTCCGTGGTGAACCACTGAAACGTCGACCCTGTAGACGGTTCGGACCGCCTCGGATGTCAGCACCTCCGGTGGTTAACGACGTGGCTCTCACCGTGTGGAGCAACACGATCCGACCGCAGTATCGGGGACGAGGCGTGGGCCGTGGAAAACGGGGACAGTCGGTCACTGCGTGGCCAATAAATCCAGCTGTTACAATTTCTCACTACCGCGACCTTGCCTGGGTAATATCTTCGAGCGTTCGAACTCGATCGTGTGGTCTCGAGCGCCGTTTCGATTTATTGTGTGAGCCGTCCGGAGCTGATTTAGAGTATGCTAAACATGTGGTTAGTAAGAAAAAAGTTATTGAGTACACTCGGAAAGATGGTCACCAATGGAGCTTAGTCCGGTTGCAGAGGACTACCTCAAATCGATCTACCAGCTCGAGACTGCGGATGGACGGCCGGTTCGGACTGTCGATCTCAGTGAGGAAGTCGGAGTAACGTCGCCGACGGTCTCGAGTATGATCGACACACTCGACGAGCGAGGACTCGTCGATTACACGCCCTACAAGGGTGTCAGACTGACCGAACGCGGAGAAACTGTCGTGCTTCGACTCGTCAGAAATCACCGACTGCTCGAGACCTTCCTCATGGAGTCTCTCGAGTACTCTTGGTCCGAGGTTCACGACGAAGCCGACCGACTCGAACACCACGTCAGTGAGACGTTCGTCTCGCGACTCGAGACGTTTCTCGGTGAGCCACGGGTGGATCCACACGGCGATCCGATTCCGGACGTGGAGTTACGAATGCCGGAGGAGGATCTGTTCACACCTCTCACAGAGTTCGAAATCGGTAGCGTGGTGACCGTTGAACAGGTCCCACACCGCGACCCGGACGTTCGTGAGTTCCTCTCGAGTCGTGATATCGGACCGGGAACCCGTCTGACCGTCGACGCGGTCTCTTCAGTTGGGCTGATAACTGTTGAGCCCTCGCTCGGAGACGACTCGATCGCGTTGCCGACCCACGTCGCACGCCGCATCGGTGCCCGGCTGACCGACCCACCGCAGGATTAGGGTAGACTAATCTAATGAGTAGCGTAAGCAAATTATAAATATGGCTTGCGGGAAAGGGGAACTGATGGCAACCGAGCGAACGAGTGAAAGCGGTTCACGCGTCGTCTCTCGCCGAGGCTTTACGGCACTCGGTGGGAGTGCACTGATGGCTGGATTGGCAGGCTGTTTCGGAGACGACCCGCAGGACGATACTGAAGATGATCCTACCGGTGATACCGGAGGCGACGCGGAGTACACCATCTTCGCGTCGATGCCTGCCGTCTGGGACTTCGTGCGCCAGGTCGCCGGCGACCACATGGAGGCGATCGACCTGGTCCCAATCGGCGAACACGGCCACGACTGGACGCCCGAACCCGGGATGGTCGAGGAACTCGATATCGCAGCTGGCTTCGTCTATCTCCGGGACTTCGCGAGCTGGCAGGACGACGCCGCCGACCAGCTCGAAGAGCGCGACGACGTTGTCGTGATCGAAGCGACTGAAGGGATTGAATTCTTCGACAGCCCCGCAGAGGACAACGACGAGCACTTCTGGATGGATCCTGTCGAGTGCCAACAGGGAGTCCTGAATATCGCCGAGGGTCTCGCCGAAATCGATTCCGCCAACGCCGACGACTACGAGGCAAACGCCGACGCGTTCAACGACGAACTCGAGGCGCTCAACGACGATATCCACGACATCGTCGACCGGGCGGAACTCGAGGATATCGTCGTTGCTACGCACGATTCGTTCCAGTGGTGGAATCGTCGATACGACATCAACGTCCATTCCCCGGTCGGGACCTCGCCCGACGACGCCGCTTCAGCGGGTGATGTCGAAGAGATCGAGACGCTAATCGAAGACATCGGGATCGAACACGTTTGTTACGATGTCGGCGAACCCGCCCCGCTCGCGGAGTCACTTGCGGACGAGGTGGACGCCGAGATCCTCCCGTTGTCGCCGGTCGAGACTCAGATAGACGGCAGTCCGGAGGTCGATCCGACCGTCGAGATGGAGTCCGACTGGGGGTACGTCGAGCACTTCCGAGAGATCAACCTCCCGACGCTCGAAACGGCGCTTCGGGTGGAGTGACCGTGGTTTGTTACAGGAATCGCCGGTGACACTAACACATTCAAAGCCGCAACGAACGCTCCTATGACCCATGCAATCAACGTCGAAGCCGTCACCTTCGCATACGATGACCGACCGGTGTTACGGGACGTCACCATGTCGATCGATCCAGGCGAGTTTGTCGGCCTGATCGGACCGAACGGCTCGGGCAAGACGACGCTGCTCAAGATCATGCTCGGCCTACAGACGCCAGACGATGGCCGCGTCGAACTGTTCGGGACGCCCGCGAGGAAATTCACTGACGGGACCCGGCTGGGATACGTCTCACAGCAGTCGACCGAAGCCGAGACGATGATGCCCGTCACCGTCCGAGAGGTCGTGACGATGGGACGGTATCCCCACGCCGGAATCCATCGGCTGAGCGACGACGACCACGCAATCGTCGATGAGTCCCTCGAGAAAGTCGGCATCTCTGAGCTGGCCGACCGGCGGATCAACCGTCTCTCGGGTGGACAGCGACAACGGACGTACATCGCCCGGGCGCTCGCCTCGGAAGCCGACTTGCTGGCGCTCGACGAACCAACCGTCGGTGTCGATACCGAGTCGGTCGATCAGTTCTATGACCTGCTCAACGAACTCAATCGCGACGGCATTACGATCGTCCTCATCGAACACGACATCGGCGTTGTTATCGATCACGCCGATACGATCGCGTGTCTCGACTGTGAGCTATACGAACACTGTGAGACGGCACAGTTCCTCGAGACGGATGCGTTAGACCGCGCGTTCAGTTCGACTCGAGGGGTTGGAACAGCGGCGAGTGCCGGTGGGGACTGAGATGACTGTCGGAACGAACACCTCGAGACGACAGCTTGCTGCGCTTGCGGTTGGCATCCCGCTCGTTCTCCTCGCGTTCGCTAGCTTTGTAATCTGGATCTTTCCGCCGCTGTTCGAGCGGTTCTGGGGGACGGCGTGTTCGGCAACCGACACGTGGCTCGTCTGTAGTGGCTTCCTCCAGCGGGGGTTCACCGCGGGCGTTCTCATTGGGATCACTGCGCCGATCGTCGGAACCTATCTCGTTAACCGACAGATGGCGCTGATCGGCGAAGCGCTGGCCCACACGGCATTTGGCGGCGTCGCGATCGGGTTGTTCGTCGGCGCAGCCGTGCCCCGATTCGACTACCCGCTCCTGTTCGCGCTCGTCGTCGCGGCCATCGCCGCACTCGGTATGCAGTACATCGCCGTCAAGACTGACGGCTACGCCGACATCCCGATCGCGATCATGCTCACGGGCGGGTTTGCCGTCGGTATCGCCGTCATCTCCTACGGCGTCGTTTTCAGCGCGACCGTCGAGAGCTACCTGTTTGGAGACATCCTGTTCGTTCCCTTCGAGAACGTCCAGCTCATGGTGGCGCTTACGATGCTTGTCGGCCTGACCGTCGCGCTCACCCACAAACAGCTCCTGTTCATCACCTTCGACCGCGAGGCCGCCCGTCTTGCCCGGATCAACGTGTGGTTCTACGATACGTTGTTGATCGTGTTGACGGCGCTCGTCGTCGTCGCGGCGATGCAGATCCTCGGAGCGATCCTGGTCGCCGGGATGCTCGTTATTCCCGTCGCCGCGGCGATGCAGCTGACGACTGGTTTCAATCGCGGGCTGATCCTCTCCGTCGTGCTCGGACAGGTCGCGGTCTTCGGCGGGATCATCCTCTCGTACTACTGGAACGTCGCAACCGGTGCGATGATCATCCTCGTCGCGATCGCCCTCTACATCTGGTCCGTACTGGGCAAGCCGATCTGGTAGTTCTCGAGCGACGATCTCCTGTCCAATCTATCGAACGGCATCGGTCGATGCCTGGGCTCAGAGTTAGCCCTGTCTAAAAATAAAGATGGAGATGGAAATCTTTACTGTGTTCGATGGAGTGGATAAAATCGCACCCCGATGCGACGGGGTGTCGAATCGTTCACGTTCCACCAGCGAACGTCGATCCACCAGGTGAGTTCCTGTTCGAGAGTTCGTGGTCAGACTCTCACGGTCACCCGATCGTCGTCTCGGTGGCGACAAGCCAGCGCCCACCGATGGACGACGTCTCCAGTAGCGTACTCGTCGGATACCAGAACGATCACGCCAGCCCCAGGAGCGTAAAGAGTCCGAGCGGGACGCCGACGGCGACTGCAGCCACCGCTCGAGAGAGGTCCGCGTCGGCGCGGAGCCCACCCGTCAGCAGGTGCCACTGCCAGGCGACCGTCACGAGCGATGCGACCAGCAAGACGGGTTCGATGGGTGCTATCGCCGCCTCGATCACGGCCTCGAGCCGGTCCAGGTCGGAGACTGTGACGTCTTCGAGGACGAGCCAGATAGCACCGATCCCGATCGTGAGTCGGACGAACTCCGGGACGGTCGCCCAGCCGGCCAGTGACAGTGTCCCGGCGAACGAGGGCGACCCGCCGGCGAGTCTGGCGGCCCCGTACAGCGCCACGCCGGCGACGAGCCAGATCACGACCGGGACGACCGGCGCGAGCCAGAGGTAATCGTTCACGGTGTCTTGAATCAGGGCGCCCGCATCGCGCTCTATGGTTTCGGGTTCGTTGCAGTTCTCGGCGATCGGCGAGTCGGAGTCGCCCGCATGGTGGTCGCAGATCTGGCCCGGTGGACGATCGGGATTGTCCATCGTCACCGTCGCGTCGACCGTGCCAGCGAGGATCGATCCGATGAGAGCCATCGCGACGGCGAGGGCAATGGCGAACGCGACGACTAGTCCAATCGCGACCGGGAGCGTTTCGGCCGGCGGCCGCTCGTCGAAAAACGACGCTGGCGAGAAGATGAGCTGTCGGAGGAGGCGAACGGCGGTGACCATCGGCTTCGATTTCGCCTCAATCCGACAAATGTTTTTATACTATCAGGGGCGGCAGGAAACGTAGCGGTTGCCCGGGCGAGTGGTGCTCAAAACGAGATGTGCGACGTCGAGGACGGTCCGTCGTCGTCCTCGTCGCCGGTGATCTCGCCGTCGTGAAGGTACGACACTGCGGCGTCGGTCAGATAGACGACGCCGTTGTCGACGTCGATTTCAACAGAGCGGAGCGTCGTCCCCGCGGCCGCACCGTTATCGCAGTAGCCCGAACAGCTATCCAACGTCGAGCCGTGTCGGGGACAGACGATCTCGCCGTCTCGGACCGTCGCCCCGTGGCCCGTATCGAGCCGCTGGTTCTGGTGCGTACAACGGTTCACCCATGCCTCGACACCGCCTTCGCAGGGGACGAGCAGCACCTCCGTCGACTCGCCGTACTCGTTTCTGACGGTGAACAGCCACGACCGTTCGTCACGGACTCGCTCGACGGTCGTGAGTCGATGCCGGACAGTCATTTCCGACCTCTACGTTCGCGGCTCCCAAACGGTTTTCGTCCGCCCCCGAGCGACCAATAGTTCGACCCGCCTCGTCGAACCCACTCGAGGTGGACGCCCGGCCGTAGAAAACGTCAGCGTTACGGCGGCCCGTGGGCGAGTAGCCGTATGGACGTGCCGTGTGTTCGGGTCGATCGTGAGGCCGGTGAAACGACGCGTCGCGAACTGGCGGACGCGGATCTGATCGCCGACGAGTACGAGATCACCGTCGAGGACGGCTCGCTGTACATCCCCATCGTCGACGCTGACGCCGTTTCCACCGACCTCGAGGTGGTCGACCGAGTAGCCCCCACCCGCGAGACCCAGACGAGGCCGGCCGACATCCTCGGCTACAAACCCTCCTACGAGCGCCTGGGTGAGGCCGCGTTGCTCGACGAAGACGACGACGAGCGCGCCCGCGAGATCGCCGACGCGATCGTCGCGTCGGACCTGCCGCTCGAGACGGTGTTGAACAAGGCCTCGAAGATCAAAGGCGAAACGCGGGTGCGCGACTGGGAGGTCCTTGCCGGCGAGGACACCGAAGTGGTCCACCGCGAGTACGGCTGTGAGTTCGCCCTCGACCTCGCCGAGGTGTACTTCTCGCCGCGGCTGGCGACCGAACGCCATCGCGTTGCCGAGCAGGTGGGGAAGAGACGACACAGCGTCGACGACGAGCGCGGGAACGGCCCGCAAGGTGAATCCGAGCACGTGTTCGACATGTTTGCCGGGGTCGGCCCGTTCGTCGTCCCGTTTGCCACACGCGGAGCCGAGTGCGTCGGCGTCGACGTCAACGAGACCGCGATCGAGTATCTCCGGGAGAACGCACTGAGAAACGGTGTCGAGGACCGAATCACTGCCATCCACGACGACGTTCGCGAGGTCGCACCGGCGTATGAGGGCTGGGCCGACCGCATCGTCATGAACCTCCCACACAGCGCCGACGACTTCCTCGAGTCGGCGGTAACGATCGCCAGCGACGACTGCGTGATCCACTACTACGACATCCAGCACGAAGACGACCCCTTCGGCCCGGGCGAGCGAGCGATTCGCGAGGCTGCCGACCCCGAGTACGCGGTCTGCGTCGAGACCCAGCGTGTCGTTCGATCGTACGCACCCCACGAACTGAACGTCTGTCTCGACGTTCGCCTCGAGCGGCCGTAGCTTCGAGCCAGCGGTGCGCGATCCGTTCGCACGAGCGTAACGATTCGCAACCCTTATGCCCGATATCACTCCTACAGTTAGATGCACATAGCAGTGATGTGCCGGTGTAGCTCAGACTGGCAGAGCGAATCCTTCGTAAGGATTAGGTCGAGGGTTCAAATCCCTCCACCGGCTTAAATCCTTAGGTTCAAAGCTTCTACCTGCAGGATTCGGTACTTCGGATACTTTTGACCTCTCCGTAAATTCGGACCTCAGGTTCAAAGCCGCGACTTCCGGGGGTGTTGCGGCATGACGACCGGGTACGTCGTCAACCTCGAAAACGGCCACGACGGCTACTGTATCGAGAGTCTCGTCGGCGTTACGTTCTGTGGCGAGACGTTCGATCCCACCACCGACGAGCGGGAAGTTTACGCGATCGATCGTAGCGAAGACCACCCGCACACGTACCTCTGTTTCGACTGCTCGAGGGCGAACGCTCGCCACGTCCGCGGTGCAGCCCGAGGTGAGATGGCATGAGTTCCGCGACCGACGGGTTCGGCCCGTTCTGCGGTGCTCTCGGCTGTACGAACGGTGCTGACGTCGTGATCCGCCATCCCGAGCACGGCCGACGGACGGTCTGTGACGAGTGTGCTGACGGCTACGAGGTGATCGCCGATGTCTAATTCGGACGCCGAAGAGGCGGTTCTGATCGCCCAACAGGCACTCGGCAGGTGTGTGTTCCTCGAGCAAGAAGTTCGAGAAATTCGAGAAGAGACGAACGAACTCAGAAAAGCAGTCGATCGTCTTGAGGGTGATCTCGATGAGTGACGCCCCTGAGGTCAGCCCAGAAGACGCACTCCAGGTCGCCCAGCGTGCGATGAATCGGTGTTCAAATCTCGAGAGTCTCGTCGACGACCTCCAGGAGGAGAACCTGGAGCTCGCTAACCGAGTCACGTCACTCGAACTCCGTTACCAAGATCTCGACGAAGGCCGTTCCTACGACGATCTCGATCGGGACGGTCGCGTCGGTCGTGTCCGTGAACACGCCTTTCAGAGGGCGGTCAACGGCCACGGGAGAGCTGCACTTGATTACAATGACGTGATGTGGAGTGTCTTCGACGGTGAGCCCAGCGCCGACTACTGTTACAAACTGATGCGACTCGCTGCAGAGGCGCCTGGATTCGATTATCACAACCCGGACGGGAAGGGGAAGCAACTCACCGTAGACGCAAACGAGGCGAGAACGGGAGCCGCGTTTTCGTCCGCGAAGAAAACGGATTCGTCGGGGGTGCTCTGAGGATGCGTTTGTTCCACCGCGGGATTCCACCTCCAGAAAGTAGGGTGTAGTCCAGTGCAAGTGTAGTAGTGTAAATAAGTGTCCGTTAGCTGTGAGTACGCCGAATCCGACGCCGTCCGACGCCGTCGTTCAACGTCACGAAGGCTCGATTCGGTTTTATTCGCAGACGAAAACCGCGACCGATCCAATGTCACAACCCCAACCGCAAACCGAACCGCTCGTTGATCGCCTCTCGACGAAATTCTATCGTCGATACTACAAAGAGGACATCCAGCAACTCGCCCAACGCTACCCCAACGAACAACGCTCTCTCGAGGTCGACTGGGCGGACGTCTACAAGTTCGATCCGAACGTCGCCGATGACGTCCTCGAGAATCCCGAACAGATGCGTCGGTATTTCGAGGAAGCACTCCGGCTGTTCGACCTCGCGATCGACATCTCGCTCGGGAACGCACACGTACGTATCTACAACCTCCCCGAGGAGTACACGCACTACCCAGGCGAGTTCTCCCCATCCGAACATCTCGGTGCCTACCGGTCGATCCGCGGGGAGATCACGAAGACCTCAGACGTCTACCCGAAGATCGAGGAAGCGGCGTTCGAGTGTAAGCTCTGTGGGACGCTCACCCGCGTTCCCCAATCGGACGGCCACTTCCAGGAGCCCCACGAGTGCCAGGGCTGTGAGCGACAAGGCCCCTTCCAGGTCAACTTCGACCAGTCGGAGTTCGTCGACGCACAGAAACTCCGCATCAAGGTCCCGCCGGAGCTCGCCGACGGCGCCGGCCAGAAGATCGACGCCTACGTCGAAGACGACATCGCCGGTGACGTCACCGTGGGCGATCGCGTCCGCGTGTCGGGGATCATCCGATT
This sequence comes from Natrarchaeobaculum sulfurireducens, assembly GCF_003430825.1. Classification (NCBI taxonomy): domain Archaea; kingdom Methanobacteriati; phylum Methanobacteriota; class Halobacteria; order Halobacteriales; family Natrialbaceae; genus Natrarchaeobaculum; species Natrarchaeobaculum sulfurireducens. The sequence goes on along the minus strand of NZ_CP024047.1, from coordinate 2,706,367 downwards.
CGAGCAAGAGAGCAAGGGCTCACAAAAGCAGCCGAAGTTCGACGAGTACCTCGAGGGCTACCACATCGAGATCGAGCACACCGAACAACAGGACCTCGATGTCACCGCCGAGGAACGCCGTCGGATCACGGCCCTCGCGAACGGTGAAGAGGGCGACCCGTTCGACGTCGCGGTCCAGTCACTCTCACAGAAGGTGTTCGGATACGAGGTCGAAAAGAAGGCGCTGATCCTGTCGATGGTCTCGGGCCAGCAGATCGAGTACGCTGACGGCGACACCGATCGGGCGAACGTCCACGTCCTCCTGATTGGCGACCCCGGAACCGGGAAGTCGAAGCTCATCGATCGCTGCGAAGACGTCGGTTGGCGAACGGTCGGCGTCTCATCGCGACGAGCGTCCGGACCTGGACTCACAGTGACGGCCGAACAGGACGACTTCGGTGATGGTGACTGGTCGCTCAAAGCCGGTGCCCTAGTCCGCGGGAACGGCGGTACGGTCTGCATCGACGAACTCGACGACATGGACCCCGACACGCGGTCGTTCCTCCTCGAGCCGATGTCGAAGCAGAAGATCAACGTCGAGATCGCCGGCGAACACGCGACGTTCCGAACGGAGGCGTCAGTGATGGCCGCAGGGAACCCCGAGCATGGCCGGTTCAACCCGTACGAGCCGATCGCCGAACAGTTCGACTTCCGCTCGGATCTGCTCTCTCGGTTCGACCTCATCTTCACCGTCCAGGACGAGCCAGACGCCGACGACGATCTCGAGCTGGCCGATCACATCCTGGACGTTCGTGACGACGCAAAGCGAGATGCCGATAACAACCACGACGAACGCCCAGCCGACGCGGCGGCCGATGACCCGATCGTCGACGCTGACCTGTTCCGCAAGTGGATCGCGCTCGCGAAACAACGACCGAACCCGCCGTTCGAGAGTCCCGAGGTGAAAGCCCAGCTTCGGGATAGCTTCCTCGAGATTCGCCGACTGTACGACGTCAGAGACAACTCACCGATCCCGGTGACGATGCGCGACCTCGAGGCACTGGCTCGGATCGCCGAGGCGGCGGCGAAGTTCGAGCTCTCCGACGTGATCACCGAGCGCCACGCCCGTATCGCGACCGAACTCGCCGGGCGGTCGATGCAGGACGTCGGCAAGAACGAAGATGGCGAGTACGATGCCGACATCGTCGAGGTCGGCCAGTCGAAGAGTCAGAAAGACCGGATCAACTCACTCGCCACCGCGATCAACGATCTCGAGAGCGAGCACTCCTACGATAACGGCGTCCCGCGGGAGACAGTGATCAAGCGCGTCGAAGAGATGGGGGGCAGCTGGAGCAGCGAACGACTACACTCGGACATGGACAAGATGCTCGAGGACGGCGTCGCGATCCAACCGAAGACAGACCACATCCGTTACCTGGGGAGGGCCTGATCATGACGGTAATCCAGGACACTGGGAACGCGTCCGCGAAGGAGATCTACGACACGGTCGTCGGCTTCGTCGAGCACAACACCGGTGGCGTGCAGCCGCCACTGATCAACGAGCCGCCGGTCGTCGCCAGCGTGTGTCGGCTGTTCCCCGACGAGCATCCCTCGCGCATCCGGTCGGCGATCGCGGCGGCGACCTCGAGGGGCGACCTGTTCCGCTACGTTCGCGAACGCGAGGATCGACGGGACCAGCGCTTTCTCGGAATCGACGACGCGGACGTCCTCGAGACGAAGATCACCGAGTATCACGAGCGCTCGGAACGGACGACGCGATACGGGGCGATCTGTCTGCAGATCGCGAACGGTCGCGTGGACCACCTACGGGGTGGGGATGATGAGTAACTCTGGTGCTATCCCTCGATCGATGCTCGAGACAAGTGCGTTCCTCGGGACGCAGGAGTATCAACAGCCGGATGATATTCGAGCTCGGATCGGCTACTCAGACCCGCCGACGCACGTCTCGCTATTCAGTGGGATCGGTGGCTTCGATCTCGGCTTCGATCGGGCAGGATTCAAAACGCTCGCTGCAGTCGAGGCGGACAAAGAAGCCGCCAAGACATACCGGACCAACTTGATCGAGGGCGAGCACCTCGAGCAGGATGAGCCGCCAGTTCTGATGGAACGCGACGTCCGGAAGGTGTCGACATGGGAGATCCTCGAAGCGGCTGGCGTTGGTGTCGGCCAGCTTACCGCGGTCTCCGGCGGGCCACCGTGCCAGGGCTTCAGCCACATCGGCAAGCGCGAAGAAGACGACCCGCGCAACGAACTCTACGTCGAGATGGTACGAATCGTCCATCAGGCGAAGCCGGTCACGTTCGTGATGGAGAACGTCCCCGGCCTGGCGACGATGAAGGACGGAAAAGCCATCATAGAGGTCGCCGAGTCCTTCGCATCCGGAGGGTACCACGTCACCTGGGACGTCGTCGACGCCGCTGACTATGGCGTTCCCCAACATCGAAAGCGCGTGATCATGATCGGCAAGCGCATCGACGTGATGGGGATGCCCAAGCAGGGAAATCCACAGCTGCACATTGGTGCGAAGCCGGGTACGATCGACCATCCGGAGTTCTTCCGAGATCGTCACGATCTCAATGAGCCCGACCAGGCGACACTCGACGCCTTCGACAACGACCCTGAGACGATAGACGAGATGATTGAGCAACTCATTCAGGAGGGGGTGGTCTGATGACTGAGAGCATCATCCCCGACGACTTCGATCTCGAGAAAGCACGAGCAAAGCGCTCGTCGACGCCAGACGAGAAGCGCAAACGCTGTCCGGAGTGTCACAACACCTCGATCATCCGGAAGACGTCGAAGCCGAGCACTGATCGCTACGAAGAGGGTGACTGGCGCTGTGACATCTGCTGTGCCCACTTTGATGAGCCACTGCGAGGTGATCCCGGTGCCTGAACAACAGCCTTCAGACCTGGAAGATCTCCCACCGAGTGCGAAGCTGGTCTACAAGATCCTCGAGTACGAGGACCGACCGCTCCCGACGCCCGAGATTGCCGACGAAGCCCATCTCCCCGAGTCCACAGTCCGCCATGCGATCCGCCGGCTTGACGACGCCGACACGATCGTCTGGAAGAACGATCTCTCGAGCCCTGGGAGAAAAGTCTACTATCTCGACAGGTGATGAATCTCATCGGTGTACGACTGCTTATCTAAGATAATGCCTCATACTGATACAACGTGAGCCCCGGTGCGTGGTTGGCGACTACGCGCCTTCTCAGTCATGGCTATCTCTAATACCGAACCTCGGACGGGAACGTGCAGACACTGCGAAGACGAACATCCGATCGAGACTGCTGTCGGCCAGTTCTGCAGCGAAGCGTGCAAACGACTTGATCGGGCCGATAAAGCACTCTCTCAACTTCGATCACAGCACTACCTCTGCGGAACGTGCGGTGGGCAACTCAAGGAGATCACGCCGCCGGACGAGGACTGGCAGCACGAACACGGCTCGCAGACCCAGGTCGCGCTGAACCACGGCGGCAAGTACCACAACGTCGACGGCGCGATCGCCCTGGACGCAACCGACTGCGAGGATATCCAGCGGACGGCGACCGACGCGGTGATCGGCTTCGAGGACCCGACCGATCACGCTGCCGAGGTCGTCAAAGAGACCGAGCACGCTCACGGCCTGCGCCAGTATCGGACCGGCATCGGCTGTGTCTGCGGCGCGACTGATCACTCGAGCACGGACGATCTCCTCCGCGAGGCCGACCCGGCTCGAGTTCTCGCGAACTACGTCCAAGCGTTCCGGCTGCTCGAGCGCAAAGAAGCGATCCACTGGCGTCTGGACAAAGACGCGTTCTTCGAGACCTACCGCGAGACTCGAGACTTCGAGCTCGCACTGGGCACGGCACTCAACAGACCTGATTAACATGCGATCTTACAGCGGGCCGACGATCGACGCGGGCTACCAGCCCATATCTGAGCGACCGACGCTCGAGGAGCAAGCCGATGAGGTCGTCTACGCGACCGATCCTGACCTCGGCGGCACGGAACGAACCGAGGGTACGCCGACGATCGACGACGACACTGACGAGCCAGAACGCCCAGCGGTCCCCGGACAGACGACGATCGGAGAGTGGTCACAGCTATGATGGACTTGATCCAGGAGTTAGCCGCCCAGAGCGACGCCGGCCAGAGCGTCGCCGTCGAAGTACTGGTCGGCACGCGCCAGGCCGTCGGGACGATCGACCACGTCGAGAGCGAGCCGACGATCACGGGCGTCGAGTACAAGGTCCACGTGGACATCAACGGCCGACGTATCGTCTGCTCTCCTGGGCAACTGCGACTCGCGTGACGCCTCCCATGGTGGCTGGTGTAGGAGGGTTCGAGTCCCTCGAGGCGCGTCGATGACGGCCCGCGGATGATCGTCGCTGCTGACGCGGTCGACGTGACCGGGCTCGAGTCCTCAACCACAACTGTTCGGTGGGCCTGAAACACCCACCGGGTTCCGCCGTCTCCGTGGTCGGTTGTTCGGGGTTCGATTCCTCGAGGACGGCGTCCGATGACGACGATTCCACTGCTCGAGTGGCGCTCGAGTACGACCGTCTGAGGCACACCCAGAGCGCCTATTGCGCTCGCTGAGACTCTCGCTGAGATCAAGGGCTGAGACAGCAGCCGATCGCAACTGCACATCTTCATCCAGCGGATCGCGAGCAGTGAGTTATCGTTCACCGTCGATGTCGAACTTGTGGTTGACACGACTCGACTTCGACCTTCGACCTTCGTTCGGTCAGGACACATGCGCCAGGATCCAGCGAGTGCGCGGTGAGGGGTTTGCCGACTCGTGCCCCGGGGACAACTCGGGATCGGGACGGCTCGACGATCGGGCTTGAGGGAAACCTCGAGATCTCGACGTCGACCCACGGCCGCGAAGCAACACTCTCCATCCAGCCCGCTTCCATACTGACGTTTTTGATACCGATGTCCATACTCGACATCCTCCAGCGTCTCCCTTTCAAACGCTGGAAAACGACTCGAGATGCACTGCGCCCAGTCCTCGCGTCGACAGACTGGCCAGAATATCCGGACCACGTCACCGTCGACGTTGACGTCGAGACGCTCGAGGCCGCGTTCCGCGACGTCCACTGGGAGGACACCAGCGGCTTCTCGATCGAGTACCGCGGCGAGGTCCTGAACCTGCGTCGTCCAGCTGGGCGTCGCGATGACGGGACGCCGCTCGAGGACCACCTCCGCTTTCGCGAAACCGACGCCGGCCTCGAGGGCAACGGCCATCGCGAGCCGTCTCGTCTCGAGGCCAAAACCCAGCACGTCGAGGAGGACGGCTTAGCGTGGCTCTCGAGCCAGGAGCTTGCCGCACTCGTCGAGGAGGCTGGCCTACAACCCACTGTATAGATGCCATGTCTGACAAGCGCCCACTCATCATCCCACATCGCGTCGTCGAGCACAACCGACGGCTCGAATCGACACTCAACCGGAGGCTATCCGTGACACTCGCGACGTACAAGTCGATCGAAGCGATGGCCGAACTCGCAGTCGTTGCACTCGCCTTCTACTCGATCTACCACGGCGCCGACCCGCTGTTAGCGTTCGCACTGACCGCAGTGGTCGTCGGCGGCTGGAAGGTCGTGGAGTTCCTGGCCGTCTACGCTGACGACCTGGCCGAAGCTCGAGACGCCGTCGACGGCAGTGACTGAGCCATGGATCCGTATCGACAGTGCAACCACGGACCGCGACCGAACGCTGCCGTCCTCGAGCCCGACGGCACGATCGCGTGGGACCTCGTCCTCGAGGAGGGTCGCTGACCGCTATGCCCTCTGGACAGTACTGGGGTGACGATCGCGACGATGACGACGAGTGCGCCCACCCCGACATCATCGACCGTCCGGGCGCAAACCCGTTCTGCCGTGTCTGCGGGAAGATCAACCCGACGACCGACTGAGCGATGTCCAGCGACGATCTCGAGCGCGGAGACGACGTCAAAGAGATCGAAGAGGGTGGCTGGCTCATCATCTGGGACGGCACTCCCGACGGCTGGCTACGCTGTCGCGAAGCGCCGCAACTCGAGTACTGGAGATAACACATGACTGATCTCGAGATCCTCGTCGAGCCGGACGATACGGCTCGCCGGCTTCGTGAGTACGTCCGCAACAACCCGGACGTCCGCCACGACGACTACGAAACCGACGGTGTCGACCCGATTCGAGAAGCCTGTTACGTCCTGAGCGAGGCCTATTTCCACGCTCGAGGCGGCACAGACAGCAATCTCGAGGTGTACTGCATCGGCTGGGACGACGTCTACGATGACGCCGACGGCGCTCACTGGTTCCTTCGCGATGGCGAGACGGTAATCGACCTCTCACTCCCGACGCCGGCGTACGGCGAGGACGTCCCGTGGGACCAGGCACGACACCGCGCGTTCATCACTGGCTATACGCCCTCTAAACGAACCTCGGCGGTCCTCGCAGCGCTCGAGATCGACCCTGAAGCACGCTCGAGCGGCGACTGACTCTTTGGTGAACTAATCAATCCCATGAACGTCGACGAAGATGAGCTGGTCGGCCAGCCGTCGGACGAGGTCCCGACGCTCGAGCCGACCGACGAACACTGCCGTGGCAAGCGCACGGAAAGGCGCGACGGCGAGACTGTGTTCGTCGCCTACTGCCGATCGACCCCGGGACGTGGCACGGATCACGTCGGTGAGGGTCGGTGCAAGCATCACGGCGGGAACGCCGGGTCTGGTGGCGCTCGAGCCGGCGCCGGCGCCCCAGCGGGCAACACGAACGGGACGACCCACGGCGGCTACACTGACGAGAAGAGCTTCTACGCCGACGTCCTCGACGAGTCGCTCCAGGCGCTCGCCGACGAGATCTTCGAGGACTACCTCGAGGAGTACGAGCGACGTCACGGCAGAGAGCCGCCGAAAGGGCTCGAGATGGAGCTTGAACGCCTCTCGATCAGTCACGTGAAAGACGTCGTCCTCGACCAGTGGGCGAACGACAAGCCAGAGTCGCTCGAGTCGGGCAACCCGCTGGTCGATCGCGAGACGGAACGCGACTTCAACCCTGAAGACGGCTCCGTGACTGTGGAGACGTACAAGGAGAGCGTCGTCATCCAGGCGCAACGGAAACTCTCGAGCGACCGCCGGCAGTGGCTCAAAGACCTCGGGCTCCTGGACGATCCCGAGAGTCAGAAAGCCGACGCGATGCAGGACAGCCTCGAGCTAACCCTCTCGAGCGAGGATAAGGAGGCGCTCGAGGAGGCCTTCGACGAAGAGCCAGACACATGAGCCAGGCAGCAGACGTGATGCAGATCGCCGAGCGGAACCCGCTCGCACACCCGGCGATCGCGTCGATCCAACTGTTCGATTACTCACTGCCACCGGGCCCGCACCTGAAGGAGCTGTACAACGCGCTTTGGAAGGCGGTCGACCCGGATTTTCCATACGCAGCGACGAAGATCGCGCGACTGCTCCCTCGAGGCCACGGCAAGAGCGAGGGGATCGGCGTCGTGTTCCCGACGTGGGTCATCCTCTCGTACCCCGACGTCCGCGTCGCGGTGATCTCGAAGACGGCCGATCTCGCAGCCGAACGGACCAGCAAGGTCGTCGACGCCGTCGAACACTGGGCGCCACAGTTCGGGATTGAGATCGAGAACGCCGCCGGCCAGCAACTCAACACGGCAGCGAACACCGAGAAGGAGCCCACGATCTCGCCGTACGGCCTCGAGTCACAGCTGACCGGAAAGCACTTCGACGTCATCGTCTGGGACGACATCGCGGACTGGGACAACCAGCGGACGGCGAAGCAGCGCCGAAACGTCCGGGAGTACTTCCGCGACTACGAGAAGAACCTGATCGACCCGGACTCCGTCCTCGAGTGCGACGGCGTCCAGGCGATGATCGGCACGCGGAAGCACCCGCAGGACATCTACGAGACGGACATCCTGAACTCGGCGAGCTGGGACGCCAGGACCTACAAGGCGATCGCCGAAGAGGACTGGCCACTCGTCGAGCAGCGGGCCTGGCAGGTTCGCGGCGACGACGGCGAGGTCTACGCCGACGTCGGCGACCTGCCGGCGGACGTCAACCTCGCGAACAACGGCGTGATCCCGGACGAGCCGATGACAGTCCTCTGGCCGGAACACAAGCCGGCGGAGTCGCTGCTGTACGACATCGTCGACGGCGACAACACGACGCCGATCTGGCGACGGGAGAACCAGCAGGATCCCCACGCTCTCTCCGGCGAGGTGTTCAAGTCCGACTGGCTCACCTACGTCGACGAACTCCCGAAACCCCGCTCGAGTTACGAGTGGTACGCCGGCATGGACATCGGCCTCGTCGAGGACCTTCAGCAGGCCGCTGAGGACGACACCGACTGGACCGCACTTGCAGTCATCGCCTGGAACGCCGACGTCGAGCGAGGCTACCTGACGACGCTCGTCCGCGACCGCGGCATGTCGGTCAAAGAGTCTGCCGACTGGGCAGAAGAGCACCTCGAGGACGTCGACGTCGATCAGATGCTGGTCGAGCAGAACGCCAACCGTGGCGTCGCCCAGCGTCTTCGCGATGACTCGCCGATCCCGGCGGAGGGCGACTCCTCGAGCGGCGACAAGGAAGAACGGATCCACAACATGGCGGCCGACTTCGAGAGCTCCACGCTACGGATCGTCGGCTCGCCCACCGATGAGGAGTGGCGCAACTTCGAGGTCGAGGAGTGGCTGCAGTTCCCAAACGCCTCACACGACGACCGCCTGGATGCGATCGAGATCGCGATGCGAGCGGTGGAGTACGACGACGACACCAACAGCGGCAGCGGCACCTGGTAGGCCTTTTCAAAGATCATGACTGACGAAGATACTGAGACAGAGGCAGAGCTCGTTACTCGAGACGGAGGCCTCTCGACGCGGCAGGAGTTCCAGATGCGGTTTGCTCTCGCCCAGGCGTTGGGGGAGAACCTACCGGGCGACGAGGACTACTACGAGGTCTTCAACTGGGACAAGAACCCAACCGTCGAGGACTACTTCGCCCTCGCCCTGCGGAACCCGTACGCCTACGCCGTCACGTTCCTGCCGCCGGAGACGACCTGGCGCGATCCACCGGAGATCGACGACCACGCCGAGCCGTCGGGCAGCGCAGATCAGACCTCGTTCGAGGCAGACGTCGAGGACCTCGTCGACGATCTCCGACTGTGGCACTACTGCCGCCGGGCAGACAAGCTCGCAGGGATCGGCAAGTTCGGCGCGCTCGTCCTCGAGTTCGACGACACCGAGGACCCCAGTGACCTCGATACGCCAGTCGAGCAGGGTAGCGAACTGACCGGGCTGCGGCCGTTCTCGAGGGCGTCGGTCGCTGACGTCCGCGTCGGCGGGCCGGGATCGGGCCGGTGGAACGAGCCGATCAGGTATCAACTGGACTTCAGCGACGAGAACGAGAACGAGGGCGTCATCCGACAAGAGGGCCCCGAGACGGTCTGGGTCCACTGGAGCCGCGTCATCCACATCCCGTCGGACGAGCTGCTCGACGACGAACTCCGCGGCATCCCTCGGCAGAAGCCGGTCTACAACAACCTGATCGACATCGAGCGCACACTCGGATCTGCCGGCCAGCTGGCCTACCGGGCAGCGGCGTGGGGGATCCACATCAACATCTCGGAGAACTTCGACGTCGACGACGGTGGCGACGAACTTCGAGAACATCTCCAGCGCTGGCAGCACGGCCTCGAGAACGTGCTCCGGACCCACGGCGCCGACGACGTCAAGTCACTCGGTGGCGAGGAGATCGAGCCGAGCCCGATCATCGATCCGAACATCGAGGCGATCTCCTCGCAGACGGGGATCCCGCAGTCCGTCCTGAAGGGTAACGAGACTGGCGAGCGAGCGACCACGCAGGACCTGAAGGAATGGTACGGGAAGATCTCGGAGCGACGGAACGAGTTCGTCGAGCCGCTGATCGTGCGGGAACTGATCGACCGACTCGTCGACTTCGGCTCGATCGAGCCGCCAGCCGGCGACGGCTACGACACCATCTGGAAGCCGCTGGCAGAGCTAAGTGAGGCCGACCAGGCCGACGTCCGCGAGACGCGGGCCGACGTCCTCGAGACTTGGATGCAAGTCGCCCCTGGCATCCTCACGCCGGAGCAGCAACTCGAGTACATCGAGGACGGCAAGCTGCCAGCAGAACTCGATACTGCGGAACTGCCACCACTCGACGAAGACAACGACGAGGTCGAGGCACAGTGGCAGTCGCTCCAAGCCGGTGACTGAGCATGTCGTTCAACCCAACGTACGAACGCCCTCGAGAACTCACAGCCTCGGAAGATCCCACGAAGACGAAGACGATCCGAGAGACGTACGGCCAGCGTCTCCGTGGCGCGTTCGGCCGGATCAACACCGCCATCCGCGAGCGAGTGACCGAGGACGACATCTTCGGGCTCGAGGACACCTACCTCACGGATGACGAGATAGACCAGCTACTCGAGACGTTCGCCGGCGTCGACGGACCGCCGGACCTGAGCACGATCGACCCGGGCGAGCGAGTCGAACGCTTCGAGGCGTGGCTCGACGAGGCGATGGACTCGGAAGTTCTCGAGGTGATCGACCGAGACGAGAACGTCTGGATCCGCCGTGCCTACGAACGCGGTGTCGAGGATGCTGACTCGAACCTCAAACGAGCCGGCGTCAGTGCTGGTGCTGCCACGGAGGCAGCCGACGTCGTCGAGATGCCGGTCCACGAGCGCAAGTTGCACGTGCTGTTCGCCCGCAACTACGCCGAACTCGACGGCATCTGTGACGCGGTCGCCCAGCAGGTCACTCGAGAGCTCGCCGACGGGCTCGCCGAGGGCGTCAACCCTCGAGAGATGGCACGTCGGCTCACCGATCGCGTCGACAAGATCGGGAAGACGCGGGCTACCGTATTGGCTCGGACGGAGACGATCAACGCCCACACCCAGGCCTCAGTTGAGCGGTACCGACAGCAGGGTGTCGAGGAGGTCGGCATCGAGCCAGAGGTTCAGGTCCAGACGGCCGGCGACGAGGCCGTCTGCGAGCAGTGTGCCGAGGTGGCTTCCCAGGGCCCGTGGGAACTGGACGAGTTCGAGGGTAGCGAATACCAGCCGGCAATCCACCCTCAATGCCGTTGCGCCGTCGTTCCCGTGGTCAACGAAGCTGCGGCGTCGGCGTACCTCGAGCACCCGAAGCAGTTCGTTGCGATGCTCCGGGCTGGCGCGTTCGTCGCCGACTCTCGAGAGCGCTACGAGGCGCTGGCAGCAGCGGACGACGACGGCGCCGAGGAGTTGGTCGCGCACTTCTCACCACAGCAGACAGCAGCGTAATCCGGGACCGATGACCCTCACACGACACCCACGCTTTTCCGGATCGGCCGGCGCGGCGTGAGAGGCGAGGTCCCGGGCCGACATGATCATGAAGAACAACAGTACTCACGACCTGCGGGTGTCGGCCCGAACGGCCAGGCTAACCGCAGGTCAGGACGACGATGACGACGGCCCGCCGTGGCGCTTCGGCGGGATCGCAGTCGCCGCCGGTGACATCCTCCACATGGACGACGGGACTCGAGTCCTGATGCCTGGCGAGGAGCTCAAGAAAGCGGCCGAGTCACAGGCCGGCGAACCGCTCACGACCGACCATCCTGCAGACGATGACGGCCAGCCAGTCTACCCGCCGCCGACTGACGAGACGGTCGGCAAAGTGGCGAAGGCAGGCTGGCTCGAGGGCGCCGAAGCAGTCGGCTACGAGGCGACGACACACGACCGGGACATCGCCGACGGCGTCCGCGGGGAGACCTACGAGGTTTCGGTCCATCCACGGTTCCAGGTCGAGCCCTACGACGGCCTCGAGGCCGACGTCCGGGCGTCGAACATCAAGTTCCTGGACCTGTCGGTCGTCTCGAAAGGCGACTCGCCGAGCAACACCGCAAAGTGGGGCCCGAACGAGGCACTGGCGTCGTTCACCCACTCAGATGAGTTCGCCGAGCAGCTGACCTCGGCGACACACGCGGATGCTGACGTCCCCGAGAATCCGGAAGGGATCGTCGAGTGGCTGGCCCGTAAGTTCGGCATCATCGGCGATCGCGGCGACCGGCGTGGTTTCATCCACGTCGAACCGCAGACGTCTGACGGTGAGACGATCCGCGTCGCCGAGGCCGGCTTCCAGGATGCGCGCTGGGTTGTGTGTGCGCACCTCGAGGGAGAGGAGTATCCGGACATCGGCCCAGGGCTCAGCTCCTCGATCGGCGAGGCTGACGCGGTGGCGCCTGGTGAGATCGAGGCCGGCATCCAGATCGAGTTGGACGACCCGCTCGAGGAGGACGCCGAGGTCTACGTCGCGCTCCACTATGCGAGCGAGGACGGCGAGAAACTCGACCACATCACGAGCGCCGACGGCGGCCACTTCTACGACAGCGCGTTCGTCGGCGTCGCTCCGGACGAAGCGGACGTCACGGCCGACGCCGATGGCCAGCAAACGACGGGGGCGGCAACCGGCACCGGGTCGGGATCCCCTGTGGACGACTCAGATCCAACTATGGACGACAACACTCGACAGCAGTACGTCTCGTTCTTGACCGCCAACGCGGGCTTCGACAAGGAGTCCCTCGAGGCGATGGACGACGACGTGCTCAAACAGACGTACGAACTCGCCGCGGAGAGCGGCAGCAACGGAGATCCCGACGACGGGACTGACACTACGACCAACGACGGCGGCAAGACCCTCGGCGAGATGACTGCGGACGAAGCCGCAGACCAGCTGGGTGACGCCCTGCAGGAGCGTGGTTTCGTGACTGAGGAGAACGCCGACGAACTCCTCGCTCAGGCAGAGCAGCAGGCGACGAAGAGCCAGAAGGTCGAGGAGATCATCGCAAACAGCGATTCCTACGACGAGGACGACCGCGAGGACCTCATGGCCTCGGCGGACTCGATCGTCGACGACGTCCACGACAACGTCACTGGCCAGAGTGGCTCGGGTCTGCCCGGCGCCGCTGGGCTGACGGCGTCGATCGGCGCTCCCGACACTACGCCGTCGACCGACGACGACGCCGAGGACGATCTGGACGCCTACGGAACGGGGGTCGCCAACTGAGGTGACGACAGATGGCAGGACCACTAAACACCACGAACTCGGTCAAAGCAAAGGTACACAACCAGGTCGCCTTCGACGAAGGCGAGGCACTCGAGGAACTCGAGCCCGGCCAGGGCGTCGTCCGCGGCGACGGTGGCTTCGAGGCCGCCGGCGCTGACTCGCCAACTCGCCGCGTCGTTCGCGAACAGCGCAACCCTGGCAGTCGCGGCATCGAGGACGATGAGAGCCCGCTCGAGAAGACCTACGAGCCAGAGGCAAACGTCGAGACGCTCGGCTTCGGATCGCACGATCAGGCTCGGCTCCTGATCTCGTACGCTGACGTCGACGACGACGCCAGCGACGACACGTACGGAGAGGGCGACGAGGTCGGCTGGAACGCCAACGGATACCTCGAGGTCCTCGACGGCGACCCAACAGACGCGATCGGCGTGATCGCGCAGGAAGACGACGTCGAGATGTCGGACGGCGACGACCCAACCCACGTTCTCGTGGAGTTCTACTGAGGTGATTCAAGATGGCAATCAGCACTTCTGACAGTGTAGAAGCACAGCAGCCGCAGATGGCCGAGGAGTTCGAAGCAGGAACGCGTCTCCACGAGACGGCGCTGTTCAACCCGGTCAAGAGCGTCCGCGAGAACGCGTGGAAGCAGATCCGCGCCCAGTCTCCGATCGGCCCCGACATGTGGGAGGAGCTCGACCAGGCGGTCGGGATCCAGGGCCCGAAGGCAGAACTCACGGCAGACTCCTCGCTCCAGGTCGACTCCTGGCAGGAGTACGCCGAGACCATCCTCGACGACCAGTTCGTCGAGTCGACCGTCATCGACCAGCTCGAGGGCGCTGGCTTCAGCGTCTCGGCGTCGCTCTTCCGCTACGCCTACTTCGACCGCCTCCGCAGCGAGCGGATGGACGCGACGGTCAGCATGAACGCTCGAGCCCGAAGCGTTCAGGAGATGCCGGCCAACGCACTGCACGGCGTCCCGCTCTGGATCCACCACGTCGACTACGAGTTCGACAGCCGCGAAGTCCAGAACGCCATGCAGTTCGGCGACGATCTCGACGCATCCGTCGGCCGAGAAGCCCGTCGTGCGCTCAACCGATCCGAGCACAGCATGCTCTGGAACAGCGAGGGTCGAGAGGTCCCGACCGATCGAGGAACGCTCGCGGTCACTGGCCTCGACAGTGACAACGACCTCATCCTGCAGGCCAGCGGCTCGAACGGCTGGATCGGCGACCCCAACGAAATCCTCGCCGACTTCAAGGAACTGCACGACACGGTCGAGGAGCAGGACGACGTCCAGGACGAAGACGACGTCCCACTCGTCTCGCAGGTCGGCGGCTGGGTCTTCGTCCCGCGCAAGCTCTGGGGCGAAGTCGACCGCGAGGACTACGAGACTGAGGCGACCGACGAGCCGATCATGGAGCGCCTTGAGCGGAAGTACCCGTACCTCAACATCGTGCCAGCGCCGCGTCTGGACGGCGACACGTGCATCCTGCTGCTGAACGACACGCGGTACTTCCAGATCGTGAACGCCCAGGGCGTCACAAATACTAACTGGGAGGTCGACGGCGGCTTCGGGTTGCGTAACAAAACGCTCTCGAGCCGGACGCCGTTCGTCCGCCGAAGCCCGGACGGTATCCGCGGCATCGTTCGGATGACCGGCATCGACGCCTAAAGAGCCCACCAACGATGACAGACAACACAGTCCGCGTTCGGGTTGCCGGCTCGCAGTTCCGGTTTGATCGAGAGCAGTTCACCCGCGACGACACACTCGAGGTCCTGGAACGGGTCGCAGCGAAGCACCCGAACACGCTCGAGCCGGTCGACAGTGACGATGGCGACGAGGAAGACGACGACATCGAGCCGATTCCTGAGGACGAACTCGACCCGCATCCGTCGGAGCTGACCGTCGACGAACTCGAGACCCGACTCGGAAACGTCGACGACCTGGAGTTGCTCCACGGAATCCTCGAAGCCGAGCAGAGCAACAAGAAACGCGACACGGCTGTCGACTCGATTACTGGCCGGCTCGCCGAACTGGAGGGCTGATCGATGACGCTTGCCGAGCCGGACGACGTCCGCCTCGAGATCGATACGAACCTCGAGGACGACAGGATCACGAAAGTGATCGAGCGGAAGGCACGCGACATCGATCGAGACGATGGCGTTCCAGTTCTCGACGAGCCCGATCGCCGCGACCTCGAAGCAGTGCTGGCTGCGTTGCACATCGCGACGAAGCTCGATCGCGCAACCTCGAGTCAGCAGCTCGGCAACGCCCAGAAATCCTACGAGGAGTCGATGGTCGAAGAGCTTCGGGCCGACGCCCGCCGCCTCGGAGCGACTGACGAACTGATCGGGGTCGGCGGGACAGACAAGACTGCCTCGATCGCTGTGCCGGACACGCGAGGTTGATCCTGATGGTCCGAGCACGTGTCACCAACCAATCCGGACTCCGACGTGGCGGCCGGCAGTACGAGCCTGGCGATGTCCTCGAGGTTGCCGTCGACGTGGCCATCGAGTCCAGATACCTCGAGCCAGTTGAGTGTCCGGTCGAGAAGTCCGACGGCGAGACCTGCGGCCGGGAACGGCCATGTCGCTATCACGATGACTGACGATCTCAAGATGCCGGCGACGCTCGAGACCTGGACGTACCCAAGTCTCGACCTCGTTGTGGCCGTCGGCACGATCGGCAACTCGACCGACCCCGTCGTCATCACGAAATCGGTGACCGACACATGATCACAGGCTTCGAGAACGATCGCGCGATGTTCTTCGCCGAGCGCCAGGTCGACACTGCCGACGATCCCTACAGTGACGACCCCGAACCCGTCTACGACTGGGTACCGCTTGGGCTCGAGGACGACGAGTGGGAGTACGTCGACGGCGAGGTCGTCTACGATGAGGACGATGTCGAGCTGGCCCACGTCCGCGTCGAGCAACGCGACGCCGAGTACGTCCGAGAGGTCTACGGCGAGTGGCCGGCCGACGTCTACCGGGTGTACGCCTATCCCAAGGACGTCGGCACCATCGACGGTCGGAAGTACGAGCTCGAGATCAGCGCCGACGACCGCGTTGAACTCCACCGTAGCGACGGCCGTTTCGTCGTTCAGGAGCCGAACCTTCGACGGCTTGACTCAGCGGTTCCGGAGTACGTCCAACTCGAGGTGAGCCGCGTTGGACTTTGATCTCGAGTGGGAGTCGGGATTTGATCCCGAGAACGCCCAAGACGTCTTCGAGGAGATGCTCGCAGAATCCGACGAGGAGCTGGTCGTGGCGATGACTGAAAGCTCGCTGGAG
The DNA here is from genome assembly GCF_003430825.1 of Natrarchaeobaculum sulfurireducens. Taxonomy (NCBI): domain Archaea; kingdom Methanobacteriati; phylum Methanobacteriota; class Halobacteria; order Halobacteriales; family Natrialbaceae; genus Natrarchaeobaculum; species Natrarchaeobaculum sulfurireducens. Next base: position 2,690,020 of record NZ_CP024047.1, on the reverse strand, counting down.
ATCGAAGCCGATGCACGGCGACGATCGCCAGTCGACACCGGAAACCTGCGCGGCGCGTGGACCTCAGAAGTCGAGACAGAGGGCGAGACGATCATAGCCGAAATCGGCAACGAGGCAGCATACGCTGCGTTCGTCGAATTTGGAACCAACCGGATGGCCGCACAGCCAATGATCCGGCCGGCGATCGAACGCGAGATCCGCGATCTCGAGCGTCGTATTCGGGAAGCCGTCTACGAGGCTGCAGAGGAGGCGCGTCAATGAATTACGGACTTCACGACGCTCTGCAGGATGCGATCACAGACCTGCTCGAGGAGTTGCAGGATGCCGTACGCCAAGGAGCAATGCACACCGAAAAAAAGGTCAACGTTGTACAGCACACCCGGCAACGATCACTCGTCGTCGGACTTGCTGGCCCGCAGATGGAGGAACCCAACCTTTACAGTGAGGTCCGTCCAACTGTCGGGTGTGCATCGGAGGAGGACTATCACTCCCCCGATGCCGGCCCAAATAAGGGCCATTACGCCAAACAGGTAGATGAGCAGATTCAATTGACAACTGGGGTGCTGGTACACCCCAGTTGGTTGAAGTTGCCCGCCGCACGTAACTCTGCCTCATCTACACTTTCTCTCTCTGATGATCGTCCTCGAGCGGGTGGTATGGCATGAGATACGGCCTTCACACCGCTTTAGAAGACGTCATCAAAGAGTTGCGAGATTCTGACGATCTAGTTGACCTTCTCGAGGCCGCGGACGCGATCGACGAGGGCTGGCCTCGCGACGCCCAAGAACACTCAGTCGTCGTCCGCGTCCAGCCGATTACTGAGTCCTCGAGTCAGATGGGCGCGGCTACGCAGCGAACGTTCCGGTTCCAGTTCTCGGTCGTCGCGACAGACGACTGGCGAACTGCACAGCTGGCGCCGACCTACCGCATGGCCGAGATCATGCACGAGATCGCCGAGCGCCTCGACGTCGGCGCGCAGTCGCCGTACGCCGAGCCCGGCGAAGTTGCATCCGGGAGCTGGGAAGAGGTGGTCGGCAACCGAGTAGCGATGATCCAGGACTGGCGAATCACAGTTCGACAGCGACGATAACCGACACACAACGACTACACTATGACAAACGATCTACCCGACAACGTCATCACGGGCGGGAATCACCGCGTTGGCACCATCGACGCCGACGTCGACGAGGCCGTCCTCGATGACATCATGACCGGCGAACAGGAGGTAACGTACGTTGGAAACGCACACGACGGCTTTGAGATCGACAACGACTGGGAGGAGTTCTCGGTCAACCCTGCGTCCGGCTCGATCACGTTCCAGGGTCGAACGCACAAGGCCCAGACACTGACGACGAACCACTTCAGCACGCCCGGTCTCGAGCACTTCGAGGACGCTGGCCTCGTCGATACTGAGACCGGCGAACTGACTGAGAAGGCAGTCGTCGGCGGCGTCGTCCTCGAGAGCTTCGACGATGACCCGAGCGAGACGGACGCCGAACCCGTCGAGACCTTTGTCTTCGCGAACTGCGAGATCGCCGCTGAAGGCCTCGACTACGGTGAGACCGATCCCGGAAACACCGAACTGACGATCTATATCCGGGGCAAGAAGTACGCCCTCGGATTCCGCGACGAACCAGCGGAGTGATGATCTATGAGTGCCGATAGCGTTAGCGTCTCCTGGTCGAACGAGGAGGCGCTCGAGGAACACGAGAGCGAGCAGCAGCACGCTCGAGAACAGCGCAAGCAAGAACGCACCGAACTCTACGGAAAGGCCCAGGAAATCTTCGAGGCTCGAGCCCACGACTCGTTCACGGTGGAGTTGCACGGCGTCGAGGTCGAGTTCCTCTACCCCGACCCGGACACGAAACAGGAGTTCGAGAACCGCCAGCGGAAGATCCTCGAGGACGCCCAGGAAGGGGCCAGCCTGTTCGATCTCCTCCAGGAGGCACAGGTCGGGCTCGACAAAATGGAGGATACACTCTCCGACCACGCCGTCGACCCGTCGCTGCAGGAGCCGTCGGTCTGGCGTACCGGCCTCGGACTTACTGAAGACGAAGTCGGTGAGCTCTACCAAGATTTTTTGATGGTTGGTCGCGGGGAAGAGACGTCCAGGCAGGCCGAGATGTTGGAAAAGATGCTCTCGGAGACTTCCTCGAGTGGCTGAATAGCAAACAGCGCTACCGGCCTGCAGAGTTCCTCTTCGAGATGAGCGAGGCCGAGCGTGCGTTCTGGCTCACCCGCTTCGAGAAGTATCGCGACGAGCAAGAGCGGCTACAAAGCACGTACAACGCGTAGCTCTGGGGGCAGATGGGACGAAAATCTGTGCGATGGCTACTCACCCAGTCGACCGTTGGTTCCTCAACCGTTCGCTTGAGGATGACCCCGACCACTTCCCAACCACGTTGGCTGGACCTCCAGCCACGAACCACCGCCTGCGAGGAGATGCGATGCAACCCACGCTGGCGTAAAGGCTTATCCGCTACTGCACCGACCCATCGAGTATGGCTACCGACGGCGAGACGCCCCCACAGCCACCCGAGGACGAGATGCTCCCCGACGAGCGAGAGATCATCCTCGAGCGGCTGGACGAACTCGAGGACGCCGACTCACACCTCACGGTTGAAGAGACTGCTGAGAGTCTGGGGATCGATCTGGAGTAGCCAACGTGCCACAAGCGCCGTCGGAGGTAACAATTTTCGAGTTGGTTGTGTGATATGATGAAAAAGTGTCTGAATATGCGTTGTCCGAAAGCCGTTCGCGACAAGCAGTACTGCAGCTGGAGGTGCTCGTGGAGTCGCTCTGGGGTGAGGCGATGAGTGGTGACGGGACGCACAAGTGTCCGACATGCGGGGATGAATTCGGTAATGAACGCGGTGTGAAAGTACACCACACGAAAGTACATGATGAGAGTATCGCAGGTGTCGAGGTCGAATGTGCGCAGTGTGGTGAGGTCAAAACGGTCACTCCTAGCCGCGTGGAGCGGTATGATGACCATTACTGCAACAACGAGTGCCGCGCAAAGCACCAAAGGAAGCGTACTAGCGTAGAATGCCATTTCTGTGGAGACGAGTTCGAGATAGCAGAGTGGCACCTTGAGCAATCAGAGCGCGTGTTCTGTCCCAACAAAAACTGCCGAGGTAAGTGGCAATCCGAAAGGATCCAAGGGTCAGATCACCCCAATTGGAGAGCAGATTCGCACACCAAAGTTAACTGCTCGTTTTGCGATGCTGAACTTACTCGGAGAACAGATCGTGTGGAAGGACGCTCAGAGCATTTCTTCTGTGGCAGGATCTGTGAAACCGAATGGAAGCTGGAGAACTGGGCCACCGGCGAAGATAATCCACTCTACGATCGGGTAACCCTCGAGTGCGGGTGGTGCGGTTCTGGGGTTGTGCGTAAGCGGTATTACAAGGACTCTGTTGACCACACTTTCTGTCGTGGGACGGACTGTCTTCAGGAATGGCTCGCTGAGACTTCTTCGGGTGAGAACAATCCAAACTGGTTAGGAGGATCACTGCCGTATGGCCCTGGCTGGAACGAGTCGAAGAAAGAAGCCGTCCGCGAGCGAGACGGTTGTCAGTGTGTGTCTTGTGGACTTCCACAAGCAGAACACTACGGCCAATATGGCCAGAAGCTTGATGTTCATCACATCACACCGGCACGGCAAATAGACGATCCAGAAGAACGCAATGCCATTGGGAACTTGGCGTCTTTGTGCATCCCGTGCCACCGAAAATGGGAGAAAATGGCCCCACTCCGCCCCGTCACGAATCCTGTCGACGACTGACTTGCTACCGATGACCCTGTTGGGCCGGGTGAGGGTTTTGAAAGCATAGACATCAGCACAAACGCCCGGAATCTCTGAGTCATGTTGTCAGAGCTGTCTTGTGGTATGAACAGGAGTTGAATCTCTTGCAAAATAGCCATATTTCTATCCAACAGAACGGTCAGTTGAATCATTAGTATGACAACAATATCGACATTAACGGCAGTATTGAACCTCGACCAGTCCGGTTTCACCTCGAGTGTTGAGGACGCACGCGGTAGTCTCGACAGCCTTAGCGACCGAGCAGCCTCTGCCGGGAGATCGATGCAACGGACAGGGGCTGTCCTTTCGGCAAGCATCACCGCACCTCTCTCTGCCCTTGGCGTTGCATCGGTCAAGACTGGCAGCGAAATTGAGGAGATGCAGGACAAGATGAGTATTGTCTTCGACGATCTCGAGGACGACGTCATCAAGTGGTCTGAAGCACATGCCGATGCGGTCAATCGGTCGGCGTATCAGTTGCAGGAGTACGCAACGAGCCTCCAAGACACGTTCGTCCCAATGGGCTTTGCCCGCGACGAGGCTGCTGGAATGTCGCAAGAACTCACAGAACTTGCCATTGACCTAGCCTCCTTCAACAATATGTCGGAGGACGCCGCGATGTCCAAGCTCGAGTCTGGACTGATGGGTCAACACCGCGCGCTTCGGGACTTCGGCGTTGCGATCAACGAGTCGCGACTCGAGCAGGAATTGATGAATAAGGGGATGGCCGACAGTGTGCAGGAAGCCAGTGAACAGGAGAAGATGATGGCGCGTATGAGCATCATCATGAGTGACACTGCTGACGCCCAGGGTGACGCTGCTCGAACGTCGGATTCATTCGCGAACAAGATGCGCGGCCTTCGTGCAGATACAGAAGAGCTTCGTGCTGAGATCGGGCAGCACCTTATCCCAGCCGCGACGTCGCTCGTCGGTCGCGTGTCTGGCCTCGTATCGTGGTTCGGCGAACTTTCAGACAGTCAGCAACGGACAGTCATAACTGCTGGCGGCCTTGCAGCAGTGCTGGGCCCACTCCTAATTGCTGCAGGGACGTTCCTGACGATCCTCCCGACAATGGCGGCTGGTTGGGGCATGGTTACTGGTGCAGTCACTGGCGCAACTGGTGCTATTGCCGGAGGTCTCGTCCCGTCTCTGCTCGCGACGAACGCCGCATTACTCCCCATAACAGCCCCCATTTGGACGGTCATCGCCGCGATTGGTGCCCTGATCATCGCAGTCGGCGGGCTACACTACGCCTGGACGAACAACGTCCTCGGGATCAGAGATGCAGCCACGGATGCCTTCGGGACCGTCCGAGGGTGGTTCGAGTCCGCACCCGGCTGGATGCTCGCTCTGCTCGGCCCACTCGGAACGCTCTATTACGCCTGGCGGGAGAATCTGTTCGGCGTCCAGGACATCGTTGGCAGCGTCTTCGGCTGGATCGGCGATAAGATCGACTGGCTCCGTGACCAGATCGAACGGATCCCCGGTGTCGGTGACGATGACGGGATTAGCCAGGACGATATCGTTGCTGACGATGTTGACGAACCCGACGTTAACGAGGACACCTACGCTGAGGCGTTCGGTGACCTCGGCGAGACGTCGGGTCAATCATTCGGAGAGTCCTTCGCCGAGTCGGTCGTCGACGGCCTCGAGACAGATGATGCCGAGGCACACCTCGAAGACGAGATCGCTGGCGCTGAACAACGACTCTCCGAGCTGCAAGAAGGCGGCGTGGCACTCGAGGATCAAGAAGAGGCGGCGGACCTCCAGCGCGAGATCCGCGACCTCGAGGGCCAACTTTCGGGTGTCCAAAACGCCGATGGAATCGAAGACGTTGACCCCGACCTGCTCGCGGATGCCGCACAGGCACAAGTCGACGCCGAAGAAGAGCGCCAGAACACGCTCGCTGCGGTTGCCGATCGGATCGGCGGTGCGGATGTCGAAAGGGCTGATCACGGCGAGGCAACGCCGGAGATGGTCGCCGACTCACTCGACAGTGGCCCTGAGCAGGCCGATCGCGGCTCAACAGAGCAGGGGCTCACGGAAGAGACGCTTATGAACGCGTTCATGACCGCCCTCGAGCAGTGGTCGGAGGGCCGGAAGTTCCGAATGGAGCAGTCGATCAACGAACGTCGCTTCCGCGGTCTGTTCCAAGATGAAGCTGACGTCTATTTCGACTGACTCGCTATCCGCTATGCACATCTACACACTCACCGTCGACGACCAGCACGACGTCGGCCAGCTCTCAGACAGCGGCGGCCTCGACGTCGACAAAGAGAACCTTCTCGAGGAGATCGGCAGCGCAAAACCCATCTCGAGCCCGCCGGATTCGATCGACCCGCCGATCAAGTTCAACGGCCCCGATGCGACGATGCGAGCGCTCGAGTTACACGAACTCCTCAACTCCCCGCATCACGCCCCGCTGCCGGTCGCGATCGACGTTCCAGGCTACGACGGCTACTACGTCGCCGATGACGCGACCCGAAACACGAAGCTCGCCGAAGGTGGCGATGCCGATTACGAACGGATCGACACGAGCCTCACCCGCGCCGGGACGGACCAGCGACTCGTTCGCGCACTCGAGGCCGCCCCACGGCTGGCCGACCACGAGTTCGGCAACGACCTCGAGGCCCACATCGCACTGCCGACCGACGCCCGCAAAGTCCGCTGGTTCGATCCCGACAGCGGCGATCGTGAGCTCGCCGAGCCCGTCGAGACGGTCGCGACCGCCTACGGCGACGTCGACGTCTACGATCTCGAGGGCTGGCCCGACTACGAGTTCGACCCCGACGATCCATCGGAGGCTCCGCTGCTGGTCTACGAGATCGACAAGGACCGCGATGCCGAGGCGGACGTCCGACTGTGGGATACGCGCGGGTACGAGTCGCTCGAGGACGGTGGCCGACGGCGGTGGCAGTACGTGTTCTCGAAGGACCACGAGTACGACGGGGCGATCGTGCTGGACACCGGTCGGTTACGGCTCTGGCTCGACGAGGACGACGGTACCGTCGACGCCCAGGAGTTGGACAGTTCGGAAGCGGAGTGGACCGACCTCGAGCTCGCAGCCGAGCAGCCCGAAAGCGTCGCGGTGTTCGACATCGACGTTCGCGAGATCGGGATGGTCCGCGATCGCGTCCAGGTGACGTTCGACGTCGACGGCGAGTTGTTCGCGATGGATGCGATCCTCCAGGCCGGCCACGACGCCGTGTTGGTCGACATCCCTGACGGCGAGAGCGGGCCGATCCCGGCCGACGTCGAGTCGTGGCTCGAGCCGATCGCGGCCGAGACGATCGTAGACGCACAGCCGACGAAGCAACTCATCGAACGCAATAACGTACGAAAATGACTTACAGCGGAAACATAGACTTCGACGGCGATTTGACCGACCTCGATATGGAGCCGGTTGTGTACTTATTCGACATGAACACCGGCGAAAAGGTTGGAATGGGTATGGTCGACGAGGACGGGGATTACACCATTTCAGATTACGATGACGGGGAAATAATGGCGGTTGCGGTGGGATATGAAGACCAGGCAAACCCCGTATATTACACCGATCGGCCTGATATAAACATCGACGATTCGGACAAAAAGGGGTATTGGACCGGATTCAATGTCGTCGAAAGCGGGGACGTGAACCGACTATCCGGCGGTTGGGAGCGGTGGGGAGACAGCGGTATTGGGGACCTCGACCTTGAAACGGATACTGACGCCGTTTACGGTAATAATGTCCTCCGGTGGGATACCAACACGGGCGGGAATTACGGTCAAATATGGAGTATTGTCGGGGAACACGAGGATGTAGATATAATAGCTCGCGCCGAGGTCACAGACATCTATTACAGGGTGTTGGCACGGGCCGACATGGACGAGGAGGGAGATGGACATAGGGCCCTTGCAAGAATAGACGACGATCAGGTCGCCGTTCGTGCATTCGACGAGGACGGGAACCTAATCGATAGTGAAAGCTCAGGCATTACGAGGACGGGAGATTGGGCTTGGAGTAGATTCAGGTGCGAGGGCGATGAATACAAGGGTAAAGCTTGGGACGGTGACGACTCGATACACGACGAGCCGGACGATTGGGAGGTCGAAATAGAGTTAGAAAATATTGGGGAGGGAGGCGTCGGTATTCAGACGACCTCTTTCTCAGAGTGGGCAATCGATTATTTCTCCGTCGGAGTGGACGGACATGAGCCACCGCGGATTGACGAGCCATGAGCGATTTTTACCTATCTGACCCGACAGACGAGGGCGGCGATTTTTACCTTGGCGACCCGCCGGCTCCCGAAAATCTCGAGGCCGAGGCGGGCGACGGCGAAATATCTCTCGATTGGGGCCTCGTCTCGGAGGCCGACGAGTACCGCGTTTACCGCGACGACGATTCGGGAGTTTCAATCACATCGTCGAATCGTATCGCGACGACCTCCTCGACAGGATATACGGATACGGACGTAGAGACGGGGGACGAGTATTATTACGTCGTCACGTCGTACCTCCGCGGAGCGGAAAGCTCCTCGAGCAACGAGGCGAGCGCGGAACTTGCTATTAAAGCGCCGTACGACTTTTCAATCGTCGACGCGGGCGAGACGACACTCGATATTGAATGGGAGTACGACGGCGACGGGCATGACGGATTCGAGCTCGAGGTACGGTATGATTCCGACGACGATCCCGTGTTTGACGTCGTCGATGACTTTGACGAGGACGACCGAGAGGCGACGGCCGAGGGCGTCAGGAACGGACGGAAGCTTACTGCACGGTTAAGAGCCTATTCCGAGGACTTAACGAGTGATCCGACGGACACCGACGAGGCCGAAACGTCCCTCCCGGATATTGAGTCGGTCGACCTTGACGCATCCGAACAATCCGAGCTAACAGTCGAGCCCGAGGACGTCCTAAATGACGGTTGGTACCGGATTGAAAAACGCGACGACGACCCCGACGGCGACCACCCAGATTATGAGTTCGACGGCGACCTCGATTATGACGAGGACCCCCTCGAGTACACAATCGACGACCTCGTCGACGGCGAGCAATACTCGGTAAGAATCCGAACGGAGACAGAGGATAATACGGGCCATTGGCTCAATGTGGACGAGATTACAAAACTGGTACCGCCCGAGGACGTCGAGGCCCTCGACGTCGGCCGACGGAGCGCGACCGTCGAGTGGTCCGACGAGTCGGAGTTCCGCGGCAGCTACCAGATCTACCGCCGCCGGACTGACTTCGACTACGACGGTCCCGGTCGCCTGGTCGGGACGGTCGGCGATGAAGACGAGTCCTTTACCGACTACGCTGTCGCCCCCGACCGCGAGTACGAGTACGTGATCCGCGCCCGGACCCAGTGGGTGTACGCCGACAGCGAGCCGAGCGACCCCGCCGAGACAGACAGCGTCGGCCTCGAGCAGCGGGCGGTCCCGTCGAGTGGGTGGTACGTCGAGATCGACCACCCCGACCGCAACGCACCACTGGTTCCGGAGTTACTCGACGACCCACAAAAGCAGCCGACAGTCAACGGCTACCCACGCGTCTCGTTTAGCGTCCCTGCGGACGAACGCTGGCTCGATACCGCTCTCGATGACGCGCCGGTTCGCGTCTGGAAGGACGGACAAAAGCAGCCGGTCGACCGGCTCGAGCATCGAACACTCACACCCGAGACAGTCGAGCTTGAGGCGCGCGGTGGAACGCAACTCGATCGGCGCGTCGTCGAGAGTGCCGACATCGAAGAGGCGCTCGTCTACGCCGAGTACCTAATCGAGGAGTACACCGACTACATCCCCGTCGTCGATGACCCCGACGACGTTGTCCGCGAGGACGTTCTCTTGCTGGCGGCGGCGATCCTCGCCGAGTTGCAGGGGGCGTTCGAGGCGATCCCCGACGACGTCCCGCTCGAGTACGATGACGATGGCCTGCAGGCAACCAACGTCTCCGACGTCGACTGGGACTTTGGGGCCGAGGATAACGACGACGTACCTGGTGGGGCTGGGGCCCTCGTCATCTCGCCCGGAACTGGCGGCACGGGCAGCCGATCGGTAAGCATCGACCACGCCATCCCCGACGGCGACGCTCTCGTGGCCGTTTACTCGGTTGAAGACTCGGGCAGCGGTCCGTCGACAACAGTGGACGTTGAGTTCAACGGGACCGTCGTCGAGGGGGGCGACGACACGCCGCTGGGTTCCGATCCGGGGTGGGACGTGTTCGAGATCGACGGCGACGTGGCCGCCGGCTCTCACGACATCCGCGTCGATCCTGGCGATTTCGACGCCAGTGTCGGGCAGATCATCGGCGCGGTCGCGATCGTCGACGCGCGGTTTACCGACCTTGACGAAGACGAGCTGGTCAACGAACCCGGCGGGCACCTCAAGTACCCGTTCAGGTACCCCGAACGAGACACCCCTGCCCACCTCGCCCTCGAGGAGATCGCCACGCCGCTGTCGATCGTCCGGCTCATGCTCGAGGCCGTCTCGGACGACGGCGAGCCGCTCCCCGAACTCTCGATCGGTGTCGACGGCAGTGATGACGACTTCGACACCGTTACTGACGCCCTCTCGTACGACCTCGAGTACGACGACCTCGCTGCGGTTGCGAACGTCCGCGTCGGGTTGGGCCATCGCGAGGACCTCGAGCCACGGGACGCGACGCCGCGGCTGGGCTACGAACCCCAGGCGCTCGACGAACTCGAGTTGCGTGCTGACCTCGACGAGACGCCGGTCGTCGTCAACTACCAGCGCGACGCTCGGCTCAAGGACCACCTCCAGGACGTCGTGGTCGACATCGCCGACGCCGCCTACGAGATCCGACCCGGCGACGACGGTATGGAGGTCCACATCGCACGGATCGACAGCCGCGAGACCGACGTCGATCCCGATCTCATCAACTACTCGATCGAGCGCAACACCGAGGATACTGTCGACCGGGCCGTGGTGTACGCCGGTGCCGAGAGCCTTCGCCGGGTACCCTTCGAGGCCGATGTCGACGAGTGGACGGAGTTGCCGCTCGGCGAAGGACAGATCGTACGGGACTTCGAGACCATCTACGATGCCACCGATGACGACGAGACACTCGACCGTGGTGACGACTACGAGATCCGCCCACTTGTCGAGGATGGACCACCGGAAATCAAGCTCCTGGTCGACCTCGACGAGCCACGGATCGACTGTGACTTCCAACCTCGAGGTGAGCACGAACGCACCGATCTCCCCGACGAACCTCGAGAGATCAGCGAGCACGCGACGAACCTCTCGAGTCAGCAGATGGCTGATATTGCAGCCTTCCAGGCCGTCGAAGGGTCCTACACCGATGCCGTGATCACCGCCCGAATTACGGTGCCGCCGGACGAGATTGGCTGGAACGTCATCGACGCGCTGAACGTTCCACAGCTGCCCGGTGGGCCGTACCAGGTCCTCGACGAAGAGACTAACCCACGTCGGGGACAGTTCCCGCTGGGCGTCGGGCGTGGTGGCAAAGAAGAGATCCAGCGCCTAGACGACCAGACTGGACACCTGAGCGAGCGCAACTAAGCTCACGCTTTCTCTTTTTTCGCTTCTGTACTGCTGAGAACGACTGCTCGAGCACGCACGGAGTGGCAACGCTCTGGTCTTCGATCCAGTCCAACAGCGCTAGCGCTGGCGCTACGCGGTGCTGGATGATGTTGCGTCAATAAAAAATCGGTGTGTCGCGGAAGACCGGAACCGAAGTCCGGTTAGTTAGCTGCTGATCGCGGCCTTAGTTCTGGCGGCGGAGTGCCAGCATGCCGGCGGCGATCAGTGCGAAGAGTGCAACGGCGATGCCGAAGCCGGGGACACCGTCGTCCTCAACTTCTTCAACGTCGTCATCCTCTTCTTCCTCAGGCTCTTCCTCAGGCTCTTCCTCAGGCTCCTCCTCAGGCTCCTCCTCAGGCTCCTCCTCAGGCTCTTCCTCAGGCTCCTCCTCAGGCTCTTCCTCAGGCTCCTCCTCAGGCTCTTCAACTGCTTCGACGAAGATACCGTCAGCGTCGTCAACGGAGCTGCCGCCGATGCGGAAGTCGAGTTCAGCTTCGTCGTCGACATCACGGTCGTCGAAGTCGAAGCTCTCGGACTCCCATGCACCGTCGGAGTCGATCTCAGCGTCCTCGGTGTTGAGGAAGCTTGGCGTGTCGCCAGCGTTGCTGATGCGGAGGTCAGCGTCCGATCCAGGTGCGACGTTCGTCTCACCCGTGATGACCGACTCATCACTGTTCTCGATCTGGACGTGGTCGTCCTCATCAAGGTTGTCGAAGTGGACTTCAGGCTCGACAATCTCGAACGTGGTGCTCACAGACTGGTCAGAGTCTGCCTGGAAGTATGGGTAGGCGTCGTCGACGTCGCCATCGTTCCAGTCAGCTGCGTTGAAACCTTCCGTGCCAAATTCGTAGCGGTCGTCGTCGTCGGTCTCGTATTCGAGCTCGACGTCGAAGGTGTCGCCGTCGTCGATACTGCGGTCGAAGACGCCGTCGCCTTCGCTGGTGTCAACGACAACGTAGAGTGCGCCGTTCTCGTTGTCAGGCAGCACGAAGATGTCGCCTTCGTCGTCGTTGTCGAGGTTGAGCGAGTTAGCGTCCTGGTTGCCCGTAGCATCGTCAGCCTCGACTTCGAAGTTAATGCCTTCGTACTCGTCGGTGACAACGCTGTCGAGCGTGTCAGCACTGGTTCCGTCTTCGAGGATATCGAAGTCGTAGTCGCCGGATGCGATGAGGGCACCGAACATGCCGGTTGCCTCGGCTTCGATGATCAGACGGTCGTCTTCGGCAACGTCAGTGCGCTCGGTGACTTCGTCGAGGAGGTCCTCGAGTTCGTCATCTTCGTCCGCACTGTCTTCAGGTGCAACGTGCGTGGTGATCTCGCCGAGCTCAGGCTCGAGCAGGTCGAGCGTTGCGGCGTCAAGCTCGTCTTCGAGGTCAAGCTCGTCGTCACCGTCTGCGATGAAGTGTCCTTCACCGTCAACAGCGAGCTGGTAATCCGTAGACTGGATCGGTCGGACGAGCTCGGAGATCTCGAGGTCGTCGCGGAACTCGTTCAGCGTGTACGTAGTTCCATCCTCGCCAGCGACGTATTCATCGCCGTCATCTTCGAGGATGAGGCCCTCGAATTCGTTGTCAAGGTGCTGGAACTCCATGTCAGCGTCTTCCTGTCCAAGGCTGACAACTTCGTCATCCTCGGAGTAGAAGACGTCTTCGGAGTCAGCGTTCGTGCCAACGAGTCGGGTGTTGACGTGGAAGCTGACTTCGTCATCCTCGCCACCATCGTCTTCGATGTAGAGGACGTCGAAGTAACCAGCGTCTTCGTCACCGAAGCTCATGTAGGCGTCGTCGGTGTCCTCGAGTCCGACGGTGATCTCAACGATGTCACCAGCGGACTGCGTGTAGACACCTTCGCTGAAGTCAGCGTCGATGTCGGACTCGGTCACTTCGATCGAGTCAGACGCTGCGGCTTCGGTATCAGTGGATTCAGCGTCGAAGTCGTAGTCACCTTCGTCGATGCCATCGAACTCAACATCTGCTTCGGTGTCACCGGCTTCGTAGAGGACGATCTGTTCGTCGTAATCGTCCTCAGCTTCGGAGTACGCGAATGGGACGAAGTCGAATACGTCGCCGTACTCGTCAACGTCCGAGATGCCGTACTCGTCTTCGATGGTGTCGCCATCGAACGCGTCGACAGGCGTGTCGAAGAGATCGTCGTGGACGTGGACATCGGTGTCCTGGCTGTCGTCAATCGTGACGTACTGGCGGACGTCTTCCTCAGTCAGGGCATCAGCGAGGCTTTCGTTACCCTCGGTGAAGATCTGGACCAGTTCGTCGTCGTCAAGGTCACCATCTGCGCTGACGTTCAGCGAGTAGGTGCCACGGTTGGAGTCAATCTCGAGTTCGGTGTCCGAGTCAGGACCGGCGTCGGTCACTTCATCGTCATCGAAGTCGAAGTCAAGATCCTGAATGCGGACCTCGAAAGCGTCATCGGTCGAGGTAGCACTCGGGCTTGGGAGTCCAGGTCCGTCGAGGAAGTAGTCTTCGCCGGATTCGAGATCGTCAGTTTCGATTTCGATCTCATCGCCATCGACAGTGTACTCTTCGACGAACGAGCTGGATTCGACAGTACCGGAGTCGGTGTCGTCGATCACGCGCAGGTCGTAGTCGTCGCCATCGCTGAAGTCGCCCTCGAAGGCGTCGTCAGCGGTTGCGATGACATCCTGTCCCTGGTATGGGTTATCTGGGTTGTAGTCCACGAAGTCCTCATCTTCGGCTTCCTCTTGGACTTCGATCGCATCGTCGATCGTTACCGATTGATGGAGATTGGAGGTGCCCTCGCTCTCAGTAGTGAGGTCGTAGGTGCCTCGGTCGAACTGTTCAGATTCCAGCTGAAGTTCGACGGTGTCGTCAAAGTCGGAAGCGACGTCGAACGTCAGACTGTCATCGTCGAAGTCAGCATCGGCCTCAATCTCGTGATCGTTACTTTCGGAGTCGCCCGTGTTGATAACGTCTATGTCAACATCAAGCGTGTCACCCTCCTCAATGGTGTTAGCAAAGGATATCTCGTCGATGGCGACGCCAAGCGTCGTGAAGTCAGTGTTTTGGACTTGGAAGTTGTCCGCACTGGCAGCGTACTGGTCGTCCTCGGCATCAAGCACAGCGTGAACAACGAGGTCGTCGCCTACGTTGAATTCACCGTCTGTACTCATATCGAGTCCGGTAACTGTATCTTCACCAGACCCACCAGCACTTTCCGTACCTTCAACGTAGTTACCGTCTTCGTCCACAATGTAGACACTAACATCGTTCACATCACCGCTTCCGAACGAGTCGTCGTATTCGACGTCGACCTCAACACCAGACAGGTCATTGTCAGTGTAGTCGAGCTGGTCGTCGTCAATGGAGACGGAGTCAGCACCGACGATGTGGAAGGTGTCACTTTCCTCATCAGGATCGTCAGCAACGTATTCAACGTCTACGGCAGGCGAACCGTCAGACGTGTCAAGGTCAACATCGATATCGATGTCGGCTGTCTGTGTACTGGCTTCTTCTTCGATTCCGACCTCGAACTCGTCATCAGAGACACTGACGATGCTTGCATCGTGGGCGTTGCCTTCAGTGACCGTGGCATCGTCGATAACTGTACCATCAAGCCCTTCTGCAGTGATGGTGACATTACCTTCTTCTCCGTCACCAACCTCAACGTCATCAAGGGTTATTCCATGGCTTCGTACAGGGGTATCACCCTGGTCGATACTTATGTCCTCATCAACATCAAGCGAATTGATGTCGTCAACTTGTGTCGCCGCCGCCGCGCCCGCAAACGCTGCGGACATGGCGACAACGGAGACGATCATAATCACGGAAAGGAACAGCGCACGTCCCTTTTCACGATATGATGTATTATCGTTCATTTATGTTGTATGTTGTCGTGTTTCGATTTCGCAATTAGTTAGCGCGCGATCCGTCATCTTTGGAGGCGACCTTCTGCAACCGGCCGACTTCATCTTCGAGTACCGACCCGGCCGCCCGAGTAGGGGTATTGGATAGTACACGCAACTGGACATAAATGCTTTCTGGGTTATTATATCCAGAGTAAAATGAAGTAACTAACCTGTTACCAGTCCGTAGCGTTCTGCTACTCCTGAAATTCAGATTTTCTGACCGGTGGGGTGCTGAGAAGTGGTGTCATACACCGTGAGACGTCGAAAATCGGGCGTGTAATCACCCAACAGATCGCGACCGGAACCGGCCAGTCACCAATACATTCTTACTCGAGAAGCGTGTACTTCCGTGTGGGTGCATGCACAGATGTGCCATGACGCCCACTCGCTCGGATTAGGGGCCGAGCGAGCCGCGAGTCGTCTCGAGGGGGCGAACGGCCGCCCGGATAGAACTGTTCTCACCCTTCGGCGACATTTTCCGTGTGCCTACCCCCGATCGAGCGCCAGCGCTGCTCGCCGAGTGTTACCCCTCTCGTTTTTCGACCGCGGGCCACTCACCGAACGTTGTGGGGATACAGTCGAACCGCCCGCTGATGCGGAAATACTCGAGCAGCCACCGAACGGAGCCCTCGACTGCCGGGTGATCGCGGAGATCGTAATGTCGAATCGGGCTTTCAAACTCGGCATACAGTTCCTCGGTCGAGATCGAGGCGTCGACGCGAACCGAGGTTTCTTCGGAGGTGGAGTACCGCCGCATGGGCTGGGTCTCGAAACGCTCGCGTTCGATCACCCACTCGATGCCGTCGGGGCGACGCTCGTAGATAATCGTCCGATACTTCCGAAGCTCGCGCTCGCCCAGGAAGTGTAACACCCAGTCGTACGCCTCGCGCGGGAGTGACGTCGATAGCGCGTCGGGATTCGAGAAGTCGATCGCCTCGAGTTGCTCGCGATTTTCCTCGACGAACACTTTCGCAGCTCGTCGGTCATCGCCCGCAAGGTAGTAGACCGTCGTCCAGGAGCCACTGTACTCGGCTGGGACGTCACTCGAGCGCGTGATTCGCAGCGTCCGGAGCTCGAAGCGTTCCTCGGGAGCCAACAGCCCGCGATTGACGTTCGTCCGTGGGCGTTCTGAGAGTTGTTCATACAGCTTTGTCATCTACTACGCTGTGTCTGAACAGCCTCGGAGTATGAAGGTGGGTGGTCGGACGTGGGTGGCCCGAGTCACGACCTCGGCGGTTGTGGTCGGTTAGGAACTTCCCTGGTGGAGCTCAACGCGGCCGCTATCAGCCTCACCGAGGACGTGCAGGTCACCGTCGAGTCGGTAGCCAACTACGAGTTCAACATCTGAATCCGGTCCTGCCTCGAGCAAGATGTCTGGAGTACCACGCATCGGTCGAACTATCCCCATTAACGATAATTAATCCACAGGGTTTAGACCGCACTCGATCTGTTTGATAGCACGGTCTCCGGCGTCGTCAGTCCTCGAGCATCGCGTCACGAGCCTCACGCACGCGCTCGAGTTGTTCGTGTGAGCCGCCGTGATCTGGGTGGGCCTTCTTGATCGCCTCCTGGAAGGCGACCGTGACGACGCGATCGGGCCGTAACTGTACCGCCGCTAGCGAACAGATCGTACTTTCCGACGTTTGTGGCCATCAAAGATATGTAGTAACTCCAACCTAAACTCGGCCGGGGGATTACCACACAATGAAGCTTCGATACGAGACTGATTTTCTCATCCTCGAGGGGCTTGAGGAACACGGTCGAAATGTTGCCACGAACCTCTCGCACCACATCGATAGAACGCGTAAGAACATCAACGTCAGACTGCCAGTGCTCCAAGATTACGGGCTGGTCAATAAAATCGGCCCTGTAGAACATAGTGGCCTTTACGAGATCAACGACTACGGACGAACAGCACTGCACTACCAAGATCAGTACGAAGAAGTCGACGACTTCGAGGCACTGCTCGAGAACGCAATGAAACCATCCGCAGCGGAAACCAGCCGGTCGTCGAGTGACGGCACACAGGAGATGGCCGCCGGAGACGACGACTGACGGACCCACTCGAGCACCGACGCATTTCTAATGGATGGTCTCGCGGCCACAAACTTGACAATAGAGTCTAATGACGTTTCACTTGGCGAGATTGTCCACTATCGTTGCCATCGGTTTGATAACCGGACTCTCGTCTCGATGGGGGGTGAACATCATCGAACGGGACATCACCGATCGCCATCTCGGTGATTTCGTTCTCCGCGTGAATTATGTTGATAGCCCAGCCAGTTTACTTCAGTTTAAACTGAATTGCACTCGTGGCCAGTAAATTCATTATATAGAGATTCTGAAGAGTTAGCATGGCAACGGGAAGCCTTGAGCTCCACCGCCGATGCACACCAGTTGTGGATACGGAATACGACGACAAGACCGACGCTCCGGTAGTGATGATCGCCGAGGCTCTTGCGGATGTCACTGGAAAGGAGATCGCAGAGCTCCCACCACTCCACGACTACATTGATTGTGGAGCTCTCAATCAACTGTTCGAGGCCAGCGAGAAACTCACCGGGGACGTGGTCCTGAGTTTTACAGTCGAGCAGTGGAACGTGTTCGTCCGATCCGATGGGATAGTTCGGATCTGCGACGGAACCGACCTCAACGAGCCCGAGCCAGTCTTTGAAGACTAGATCGCCTAGCCACAAGAGTCGATTCGCGCGATACGTCAGTGCCATTCACGTCCGTCGCGATCGCGTAGCTCGAGGGAGTGAAATGGCCGCCGTCGAGATCGAAGATGAGTTCGGCGTGCTTGTGCACACTGTGGACGACCTCGACGACGCCAAGGCAACACTGTACCTGACGGTTCTTCAACGGCAGGGTTGGGTTCAACGTTGCCAACGTCGGGAAGTGTGATCGGCACCTGTTTCGAAACGGTGCCCGTCACCGCTTTTAGGTCAGTCATCGACACTGTCGGTAATGATTAAAAATCGCTGGGTGTTCGAAGACAAGTACGAAACCCAGATCCTCCATCGACACGACGAGCTCCAATCACTCTCTCGGTCGTTAGGCCGCACTGAACACGGCCTTTCGGCAAACGACGTTCTGATCCACGGCCCCTCCGGCGTCGGGAAGACAGCGTCGGCTCGCTACATGCTTCGCAATCTCCGCCAGCAGTGGGGCCTCGAGTGGTCGCTCATCGAGTGTTCGGACCAGACGTGTAACGGCATCCTGCATGAAGCCATCACTCGCCATCGAAACCGAACGGTCGTTCACCGCAACCAGCCACGGGCCGATCTCCTCGAGGCGCTGGACGACGTCGTCTCTGGCCCCTACGTGTTGATGCTCGACGAAGCCGACGTCATCCCTGATTTGGGCGTGCTTCGGGATCTCTACTCGATCGACGGTATCTCGGTGATCGCGATCACCCACTCCGATACCGAGTGGCTCTCGCGCGTCGACCGCAACATCCAGCCACGGTTTCACGGTGACTCGCAGGTCCCGTTCCAGAAATATCACGTCGACGAGCTCGTTGACATCCTCGAGCCGCGCGTCGAACACGGCCTGATCGGGCAGCCGATCGACGTCGCCCAACTCGAGTGGATCGCCGACGAGACCGGCGGGGTCGCCCGCTGGGCGATCAAGTCGGTGCTGGCCGCTGCGAAGATCGCCGACGAGCGCCACCACGACACCATCCTCGACAAAGACATCGAAGACTCGTTCGATCGTGCGATGCAGATGATCCGCAAAGACAATCTTCGGAGTTTGCCGGTCCCCTACCTTCGACTGTACGAACTCGTGCGCGCGATCGGGCCAGTCGACGGAAGCGAAATGCGTGCGGCGTACGACGAACACCAGGAGATGATCTTCGAAGGGCGCGACCGCGATCCCGTGACCTGGCGACGGGCGTGGGACTATCTCGCGAAAATGGCTGACTATGACCTGCTCGAGATGCCCGGTGAGACGAACTCGAAAGTGTACGAGGTCATCGATCCGGAGTTAGAAGCGCCTGTGGACTTTGAGATAGACAGAGCCGTCGTCGGCGATTGTCGGTAAGTCAAATTTTCATTCGCCGCTGGCCCCTTCTTCTGCGGAACGGATGCGAATTACGTCTTCATTCTTGTCAGCGACGATTTCAACTTGTTGACCCTCGCACAGTCCGATTGACTGGTAAACCTCTTCGGGGATCGTAAGCACAGTGCTATTGCCAGAGGATCGCAGTTTCCGTTCTGCAGTCACCGTACCTTGTTCCCAGTCGATTTCAACGCTGTTCCCCATATCCAGGGATTTCTGAGCGAGTGCCATAGGTCTTACTCGAATAAGACGAGAATGTATACACAGAAAAAGCTATCGCCAGTCTGCACTCATAGGAAGATTTTAGTGAGACAGAGAATAAGACATGTGTATGTCGGTCGATGTCGATCCGAATGAAAACAAAACACGCGCCGAGCGAAGCATCCGGAAATCGGGCAACAGCTTCGTTGTCTCGATTCCGCCGGAGATCCTGCAGTCTGCAGGAATGTCGGAAGGTGACAGAGCAACACTCGAGGCCGACATCGGTGGGGAGACGATCCAAATCCACCGTAACACCGACGCATAGCTAACCAATCAACAGCAGTGAGCCGGGTGTCTCTAGCACCCGACCGAGGACTGAACGCATGGTCACGAACGCAACACGCGGATATTGTTACGCTGGCGGTACGGCAGCCTTTGGAGCTGCTAACCAGCGATTACTCCGACTGACCTGTTTCGAAACGACGCGGGTTAGTTTAGTAGGTGTTCGTGACCTACATCAGAACCAACTACTCGCGGGCACCACCGGAGCGCGCCCAACCTTCCAAAGCAGTCGCGCTCCGGCTGTCCGCGGGCCAGATCCAACATGTCTGAGAAAGACCCAGCCGGGCGTGAGAACGCCCGGCAAAGTGATAGGAGTATCGCATTTGAGACGAGTGCAGCCGACTGCACCACCGCAAGCGACGACGCCGAGATTCCGATCCTCGAGCGCCCCCAGGTGTCCGTCGAGGACGCCGCCCGAGTGCTTGCCGACCTGAAAGACAGCCGCCCGACCGATCGCGAGCTCGCGGTCGTCCGTGCGTTTGACGCGGCCGAACGGAAGACGCTACGACCACGCCGACTGCCAGGCTACTACACGACTGGCGGGCAGCAATTTGCCGTCGAAGGCCGAACCACTGGCGAGTGGCTCGTCACCAACCACGCGATCTCGGTGGGTGATGTGCGATGACGGCCTCGAAGTACGCCACCATCGCCGAGGACGAGAGTGGCGGACTCCACCTCTTCCGTGGGAAAGAGAGTGCCGAGTTCTCCTACGCGAAGTTCACCGACACCGACGATGACGCGACGCTGATGGAACGCATCACCTACGAGCGCCGCGCGTTGATCCACCTCCCCGAACCGATGAGTTCCGAGGAGTTCAAGGAGTTCGTCGAAGGCCGGAAGATCGCCGACGTCGTCGGTGAGTGTGTCGGCTTTAGCGGGGGTGAGCAGTGATGGATCTCACCTGCCGCGACCGCATCACCGTCGAAAAAGACGGTGAGCGAGTCGATGTGTACAACCACGCCAGCATCAGCCAACACCACTACGTCAACAGCGTCAACGGGTACGAAACGTTCGAGCCGTCGATTGCGAAAGGCGACATGGGCGACGGGCCGAAGCCCGAGGCTGTGACGCCGCGGCTTGCGACGCTTTTGTACGACGAGTTCCGGGTAGAGGTCGAACAACAGGGAATCGACGTGATCGATCCCGAGTCTGACGAGGTCGATGTGCTATGATCGCCGGCCAACTCGGATTCCTCTCTGAGCCCGCTTCCGAACCCCTCGAGAACTACCACGACCAGACCGGTCGCGCGGTCCACGTCGAGGAGACCCAGACCTACCTGGACGACGAGCTGATCATCCAGTCGGGGATGGTCGCCGGAGACGTCCCCAAACAGACCGAGCGAGTCCTTCTCGACGGCCACGAGATCGACACCGAGACGCGAACGGTCAGCCGCCGCGTCGCCAGCAAGTTCGTCGCCGACGTCAGCGGCGAGGGGTGGGTGCTCGCCGAGCGCACCCACTCGAGCGACCTCGAGCACGAACCCGACTGGCCGTTCAACGAGTTCTCGAAAGTCACCGGGCCGGAGATCTCACCCGTCCGCCTCAAGCCGTGGGAGTTCGTCCGCACCCAGCGCGATGAAGGCCGGACGTTCACGGTCGAGATGTCGACGAACGAGTCGAACCTCGATGACGTCTCGATCGAGTGGGGCCACGGTGCGCTCAAAGCCACCGCGGTCAACGCCGACGTCGGCGTTGCACTGACGACGTTCTGGAACGACGTGCACATCCGGCTGGTGATCTACGCCAGTGGCTACCTCGCGATCTGGGAACCCGCCGAGATGAAACCCGAGCTGCTCGGGCGGTTCATCAACGAAGAGATCGTCCCGATCGCGACGTTCGACCCAGCTGCCGAACCCGAAGAGAAACAGGGCGTCGAACAGTCCACGCTCGGCGACAGTGGGGTGGATGCATGAGCGTCCGCTACCAGAGCGTCGGGACGATCGACCGCGCCGCCGCGTCGTCGATCCGCGTCGGTGACCAGCAGATCCTCGTCGACACGGGTGAGGACGAACTGCACATCGCCGAGCCCGCCGGAGGTGAGGATGATGAGTAACGGCTGTGGGTTCTGTGGACAGCAAGGCCACAACGTCGATCACTGCCCGGAGCGCCTCGAGGCGTACCACGGCCGACCCGCCGACCAGGACCTCGATCTGTGGGTGCTCGGTGCCGACGGCGACGTCTGGCACGCCGCCGGAAGCTTCAACGGGCACGAACACGCCTGCCTCTGTGGCACCGACGTCGAGACACCGCTCGAGTGGAGTACCGAAGACCTCCGCTGGGCACCCGATCGCTACGCCGACGTTCCCGTCTGTCGCGAGTGCGTGGCCACGCTCGAAGGCACGCGTGCAGAGACGGTCCCCGACGACGTCGCGTTCCAGACCGCTCGAGAGATCGTGACCGACGGCGGCGAGGAAGTAGACCGGTTTACCGATCTCCCAGTCCCCGATCGATTCTTCCTGCAGATCAGTTCTGCCGAGATCGACTACCGCGTCGAAGACTGGGAGCGCGACGAGATCCGGTTTTCGGCCCAGAACGTCCCCGGTGGAAAGTTCGGCTTCGAGATCGCCGCGGCATACAGCTACGCTGGCTACGACTGCAAGCAACACTTTTTACTCGACGTCGAGGGTGCTGTTGCGCTTCGGAAAGCACTCGGTGAGGCGCTCGAGGCCAGGGGCTACGATCCCGAGACCGGTGAACGAGAGATCGTGACCGACGGTGGTCAGTGTGTGGACGATACCGAAGCCGAGGCTGAGGCACTCGTTGAGCTATTCAACGAGGCTGCCGCAGACCACTCGCCGGATCTAGAGTGGTTCGCGATGGGACTGGTCCACGAGTCGATGGAGAAATGTTTCGTCCTCGAGGCCCAGGAGTACATCGATCCTGACGGCCTGGACGCGCTAAGAGACGCCGGTCGGACTGTGCGGTACATCGAAGCCTACCAGAAACCACCGAAGGACGAGGTGTACTGCCAGATCGAGATCCCAGTCCACGGAGATCGTGGCCGTACACTACACACGGATACCGACGACGAAGACGTTCAAACCGACGGCGGCCTCGAGGAAATCTTCCGCCGCGAGACCATCGTCGCGACTGACGACGGGATCGCCGTCGGTGACGCTGCCGTCCCACGTTCTCGCACGCGCGAGGGGGGTGACAACTGATGACGGTCAATGCCGACTCGCTGCGCCACCTCGCGGCCGTTGTCGACGAACTCCAGGAGACGCCAATCGACGTCGACGGCGCACGCGTTCTCAACGCGACCGACGACGAACTCCGGGCACAGGTCGCGCTGACGATCCCGATGGACGCCACCCTCGAGATCGGCGAGGTCGGCCCCGCCGAAGACAGTTCGGACGGCGTCAACGAAATCGAAGAGGACGAAAAAGCCGACCGAGAAGACAACCCCGAAGTCCTCGATCACACGTCGACCGAGGATCTTCAGTACGCCTACGACGAGGCCGATGGTCGGATCTCCGAGGCCGCTGAACACTTCGAGGTTAGCTACTCGGCAGTGTTCAAGCGGATGAAAGACCACGGCGTCCATACGCCGAACAGCACAGCCGAACGCGACACCGCCACCGAGGACGACACCACCGAGTCTTTGTCAGAGGCACGCACCGTCGACCTCGAGGCGGACGTCGCGGACGACGCGCCAGAAACCGATGCTGGCGACGACGTCCAGGACGAACCCGAGACCGAGATCGAAGCCGAGTCGATCACCGTCGACGCGATCGACGACGGCGTCACCTGTGATGGGTGTGGAGAGCACTTCGATAGCCGGGAAGCGCTGCAGGGCCATGGCCCGAAGGCGTGTTCCGGCGGCGACGGTCCGGACGTCGAACTCCCCGATGGCGTTACGCCCGATGATGTCCGTGCTGTGGTTGCCGAGTGCGAAACGCTCGGCGACGTCGGCCAGGAGATCGGCGTCACCCGCGGTCGCGCTCGAACAATCACCGTTGCACTCGGGTGTTACGGCGACGTTCGTGACGTGCCGTCTCGCGACCGCGCCTCGCTGACGCCACTACAGACGGTCGGCCTCGGCGTGATCGCCGTCCTCACGTTCTGGGTTTTGCTCGCGTTCTACGGGGTGATCCTATGAGCGCCGCGACGAGCGGCCCGGAGGTCAAGCCCACGCCCAGCTACGAGGAACTCCACGTCGACGAGCACTTCTACGACCGGTGGGCCGAGCGCTCGCCACGGTCGCAGCTGAACCCGTCGATTGCGTGGCTCGAGTCGATCCCCGTCGACTATCCGAGCGCCACGCCGCCAGCCGACCGAACGCGATACCACGAGGTGACGCAGCTGCTCTTACTCGCAACTCCAGAGGGACGGCTAGTCACCTGCATCCGACTCGAGGACCGCCCGGACGACGAACAGCGCTACATCCGCGACCAGATCGAGGTGACCGACCGATGAGCCAGAGTACGACACCACCAGCTGACGACGACCGCGACCCGTGGGAACGCCTTGCCGAATACGAAGACACGCTCGAGATGCTCATCGAAGAAGGCGTCCCGATGGCCCAGGACGCCGAAGTCCTGCTCGAAGAGCTCGAAGACCGGGGGTTGCGATGATTGCTATCGCACAGAGCGGTTTATCGGTCGAGCAACGAGGCGCGAACCTCGGGGTCGTCGATGGCGTCATCGACCATCTCGAGGACCTCTCGAGCCTTCTCGGGCGGGAGTTCAGCCAGCGATTTGGACTCACGCTCGTCCGCCTCGTCGAGTTCGGACGCCGCCTGCGGGTTCATCGCCTGACCGCACCAGACACAGAGCGGTTCCTTTCGGGGTGTCTCTCGAGCGCATCGCGGGCACTCGAGCGGTGCGATCGGGTCGGGTTCGTCGTCGGTGACGTCGACGCCGTGGATCTTCGCGAGCTCGCGATCGCTCTCTTCGGCGAACACCGAGATGTAACGCGCGGCGACGCGCGAGCCACGCACCCAGCCGTGGTGCTCTTCGATGTGGGCCTGGTTGAGGTTCCTCGAGGCGAGAAAGGCAGCGCTGGATTTGCGGAAGTTCGTCAACGTGACGGGCTTGGTGACGCCAGCGCGTTTGGCGACCTCGTCGAACACCTTCGAGACCATGCGGTCGGAGATCGGCTCCGCCTTCGTGATCTTACTCCACAGCGGGGCGTTGGGCGCGTGTCGGTCGGGATGGGCGTCGAGCCAGCGGTTGACCCACGGCACCGACGGGATCAGCATGACCGTCCGACGGCCCTGTTTGCCCTCGACGGTGACCTGCAGGCCGTGTTTGTGGTCCTGGACGTCGTCGACGGTGAGGTCTTTGAACTCCCCACCGCGGAGGCCGGCGTCGAACTGCAGCGCGATCATCGCGGCGTCGCGAGCGTTGTAACACTCCTCGAGCATCGGCTCGATATGGTCGTCCCATCGGAGCATGTTTCGCGGGTCGGGCGTGGGATCGTAGTTGTTCGAGGTTCCGCTTGGGACCCACTCGATCGACTCGGGTGGCTCTTCGCCGTCGGTGACGCGCTTTGCGAAGACACGCAGTGCAGAGCGGTAGTCCCGGTTGGTCTCTTCGTTGCTGTAGGTGCGGTTGATCCAGCTGACGATCGTTTCGGCTGCGCCGCGGTCTTCGAGGGCATCGGCGAGCGTGCCGTCCTCGAGGGACTCGGCGATGATCGTACAGTGTCGGAGGAGCTTCTCGTGGCGGTAGTCGGAGTATTGCTGAGCGAGGAGATCGAGTCGGTCGCTGAACTCGAGGAGGACGTCACGATCCCGATCGCCGATCTCGTCACCGTCCTGGATTCGGTCGCGGAGCGAGTCGATTCGCTTGCGTGGTGTCGACGCCATGAAGAGGTCGATGATGTCGGCTATCATAAAGGTGTGGCTTTGAACCTCTGGTTCGCGGCCCTCCACCGGCTTACTTTTGTCGCACGGTTACTCGTGGGCTGTAACAACTGCAACGATGTGTACACTGATCGCCGATCCGTCTGGCGAGCAGGTGCGCACTGACGTGCAGTGGCTAGTATAGCGAGTATCGGCAGTACGCCCGAACTGACCGCCCGGTCGGAAACCAAACTCGAGTCACCGCTGAGCCCTATCGATCCCCGAGATCAAAACCATTAATAGCAATCACCATTAACTATCAAGTGCCCATCCAGGCGAGTTCGTCTGGAGGCACCCCAACCGCTTGTCACTCCATCCCCCACCCAATGACATCCCGCGGTTGGGAGCTGCCGACACGAGGGTTCCCCCACCCTCGCAACCGGCTCCCCCTTCTGACCGATCGTCGGCGACGCGAGCGACGGTGATCGAGTGCTGTCGAGACGAGAATGTCGGAACGAGGTTTCGAGATACCTCCTCGAGAAATCGGACCCTACAGCCACAGTCGGCCGTTCACGGGTGCGTCGAAGGCGAACTCGAGAGGTGGTAGCGACGCCTGAACGGAGTATGCTGATGTTTCGATCGATACGGGTCGCTGAGTGTCCGCCGGTGGTCAATGAACTATTTGTGTCGAGGGAGCGGTTCGTGAGATACGCGTGACGCTTGCCACTGTCCTGGATCGAACGCTGTCGGTGCTGGGCTATCCCCGGCCGACGCACGGACTGGTCAATCGATTCAGGGACGAGACGAGACTCGAGGTCGATCCAACGGCCCGGATCGCGACGGGCTGTCTACTTCGCGGGCAGGTCGACCTCGCGTCGCGGGCGCGACTGAGCCGTGGCTGTATCCTCAACGGAGACGTCTCCGTCGGTCGGGGAACGAACCTCGAGCCGGAGTGTGAACTCGTCGGCGACGTCGACCTCGGGCGATACTGTGCGATCGCCAGGGAAACCGTCTTCCAGGAGACGAACCACGAGATGGCCCAGCCATCGCTGCAGATTCGGCTCTACGATCGGGTGCTCGATAGCGACCTCCATCCGGCCTCGAAGGGGCCGATCACGGTCGGTAGCGACGTCTGGATCGGGGCACGTGCGACGATCCTCTCGGGGGTCGAGATCGGCCACGGTGCGGTGATCGGAGCCGGCGCGATCGTCACCGATGACGTCGAGCCGTACGCGGTCGTCGCGGGCATCCCTGCCGAGCGGGTCAAGTGGCGGTTCCCTGAATCGGTCCGAGAGAAGCTCCTCGAACTCGAGTGGTGGGAGTGGGACGAGCGAACGATCCGGGCCAATCGTGACTTCTTCGAGCGAGAGCTCGTCGGCCCAGAAGACGTGCCCTCGGTCGACGAACGCCGACCGACAGAGTCGAGCCGGGAGTCGGGGCGGGCACGGGCTGCTGATTCGTCTCGGGTGTCCGGTTATTTCGGGTAGTGGGCTGTGTTGCAGCGATCGCGAGCGACGTCGTGCAGCGTCGACAGTGGGTTAGACCAGTGCCGAGAGCGCCAGCACGATGGCCAGCGTGAGTGCCGGGATATCGAGTCTGGAAAGGGACAGCGACGGGAGCGTCGGATTCCAGGCAAAACACCGAGCCCGGAGCGCAAGCGAGAGCCGATCCGCACGATCGAACGCCCGCCTGAGTCCGAGCTGCCCGATCGTCGTGGTACGCTCGAGCGGGCCACGTTCGGTGCCGAGTCGGGCTGCGATCGCCTCGCGGATCGTTCGGAGGTCGGCCTGGAGAACGGGTAAGAAGCGGATGACGAGCGCAACGCCGATGCCGAGCACCTGTCCGGGCTTGCCGGGGATCGTTCGCTGGATCGCGGCACGTGAGGCTCTGACCGGCGTCGACCGGATGTACGCCGCGCTGACGAGCAGGATGAGGAGGACGCGGTAGCTCGCCTGTGCGGAGGCCAGGCCGTCCTCGAGGGCGACCCACGGTGGGCCAAACGTGACCGCAGCGACGATCGGCGCGATGGCGAGCAAGACGAGCGCGAAGCGGTAGGCATACAGCGTTCGTAGCGGGTGTACGCGAGCGACGGCGAGGATGGCACCGGTCAGAACGGTGAGTGTAGCCAGCGCTCGCGGACTCGTGTGAGCGAGTGCGGTCGCCGCGAACCCGATCTGGATCGCGAGCTTCGAGCGTGGATCGAGTCGGTGGGCGAGCGTCTCGTCCGGTTCGTAGGTAAGCATCGGTCTGGCTACTCCGTCGGTGTCGACTGCCGATCGGGTACGCGAACTGCGAGGGCAGGGAGTCCCTCGAGCGCCCCTGTTGACGGCTCATCGAGGACGACCCGTCCGTCGGCCATCGCGATCACACGGTCGGCGAGCCCCAGGACGTCCCGGAGGTCGTGGGTCGCAAGAACGACACCGGTCCCCTCGGCAGCGAGTGACTCGAGTCGCGAGAGGACCGATCGACGGGCGGGCTCGTCGAGTCCAGTAAAGGGTTCATCGAGCACGAGGTGTGAGGGGGCCATCGCGAGAGCGCCGGCGATGGCGACCCGAGCCTGCTCGCCGCCGGAGAGCTGGTCGATCCGGTCGGCTTCGCGGCCGGCTAAGTTCACCGCCTCAAGTGCGTGCTCGACGCGACGGTCGATCTCGGTTCGGTCGAGGCCGAGGTTCTCGGGGCCGAACGCGATGTCCTCGCCGATCGTCGCGGCGACGAACTGATCGCGGGGGTGTTGAAACACCATGCCCACGCTCGAGCGTGCGCCGATCAGGTCGTCCTCGACGGGCGTTCCGTCGACGAGGACCGTTCCATCGTCGGGCGTCAACAGGCCGTTGCAGTGGCGCAGCAGGGTCGTCTTGCCGCTGCCGTTGGCGCCGGCGAGGAGGACGAACTCGCCGTCGTCGATCGTAAGCGAGAGCTCCGAGAGGACGGGGACGCCGTCGAACGCGTGCGAGACAGAGCGAAACTCGATCATCGGTGGATCAGGGTGGCGCTCACGAGCGGAGCGGGCTGACGACGCCGCGTTTTACGATCGCGATCGCGGCGGCCATTTTGAGCAGTTCGCCGGGGATGAACGGCAGGGCGCCGACGGTGATGGCCTCCCAGACCTCGAGTTCGAGCAGCCAGGCCATGTACGCGGTCCCCATCCCGTAGATGAGTATCGTCGCGGCCACCAGGACGCCGACGAGAAACGGGGTTGAGACGTCAGCCGGATCGCGCAGGTCGGTCCCGCCGTGGACGAGTAGTCCGACCAGTGCCGCGGCGATGGGATACGACCAGAGGTAGCCACCAGTCTCGCCAACGAGCACCCCGAGGCCGCCGACCATCCCGGAGAACACCGGGAGGCCGATGGCACCGGCTGTGAGGTAGAGCAGGATGGAGATACCCCCCCAGACCGGCCCGAGCAACAGGCCGGCGAGGAAGACGAAGAGTACCTGAAGTGTAATCGGGGCCGGGGACAGCGGCAGTGGGATCGCCACCGGTGCGACGGCCCCGAGCAGGGCCGCGAGTAACGCGGCTCGAGCGAACTGGCCGACGACGGCGTCGTCGACGAGTTCGGCCGAGGATCGTTCGGTTTCCATACCGTCGCCTCTCTCGTAAACCGGGATGAAAACTTCGGTTTCCGAGATCGGATCGGCTGCATTCGAAGTGAGGTCACTCTCTTCGATCTGTGGGACCTTCCGTCGGGCTGAGAGCTTTTGTCCTCGGCGTGTCGACCGTCGATCTGGTGGCGGTTGCTCGAGCACCCGGTCGCAGACAGTCCATCGAGCGTGACTCCGAGGACGGCGCTCATCGATCGGCGGTGTAACCCCGCTACAACCGGTGATTTCTTTCTCACTCGAGCGGAGATTGGCTCTCGTGGGGGCTTCCAGGTGATCGCTCGGAATCCATCGACCGAGGCCCCTCGAACGACACATCGCCCGGATCGTTCCGGGTAATCACTGCTTGTATCGGTGGGCTAGCTGAAACGACCGGCGCCCTTATGCTTCGATTCCGCCGCCTGTCGCGAAACGATGCGACAGCGGAGTGTGCGGTATGGGCGGGGGCGGAATCGCTGCTGGTTGAGCACTGGTCGAATCGCGACTGCGTCGGGCGACGGCGTCGCCTCGAGTGGGCGGCCACCACGGACACGGGCTGACGAGCGAGCCATCGGGTCCGGTCGAATGCGGCCTAGCGGCCAGAGCCGAAGCGACGGCCGGATCGGGCTGGACGGAGGTGTCCGATGAAGCCCGGAACGCTCGTGGTCGTGACCGTCGCGCTTGCGCTCGTCGCAAGCGGTATCGCGTTGCCGCTTCTCGGTGGCGGGTTCGATGGACTCACCGGAGACGAATCCGAACCGGGCGACGACCGGGAGACCGGGTTCGAGGAAGCGATCGAGAACGACGGTTCCGGGTCAGCGACCGACGATGGCGAGGGAATCGACGGCGAGGTGATCGACATCGATGGATCCGACCTCGAGTTGGTTTCGATGGCGGCTCCGTCCGAGCAGTCACCGCTCGAAGACGGCGAACAGTCGTCCCCCGGGAACGATTCGGACGCAGCGACCGACGGCGGCGTCACCTACACGACGCTCGCCCAGGAGACTGAAGACGACGCCGACGCCGTCGAAGCGGGCGTCGAGGCCGCGATCGAACTGGTTCAGGCCCAGGGCGTCGAGGTGAGCCAGGAACAGGAGACCGCGGCGCTCGAGGGGGCCAGCGCGTCTGCTGCCCAGCACCAGGAGGCGTCGGCCGAGCAGGTCCAGGCTGCGACGACGGGGAGCGTCTCCGGCGCCCTGTTGCAAGAACAGCGCGTCGATGGCGAACAGATCCAGTACGCCGTCGGCGGTGCGACCGACGGGGCGCTCTCGCAGTACCAGACGGCGAACGCAACACAGTTGCAACACGCCGCCTGGGGGGCGACCCACGGTGCCATCGCCCAGGAACAGCGCGTGACCGTCGAACAGCTCCAGGTCGCCGCGGCTGGCGGGGCCGCAGGCGCTGCGACCGAGGCTGGCGAACAGGGAGTCGACCACAAGCCGACGATCCAGGAGGCTGCCCAGGGTGCTGCTTACGGCGTCCTCGAGCAGTACCAGACGATCACGGCCGAACAGCGCCAGCAGATCACCCTCGAGCACGTCCAGCACGCTGCAGCGGGGGCCGCCGCGGGCGCGGTCGAGGGATCGACCGAAGCCGCCCTGACGCAGGACCAGCGGATCGAGGTCGAACAGGGTCAGATGGTCGACTTCAAACAGGTTCAGAAGGCCGCGAAAGGGGCCGCAAAGGGCGCACTCGAGCAGCGCCAGGACGTGACAGTCGAGCAAACCCAGTCGGCAGCCTGGGGGGCGAGTGCAGGAGCACTGAAACAGGTGCAGTCGGTCGACGTCGAGCAGGTCCAGCGCGCCTCGATCGGTCAGCTCCAGGAAGCGGCCCACGGCGCGGCACACGGGGCGATCAGTCAGAGTCAGGAGGCGACCGTCGAGCAGATCCAGGCCGCGGCTGACGGCGCAGCACACGGCGCGCTCGTCCAGCATCAGGCAGTTTCGATCACGCAGGTCCAGTACGCGGCGACGGGAGCCGCCAAAGGGGCGCTCGAGACGGCCGTTCAGGAACAGATCGTCGAGGTCGAACAGATCCAGGCCGCCGCGTGGGGCGCGAGCGAAGGAACGGTGACACAGACGCAGCTCGTCGACGTCACGCAGGTCCAGCAGCTCGCGAGAGGCGGCGCGGGCGGCGCGTTGCTCCAGCACCAGGAAGCGACGGTCGAACAGCTCCAGTTCGCGGCCAAAAGCGCCTGCGAGGAGACCGCCAGGGTCGTCCAGGACCAGCGGATCAGCGTCACGCAACTCCAGATCCTGGCCGGCGAGACGGCCGCGGACGCGACCGCCTACGCCGTCGCCGAAGGGATCACCGACGAACTCGAGATCGTCCAGTACGTCGAAGTAGAGGTCGTCCAGAACCTCGAGGAGATCGACGAACTCGAGGGGACGGCCTCGATCTCTATCTCGGATCAGGAGAGCGACGGCGAGACGGTCGTCGTCGATCAGGTCGACCTCTCTGAAGGTGGCTTCGTGGCGATCTACGGCGGCGTCGCCGCGGACGTCGATCCCGACGCCCTCCTGGGTGCATCGGGCTACCTCGAGCCGGGCGAGCATGAGGACCTCGAGATCGAACTCGACGAACCGCTCGAGGAGAGCGGCCCGATCGTCGCCGCGGCCCACCACGACACGACCGGCGACGAGACGTTCCAGTACGCTGAGACCGACGGAACGGAGGACGAGCCGTACGTCACCGAGGGCGGCGCACCGGTCGTCGACGGCGCGTTCGTCACGGTCGACGACCCCGAGCCGGAGCCCGAGGCCACCCTCTCCGTGGCCGACCAGGAGGGCGATGGCGAGACGCTCCTGATCGACGAGGCCAACGCGAGCGTCGACTCCC
Organism: Natrarchaeobaculum sulfurireducens; assembly: GCF_003430825.1. Taxonomy (NCBI): domain Archaea; kingdom Methanobacteriati; phylum Methanobacteriota; class Halobacteria; order Halobacteriales; family Natrialbaceae; genus Natrarchaeobaculum; species Natrarchaeobaculum sulfurireducens. The sequence continues at coordinate 2,657,980 of NZ_CP024047.1, read as the reverse complement.
TGATCAGCGCCGAGTACGACGGCGAACGCGTCGACAGCGAGGTGTTCGACGCCGACGAGTCCGTCGAGGCGTTCGATCTCACACTCGAGCCAGCACTCGAGGACGACGCGACGGTCGACGTCTCGGTTCGCGACGCCGAGACCGACGACGAACTGGCGAGCGAGACGATCGCGTACACGTTCGAGGAGGTGCCACCAGACCCCTCCGAACCGGAGGCCAGCCTCTCCGTGGCCGACCAGGACGGTGACGGCGAACTGCTCTTCGTCGACGAGGCGAGCGCGTCGGTCGACTCCCTCCTGACCGTCACCGACGCCGACGGCGAGCGAATCGGCGAAAACGGCCCGTACACCGGAAACGAAACGATCTCGAGCGTTCCCGTCCCGCTCGATCCGGCGCTCGAGGGCGACGCAACGCTCGAGGTGGCCGTTGTCGACGCGGCCGACGACGAGGTCCTCGAGAGCGAGTCGATCGAGTACACGCTCGAGGAAGAACCGCCGGAGCCACCCGAACCCGAGGCGACGCTCGAGGTCTCGGACCAGGCGGGTGACGGCGAGTCGGTCGTCGTCGACGAGGCGAGTGCGACGGTTCCGTACGCGCTCGCTGTCACCGACGAGGCTGGCGAACAACTGGGACTGAGTATTCCGTTCACGGCCGACGAGACCGTCGAGAACGAGTCGATCGGGCTCGACCCGGCGCTCGAGGACGACGGCCCGCTCGAGGTGAGCGTCGTCTCGCTCGACGGCCTGGACGACCCCGGCGAGGCCGACGAAATCGACGGCGACGAACCGGTGCTCGCGAGCGAGACGCTCGAGTACACGATCGATCCGACGCCACCCGCCTACGACGTCGAGTTCGTCACCTGCCAGCAGGCGGAGATCACCGGCGAGTTCGAGGACGGCGACTCGGTGATCGTCGCCACCGGGTTCTACGAATCCGGCGGCTTCGGCAACACCCTGGGCGAGTACGGCCTCACGGTCGGTGCGGACGTCGACGCGCCGCTCGAGGGGACGATCTCGTTCGAGATCGGCGAGGACTTCACGATAACGGAGACCGACGAGGGCGCGACCGTCGAGGTCCCACCGGGTGACTTCGGCGCGGCGATCACTGGCATCGCCTCGCCTGAAGCGATCCCCGGTGAGATCGATCACCCGAACCCCGACGCGAGCGACTGTATCGCCGAGGTCCGACCCGAACTGCCCGAGATCACCGTCCTCGAGACTGAACCCGGCGAAGACGCCATCGACGTCACCTTCGGGTACGAGAACCCCAACGACGCCGCGCTGTTCGTCGGCAGCGAGTTCGTCGAGGGCACCACCGCAGACGACCCGATTGAGGAACTCGAGGCTGGCACAGGCGAGTTCACCGCCGAGTGGACGCCAGAAACGGACGACGAACGACTCGTCTGGGCGGTCGATATGAGCTTCTACGAGTACGACGAGGTGCTGACCGCCGAGACGCCGCCGGCCGGTGAGATCGACCCACCCGAGCCCGACGAGGGCGAGTTCGCCGTCTCGATCGTCGACGTCACCGATCCAGTGACGCAGGGTGACCCACTTGAGGTCGACGCCGAACTCGAGAACGTCGGCGAGGAGGCGGCGACACAGAACGTCACGCTCGCGGTCGACGACGACGAACGCGACGTGATCGAGGTGTCACTCGAGCCCGGCGACACCGAGTCCGTCACCCTGACTGGCGAGACCGACGACCTCGAGCCCGGCGAGTACCCCATCTCGGTCTCGAGCGAGGACGAGACGGCCGAGGGCACCGTCACGATCGAGCCCGTAGACGAAGCGGGCGAGTTCGTGATCGTCGACCTTTCGGGCCCCTCGAGCGGCGTGGCAGGCGAAGGCGTGACCGTCGCCGCGACGATCACGAACGCCGGCGACGGCCCGGACGAGCAAACGGTGACCTACAGCGTCGACGACGAGGTGCTCGACGAAGAGACGGTCGAACTCGATTCCGGCGGCTTCACGACGGTGACGTTCTCGTCGACGCTGTCGGCGGGTGAGTCGACCCACACCGTTTCGACCGACGATGACGAGGCCTCGCTGACCATCGAGGGCCTCGAGGTCCCCGGTACGGACGAAGTCCCAGCGGATGAAGTTCCCGGGGACGACGTCGAAGACGAGGACGATCCCGATGAGCCGGACGACACCGAACCGGACGAGGAGGTTCCACCGCCAGACGACGACGCGACGGACGCCGACGATCCGGACATCGACGATGAGCCACCCGAGGACGAGGATGACGGCGCTGACGACGAAGCCGGCTTCGACGAGCCGACCGACGACCCTGACGACGAGGATGCCGAGTCGGCCGTCGCCGGAACCGGCGGAGACTCACTCGAGTCCGGCAGCGAGTCTGGTGTAACTACCGGAACCGTGTTTGCGGTCGCAGGGTGACCCTACTCCGGTGGTTTTCGTGTCCGCTTGCGCTGTCTTTCCGGCCGGTACAGCCGTGGCTTTTCGAGCTCGGCGGCAGTGAGAAGTGAGCGGGCAACTCGGTGTCGGTCGGCGGACAGCTCAGTGCTGGTGGCCGGTCGCTTCGCCGAAGGTGACGCCGAATCGCTCTTCGAAGAGGTCCATGATGTGCTGTTCCTGGGCCTCGAGCTCTTCGTCGGCGTCGTGGCCGTGGTGGACGATATGGTGGGCGCGGCTGGCAAAGGAGAGCAAGACCACGTCACCGACCGTCTCAGCAGACGACTGATCGCCTTCCGCGACGAGGTCGAGCAGGCCCGCAGGAACCTCGACTTCGTCAGTCGTGTCGTCGTCGGCGTCGATCGTGAGGGTTACAGTTGCTACGTCGTCAGACATATCCCAACCCTGGGGAGGCGTACCTAAAGATGCTGTGGCTTGCACCGGCTCGGCTAACGGCTACGCCGCCACACCGTGGTGGTGTCTTGCTCACGCTCGTTCGTGCCCGTGACTGACGATTTGGCAGGCCGGTGAGCCAACGGAACCGACGCTCGCCGCGGCTGAATCCGCGTCGAATTCGGAGCCGGACCGGTGTCAAGTCAGTCCGTTAGTCCCGAGTGGCAGCAGCCTCCCGCACCGTGTCCCACTTGCCTTGGGCCTCGAGGTGGGCCTGTAACTCCTCGGCGTACTCCTGGGTGAGCCGTTCGGCGGCCTCGAGTTGGTCGTCGTGAGCATCCCCACCGTCGCCGAAGCCGAGTGCGCCCTTGATCGAGTCGACGAGGCCGCCAGAGGAGCTACCGTTCGAGCCTTGAGCGCCTCCGGGGCCGCCCATCGCGCCCATCCCGGCCTGGACGTTCTCGAGTTCGGGGATGATCTGGTCGACCTTCTCCGTGTTGGCGACGATCCGCGCTCGATCGGGGTCGTCGGGGTGGTCGATCTCGAACTCCGTCGCGGTCATGATGAGGCTCCACTGCTGGTTCGAAAACTCGGAGTTCGCGATTCGCGAAGCGAACTCCTGGTCGACGGTCATTCGGTCGCCGACGATCCGGTCGGTCCACGGCGAGTCGCTCATGGCACCCCCTTGGATCGGTTGTCGTATCAGGGTTTCCCTCGCTGGAACGGGCGTTGTGACGCCACTGGCGGCGGTGGCTCGCCAGTGGTAATCGGCTCACTCGAGCCGACGCGACGTCTCGGCGTAGCGCCTCGAGAGTTCGACGTACCGGTCGGCCGTCGTCTCGAGTCGAGGATCGTCGACTTCGGTCTTGGGTTCGGCGGGAGCGCCAGCGACGAGGGTCTTCGGCGGGACGTCGGTCCCTTCGGTGACGACGCTGCCGGCGGCGACGACGGCGCCATCACCGACACGAGCACCGTCGAGGACGACCGCATTCATCCCGACCAGCGCGCGTTCACCGACGGTGGCGTCGTGGACGATGGCGCTGTGGCCGACCGTCGAATACGGCTCGAGGACGGCCGACTCGTGACAGACGGCGTTGTCCTGGACGTTCGCACCCTCGCCGACGGTGATCGTGCCGTGGTCACCGCGGAGGGTCACGTTCGGCCAGACACTGGCGTCGGCCTCGACGATCACGTCGCCGATGACGACCGCGGCCTCGTCGACGTAAGCCGAGTCGGCGATCTGTGGTTCTCGTCCGTCGAACGATCTGAGCATAACTGATTCGTGACTCGAGCAGTCCCTTGAACGTGCCTATCGTCGGAGGCGGCTGATTCGTCCCAGGCCAGCAGTCGGCTTGCGACGCACCTACATACGTTGGCTGTGCGATTACTATTGGGGCAGTGCCATGTCCGGACGCAGCGGACCCGACGGCTCACCCCGGCCACCAGTCCGCTGCCATCCCATCCCCACCGCTGTCGCAGCCATCCCCCCCTCCTACCGTCACTTCTCTCTTTCCGAACCACTGCGACAGCGAATCGACTGACGAGCCTCGAGGGATCGATTTCAGCGGTGCAGTGCCGTGGGAAGCCTCGCCGTCGTCGGGCATCGGCCGACTGCCTGCGGGAGCTTCGCTTCCTCTCCGTTTCCGGCGAGGAGGTCACGAGGCATGCGCACCCAACAGAACGACACTCGCCCACCATTGCTGGACGAGAACACCCGTCTGTTGGCTGTTCTTGGGCCGAAAGGTTGAATTAGTTGTCAACGAGGTACGCTTACACGGAACGAATGTTCGACGAGCCGGTGGATAACGGAGCGTGGTCACCAACGGACTCCACAGCGTCAGCGACGGTTCTCGTCATCGGAGACGCTCCCGAGTGGGTCGCCACCGTCTCGTCGACGCTCGAGAGTACACCCGAGCCGTTGACCGTCGAGACCGAAGCGGACGTCGACAGCGCGCTCGAGCGCCTCAGAGCCGACGTGATCGACTGCTTGCTCTGTCGCGTCGACTCGTTCGACCGGACTCAGACGGCACTCGACCGGTCGGCCGACGAACTGCGACCGCCACCGATCGTCTGCTGGGGGACCGCCGACGAGCCGGGGTCGGTACTCGAAAACGGCGCTGCAGACGTTATCGACCCGTCGCTCGCTGACGACCGCGCTCGAGTCGTCGCACGCCGCATCAGAACGGTTGCCGAGCGGTATCGGGCAGCACGTTCGGCGACCACGTACTGGTCGATCTTCGAACACCTGCCTGACGCCGCCGTCGTCCACGATCAGTCGGGTTCGTTTCTCGAGGTGAACCGCGAGGTATCGACGCTGCTCGGATACGATGAAGCGACGCTATACGACCTCTCGGTTGACGACCTCGAGACGACGTTCGACGCCGAGGCGCTCGAGTCGATGGTCGTCGAACTCGAACCCGGCGAGTCGAAGACAGTCGAGGGACGAAACGAGCGGGCGGACGGAACCGAAATCCCCGTGCGGGTCAGCTTCCGTCGCATCGACGACGGGACGGGGCCGCGAGTCATTGCATCACTTCGTGACCTCTCGGAACTGAAAGCTCGCGAACGCGACCTCGAGCGCAGCCTCGACTTGCTCGAACAGACAGAAGAGATCGCAAACGCTGGTGGCTGGGAACTAGACGTTCGAAGCGATTCGTTGCGGTTGACCGATGGCACTCGGCACATTCTCGGCCTCGAGGCGGACGCGACGCCGACGATCGACGATGTGCTAATGAAATACCACCCGTCGGATCGTTCCCGCCTCGACGAGGCCGTCTCGGCCGCGATTCAGACGGGCGTCGGCTTCGAGGAGATGGCACGCCTCGAGACGACCGACGGCCCGGTTAGACAACTTCGACTCCGCGGGGAAGCCTACCAACGAAACGGCGAAACCGTCAGACTCCGTGGAGCGATCTGGGACGTCACCGATTGGATGGAGGCTCAATCGGAGCTCAACCAGCGGGAGGCACACCTCTCACAGGCACAGTCGGTGGCCAATCTCGGCAGTTGGTCGAAAGACCTCCAGTCGGACGAAATCTCCTGGTCCGACGAGGTTTACGCGATTTACGGCCTCGAGAGAGACGACGAGCCGATCGACCATCAGCGGTTTCTTTCGCTCGTCCACCCTGAGGACCGACAGCGAGTCGACCGGGAGTGGGAGCGAGCCAAACGCGGCGCGCCCTACGATGTCGAACACCGGATCGTGACCACCGACAACGAGACGAAATGGGTCAGACAAAAAGCCGAACTGTCGTTCGCCGACGGTGAGCCGGTAAGCGCGATCGGCGTCGTCCAAGACATCACCGACCGCAAGACGTACGAACGACGTCTCGAGGCCCAGAACGAACACCTCGAGATTCTGAACCGAATCGTTCGCCACGACGTGCGAAATCGGATGAACGTCATCGCCGGCTACGCTGCGTTGCTCGAAGAACGATCTGACGAGCCGACACCACTCGCTGAAACTATCAGGTCAGTTGCAGACGAGCTGGTCTCGATCAGCGAGCGGATCAGAACCGCAAACCAGTTGCTCTCGGATGAGACGGAGGTGATTCCACTCCCGGTCGACCTGCTCGTCGAAGACGCACTCGACGAGGTGACCGAAACGCACGACGAACTCGAGTATGACTGCGATCTCGACGATGGACTCTGGATCTGGGGGTCTGAAGCCATCGGACTCGCTCTCGAAAACGTCCTCGAAAACGCGATCGAACACAACGACGCGTCGACCCCCCGGATCGAGGTCACGGCGGATGCAGCTCCCGACGATGACGTCGTCATCCTCGAGGTCGCGGACAACGGGCCCGGCGTTCCCCCAACCGAACGAGAGCTCCTCACCGGCGACCGACAACGCTCACAACTCGAACATTCGAGCGGGCTCGGGCTCTGGCTCGTCGACTGGATCGTCTCGAGCGTCGACGGCTCGCTCTCGATCGATACCGACGACGGTGATGGAACCGCCATCACGTTCGCGTTCCCGGCTGCGGCACCGACGGACGTCACGCTTCCGTGCGAACGGTAGCCGGTCGGCGGGGTTCGACGCTGACCCTGGATGCGTCGATCCTGATCGTCCGGCAAACGCCCGCGAGCACGCGCCGTGCCCGATCGCACGCACACCCGCGCTGTCGGTCGGTTTTGGCGAAAGCGTTATCAGATACTCAGGCGTAGCGCCGGACAATGTGCGACACTCGCTCGTTGCTGGGACCGGGGCCAACCGTGCCAGGGGGTGATTCGCGGTGGAGTTGATCATCACCGAGAAGGACAACGCCGCCAGGCGGATCGCCGACATCCTGAGCGGTGGCACCTACGACTCGAGCCGAGAGAACGGCGTCAACGTCTACGCCTGGGGTGGCAAACGTTGTGTGGGACTGTCGGGTCACGTCGTCGGTGTCGACTTCCCCGCTGAATACGCTGACTGGCGGGACGTCGAACCCGTCGAACTGATCGACGCCGCCGTCGAGAAGACGGCGACGAAAGAGAACATCGTCGCGACGCTGCGCATCCTCTCGCGGAAGGCAAATCGCGTGACGATCGCGACCGACTACGACCGTGAGGGTGAACTCATCGGGAAGGAAGCCTACGATATCGTCCGCGAGGTGGACGAAGAGGTCCCGATTCGGCGCGTTCGGTTCTCCTCGATCACCGAAAACGAGGTTCAGAACGCCTTCGACGAACCCGACGATCTCGACTTCGATCTGGCGGCTGCCGGCGAGGCTCGACAGATCATCGACCTCGTCTGGGGGGCGGCACTCACCCGATTCCTCTCGCTGTCGGCCGGCCAGCTCGGCAACGACTTCATCTCCGTCGGGCGCGTCCAGTCGCCGACGCTGAAGCTGATCGTCGATCGCGAGCGTGAGATCGAGGCGTTCGATCCCGAACAGTACTGGGAGCTGTTCGCAGAGCTAGCGAAAGCCGACGAATCCTTCGAGGCCCAGTACTTCTACCGCGACGACGAGGACAACGAGGCCGAACGCGTCTGGGAGGAGGCCGTCGCCGAGGAGGTCTACGAGACGCTCTCGAGTCACGACGCGGCGACCGTCGTCGACGTCACCGGCCGCACCCGGACCGATACGCCGCCGACGCCGTTCAACACCACCCAGTTCATCCGCGCGGCCAGCGCACTCGGCTACTCCGCCCAGCGAGCGATGTCGATCGCCGAGGACCTCTACACCGCCGGCTATATCACCTACCCGCGGACGGACAACACCGTCTACCCCGACGACTTAGAGCCCGACGAGTTGCTCGACGAGTTCGTCGGCCACCCGACGCTCGGCGAGTCCGCCGAAAGCCTGCTCGAGGCCGACGAGATCGTCCCCACGGAGGGCGACGAGGAGACGACCGACCACCCGCCGATCCACCCGACCGGCGAGATCCCCGCTCGCGGCGGCGACGTGAGCGACGACGAGTGGGAGATCTACGAACTCGTCGTCCGTCGGTTCTACGCGACGGTCGCCGACGCGGCCGTCTGGGAGCACCTCAAGGTCGTCGCCGAAGTCGATGACTGCCGACTCAAAGCCAACGGCAAGCGGCTCGTCGAACCCGGCTACCACGACGTCTATCCGTACTTCAGCACCGCGGAGAACTACGTCCCGGCCGTCGAAGAAGGCGAAGAACTCGGGCTCTCCGACGTCGAACTCGAGGAGAAAGAGACCCAGCCGCCGCGACGCTACGGCCAGTCGCGGCTCATCGAGACGATGGAGAAGATGGGCATCGGGACGAAAGCGACCCGCCACGACATCCTCGAGAAACTGTACGACCGCGGCTACGTCGAGAGCGACCCGCCGCGGCCGACGAAACTCGCGATGGCCGTCGTCGAGGCTGCCGAGAACTACGCCGACCGGGTCGTCTCAGAAGAGATGACCGCCCAGCTCGAGGCGGATATGGACGCCATCGCGGGCGGCGAGGCAACCCTCGAGAACGTCACTGACGAATCTCGGGAGATGCTCGAGGCGATCTTCGAGAACCTCGGTGACTCCCGCGAGGAGATCGGCGACCACCTTCGGAAGTCGCTCAAAGACGACAAGCGCCTGGGGCCGTGTCCGGACTGTGGCGAGGACCTGTTGGTCCGACGGAGCCGTCACGGCTCGTACTTCGTCGGCTGTGACGGCTATCCCGACTGTGAGTTTACGCTCCCGCTGCCCTCGACGGGCAAGCCGCTGATCATGGAACGCGAGTGTGCAGACCACGGGCTGAACGAGGTCAAGATGCTCGCGGGTCGGCAGACGTTCGTCCACGGCTGTCCGCTCTGTAAGGCCGAAGACGCCGGCGAGGGACCGATCCTCGGGGCGTGTCCGGACTGTAATTCGGAGGAGGGCGGCGAACTCGCGATCAAGACGCTCCAGAGCGGCTCCCGGCTCGTCGGCTGTACGCGCTACCCCGACTGTGAATACTCGCTGCCGCTGCCCCGTCGGGGCGAGATCGAGGTCACCGAGATGCGCTGTGACGAACACGACCTGCCCGAACTCGTCGTCCACAGCGGCGACGAGCCCTGGGAACTGGGCTGTCCGATCTGTAACTACCGGGAGTTCCAGGCTCGAGACTCCGAAAGCGGCTCCGACCTCGAGTCGATCGACGGCATCGGCGCGAAAACGGTCGAAAAGCTCGCCGACGCGGGAATCGAGAGCCTCGAGGACCTTACCGAGGCCGACCCCGACGCCATCGCCGAAGACGTCGACGGCGTCAGCGCCGACCGGGTTCGGACCTGGCAGGCGGAGGCCTGATTCGGCCCACCGTTCCGGGCCTCGTGATCGACGGTCGCAGTTTCTCGATCGCTCCTCACTGAGCCGTCTCGGCGTCGGTCTCTCCGTCGTCGGCACGCTCCTCGGTGGAGCTGTTCCCACTGTGTTCGGCGCTTCCGACGTCTCGTTCGTCTTCCCCGTCGGCTGTGGCGGCCTCCTCGAGGATCGGCTCGAGATTTCTGACGATGACGTTGGTGTCGACGACGCCGTCGTCGTCCCAGCGTAGTTCGCCGTCGGAATCGACCGCGGCGAGGACGGGGTAGCCGGTGATCCGATACCAGGTGCTGAGCCGGCCTCTGGGGTCGAATCCGAGCGACCAGTCGGCGTTGTGCTCGGCCCACCACTCCCGGAGGTCGTCTTCCGGGAAGGGAGCCGTCACCGAGACGACGGTGAGGACGTCCGCGTACGACTGAGTTAGCTCTGCGACGGCGTCCTCGAGGGGAGGCATCAGCCGCTGACAGGTGCCACAGGACGGCGAGGTGAAGTTGAGCAGCAGGACGCCGTCGGTGGGGACCGGAATCGTCCCGGCCTCGCTCTCGCCGGCGTCGATCGTCTCGAGTTCGAACTCGGGTTCGCCCGACGAGTCCTCCTCAGTCTCTTCGGTTTCGTCGGGTGCCGCTGGCGTGATTGACGTGCGACGCCAGAGCGCGACGCCGCCACCGAGGAGTCCGACGCTCGCTAAGCCGGCGACGGCCTCGCGGCGCTTCATCTGACCCGTACCTCCGTCCGCGCCGGCCGTGGCTGTCGACGCCGCACTCGTCTCTCGTGAGCGCCGTGCTCGCGGTGGCCGTCCCGAGTGTCGGGGTAGTCACGCGTCGCGTCGTCGCTCGGGCGCTCGAGCATGCACAGCCGTAGGGGCTGTCGGGTCAAAACGTTCACTGGTTCGGTTCCCGAACGTGGTCGCCGAGTGGGTACGTACAAGAGCGGTCAGTTCGTGAATCGAACCATGCCGTCCGATCGCGACCGCTGGAACGATCGCTATCAGGATCCGTCGTTCGACCTCCCCGACGACCCGATCCCCGAACTCGAGCGGCGCATCGAGACGCTGCCGGAAGGCCGCGCGCTCGACGTCGCGACCGGAACCGGGCGAAACGCCCTCTTTCTCGCCGCCAACGGCTACGCCGTCGACGCCATCGACGTCTCTGACGTCGCGCTCGAGCAGGCCCGACAGCGTGCCGACCAGCGCGCCCTCGACGTAAACTGGAGACGTGCCGACCTCGCGGAGACCGACCTCGAGACCGATCGCTACGACGTGATTACGGTGGCCTTTTTCGCCGCGCTTGAACACCTCCCCGCGTTGAAAGAGGCCTTGGCTCCCGGCGGTGTGCTCGTTTACGAACACCACCTGCGCTCGAGCGACCAGATCGAGGTCGGCCCCTCGAGCGATCGCCACCGCTACCGGTCGAACGACCTGCTTCGGGCCTGTCTCGACCTGACGATTCTCTCGTACGAAGAGCGCCGCCGGTCGGTGATCGACGGGACGGCTGCCGTCGCGACGCTCGTCGCCCGCAACTCTCACGGCGGTGTGCAGTCGTATCCGCTGCTAGCCGAGCCAGACGAGTGAGCGCGTCGTCGGGTGACGGCTCATGCGTGCCTGGTCGTCAGTCCTCGAGGGCGTCGGCGACGCCGTCGACGATGCTGTCGGTTGCCGTCGCATCCGTCTCGTGCCAGCGGACCGCGCCGTCGGCGTCGATCACGACGAGCACGGGGAACCCGCCCACGTCGTAGTGATCGGTGAGTGCGCCGTCCTCGTCGATGCCGAGCGGCCAGTTACCGTCGTGACTCGTCCACCAGTCGGCGAGTTCGTCGGCCGACTCGTCGCTTCCGAAGGTGGTGTCGGTCACCGAGAGGACGGCGAGACTGTCGTTCGGCTCGAGGTCGCGGGCAGCACCCAGCCGATCGGCCGCGTCGTCGACGTTCTCGAGCAGGCTCTCGCTGGTCGGACAGCCGGTTCGGGTGAAGTTGACGAGCAGCGAGCGGTCGCTCGCGGGGACGGTCGTCGTTCCAGCCTCGCTGCCAGGGGCGTCGACGGTGGTGAGTTCGAACGGTGGGCCGTCGGGTTCGTCGTCGCTCCCGGCCGCCGGTTCGTCGCCCGTGTCGGCCTCGAGACAACCCGCGGTCGCCACCAGACTGGCTCCGATGAGAAGCCGCCGTCGGGTCGGCGAAAGACCGAGTCTGACGGTCCGTCCGCGATCCATAGCACCAACTATGGGGTCGAGTGACAAAGGTCTGGGCCGGCAGACGACGGGTGTCAGCGGTCGGTCCACCGTCGGGCAGCGGTCGTCGTCGGTTAGCGCCGCGCGACGCAGACGTAGGTCTCGTGGCGGTCGACGGCGTGGGTGACGGTGAAGCCAGCGTCGGTGAAGTGTGAGACGGCGTCGCCGAGTGCGTAGCGTTCCTCGAGCGGCGGTCCCGCGATGCGGTCGCCCGTTGCCGACCAGTCGATGGTGACGACGCGGCCGCCAGGGCGGATGACTCGGGCCAGTTCGGCCAGGCTCTCCTCGCTTTCGTACTCGTGGTAGGTGTCGACCGAGAACGCACCGTCGAGGCTGTCGTCGGCCAGCGGGAGGTCGTCGACGGGTGCCTGGACCAGTTCGACGTTCTCCGGGACGCCTTTCTCGCGGTAGAACTCGTGCATCTCCGCCTGGAGGTCGACCGCGTAGACGGACCCAACGTAGCGAGCCACGTCGTCGGCATAAAAGCCCGTCCCGCTGCCGAGGTCGGCGACGACCTGTCCATCGTGGGGCTCGAGCCAGGTTAGCAGTTCCTCCTGAGAACACCACCGGTAGCGAGTGACGTCCTCTAAGTCCGCAGCGCGGTCGGGGTCGAATGTGTGAAAGCCCATACACCTGCTTTCGACTGTCGCGTAATGTAGCTCCGCATTCGTCGGTCGACGTCGATGTGCGTTCGAGTCACCGATGGCGTACCAGCCGACCGAACGTAGGGCTCCCGGTCAGGGAGTTCGACCGACTCGCTCGAGCCAGTCGCTGTGTTTTTCACGATCTGGACCCGACTCGAGACTGTGTTCACGACGCTGACGACGGTGTTCGCAGGGGTCGTCTTCGGCCTCGCGCTCGCGGCCCCACCGGGGCCGATGAACGCCATCATCGCCGAGGAGAGCGTCGTCCGCGGCTGGACGGCCGGCTTCCGGGCTGGCCTGGGAGCGATGACCGCTGACGTGCTCTTTTTCGTCCTCACGCTTGGTGGCGTTGTCGCGCTCGTCGACGGCGTCCCGGCCGTTCGTCCCGTCCTCTATCTGGTCGGCGGCCTGCTGATGTGTTACTTCGCGGTGGGCGCGGTCGACGAAGCGCGGGCCGCCGCTTCCTTTACCGACGGCGGCGAGCCGACCGCGGCGGGCTTTCGAAAGACGTTCGCGCTCTCGCTCTCTAACCCCTACCAGATCGGCTTCTGGCTCACCGTCGGCGTCGGCTTACTCGAGCCCGGCCAACTCGACGTCTTCGCCCACGTCCCCGCCGTCGGCGACCTTCTCGCCGGTTCCCTGCTGGTCCAGACCGGCTCGACGACGCTCCTGGTCGGTTTCTTCGCGGGTATCGCGGTTTGGATCGTCGTTTATCCCGCCGCGCTCGTTTCGGCGGGGCGACGTGTCGATGCCCTCGCTCCGATCGTCGCCGCTCTTAGTGCCGCCGTGCTGGCCGGTTTCGGTCTGCTCTTTCTCGCAATGGGTGTGGTTCGCCTGTTCTAACGCCCGGGACACCGAGTATCGAGTCTCTCAACGCGAGTCGTCGGCTTCCTCGTCCGTCCTGTCGTCTGCTTCCTCGTCCGTCCTGTCGTCTGCTTCCGACCGAGTCTCGGTGGCTCCGTCGTTGCTCGAGTCGGTACTGTCGTTGCTCGAGTCCAACGGCTCGCTCGTGTCGTCGGCCCGTGACTCGACCGGCTGGTCCCAGACGCTTTCGCCCTCCCAGACGGGGTCGTCGAACGCTCTGTCGCTGGAGCCACCGGATTCGTCTCCCGTCGATGGCTCACCGCCGGGGCCATCGACATCCATCGGACGGTCGGTGCGCTCGAGGTCCGACGTCGGTTGCATCGGTCCCGGATCGTCACCCGAAGCAGTTCCAGCGGTGATCGCGGCCCGTCGGTCGGCGACCAGGTCGAGCGAGTCGTCGGTTGCGCCGAGGATCCCGATCGCGTAGTAGCGAACGTAGCTCCGGACGGGCGATTCGACGAGCGCCACCGCGTACTGGTAGGCGAGGTAGCCGACCAGCAGCCCGACGACTGCGACGAGCACGAGCGAGTCGTGAAGTTCTGTCAGGAGGGCAGCGAAGAGAATCCAGAGGAACAGCCCGAAGAACGCGGCGAAAAAGCCGACGACGGCGAAGACCGCCCAGAGGGCGAAGCCGATCGTCCAGGCGACGAGCACGAACGCGAGAACGCCGACCCAGTTCGCGCCGATCACCGGCACGAATCGCCGCCAGGCGCTAATCGGGCCCCGCTCGTCGTGGAGCATGATCGGGACGACGAAGCCGTTCGTGAGAGTGTCGACGACGAACCAACCCAGTACCACGGCCACTGCGTAGGCGACGAGCGCGGCGACGGCCCCGGCTGACAGTGCGTTCGGGTCGGACACGTCACCCAGAACGACGAGTGCCACGAGTGGGGCAGCGATGGCGACGACCACGCCGATCCCGACTGCGAACCGAAACACGAGCAACGACAGGCCTCGTCGCACGTTCGCCCGGAGGTATCGCCGGACGGACATCGTCTCCGATCGAAGCGATTCGACGAAAACGAACTCGAGCAGTGCGGCGACGTATCTGAACGCGACGTATATCACGAGGACGGCCACCGCCCCGGCGGCCACGAGGGGGAGTTCGTCGGACCCCTCGAGGGCCTGGATACCCAGTTCGACGGGGACGTTGAACACCTGGAGAAACGCGCCGAACCCGCCGAGAAATGCGAGAACGATTCCGAGTTTCAGCCAGCCCTGGAGCCAGAGGGCCGAGAGATACCGTTTCGTCAGGTGGAGGGCGTCGGTGAGACTATCGGCGGCGTACATCCTATCAGATTACTACTCTCCACCTGATAAGTCTGTTCTGGTGTAACGACCGTTCGGTGACCGACCCTCGCCGCCCTCGGTGGGCCGTCGAAGAGACCGGACACGGGAGCCATGGTCGGCTGAAAACGCTGTCAGAACGGCTATAGTCCAGCGATCTCGTCTTCGAGCCACTCGCTGAACCACTTCGCACGCTTGAGTCGCTGATGGGCGATTCCCTGGCCAGTATCACTTTTCACGCGCGAAGCGGCGTCGTAGCCCCGCTCGAGTACCCGGTCGACCATCTCGTCGGCCTGCATGTGTGTGCGGGCCTCATAGCCCATGCGCAACAGCATAAGCGTCGTCCCGTTGGCACCGATTTTATCGAGCAGATCGGCTTCGATCAGACACTGCGTCTCGAGGGCCAGATCCGTCAGGTCGCCCTGGTAGGAGTGGTGTTCGATCGCGCGACACACCTGGCTGATGAACGACTCGGGGTAGTCCGCGCGGGCCTCGAGATATTCACGGGCGACGCGAGCGCCGGCTTCGGCATGCAGTTCCTGGTCGGTCTCGAGTTTGGCGACGTCGTGAAAGAGTGCCGCAACGCGGGTAATGTCGACGTCTGCACCCTCGCCACGAGCGATCTCTTCGGCCAACTCGACGACGTTCAGGATGTGGTTGAACCGGTACTCGGCGGAGTGCCACGGGTACCATCGCATTCGGCCGCCTTCAGTCTCTTTCTGTACGCTTGCCGCGAGGTACTCGTAGACGAACCGTTTCATTTCCTCGAACTCCGCGTCGGTGACCCTGGTCTCTTTTATCTCGACACCCACGAAAGATCCCTCCGCAATAGACGAACGATAGTCATTGCAGGAATGTTCGTTCGTAGCACTCTTTAGCCTTTGGTTCGGGATGGTTACGGCCGCGAGGACGGTCACGAGCGGGACACACTCCTCGAGCGAAACGGGTCCTCGAAGCGAGAGTGTTGGCGACGACTGGCAGGGCTCGAGGCGGGGTTTCGGTGACGATTTCGACTCGGTTTCTCACGGTCGGCGGGGTCGAGCGATGGGGGCCCATTCGTTCGATGATCGATCTTGGCTCGTCGGGGCACTCTCAGTGTCGCCGGGACTAACACGGTTTTCCGTTAAAGTCAAACACACGGCCGGGGAAGATGAGGTATGAGCAGTGAACAGCAAGGGGAGTCGATCCGGTGTCTGGTCGCCAAAGTCGGTCTCGACGGTCACGACCGTGGGGCACACGTCATCGCGCGGGCGTTCCGAGACGCCGGTTTCGAGGTTATCTACTCCGGGTTGCACCGTGCACCGGACGAAATCGTCCAGGCAGCGGTTCAGGAGGACGTCGACGTGCTGGGGATCTCCATCCTCTCCGGCGCACACGATACCCTCGTCCCGAAGATCATGAGTGGACTCGAGGAGTACGGTGCGAAAGATGACACGCTCGTCCTCGTCGGCGGCGTCGTTCCCGAGGAAGACCGCGAGAACCTGAAGGCGGAGGGCGTCTCGGCGATTTTCGGCCCCGGGACGTCGATCGAAGAGACGATCGAGTTCGTCCGCGAGAACGCGCCCGAGCGATGACCGGCGACGAGACGCTGCTCGAGGACCTGCTGGCCGGCGAACACCGCGCGCTGGCTCGAGTCATCTCGAAGATCGAGAACCGTGCGCCGGGCCACCGCGAGCTCGTCTCGGCGCTGTACGCTCACGCGGGCGACGCCGACGTGATCGGCGTCACGGGCAGCCCCGGCGCGGGCAAATCGACGCTCGTCGACAAGCTCGCCGAAACCTACCGCGAGCGCGGCGAGACCGTCGGCGTCATCGCGATCGACCCCTCCTCGCCGTTTACGGGCGGGGCGGTGCTTGGCGACCGTATCCGGATGGCCTCGACGGTCGGCGATATGGACGTCTTCGTTCGCTCGATGAGCGCCCGCGGCACGCTCGGCGGCCTCTCGACGGCGACGGCGGACGCCGTCAAGGCGATGGACGCCTTCGGCAAGGACAAGATCATCATCGAGACCGTCGGTGCCGGCCAGAACGAGATCGACATCGTTCGCACCGCCGATACGGTCGCCGTCCTCGTCCCGCCGGGATCGGGCGACGACATCCAGACGCTCAAAGCCGGGATCCTCGAGATCGGCGACGTCTTCGTCGTCAACAAGGCCGACCGTGACGGGGCCGATCGAACCGTCCAGGAACTCCGAGAGATGATCCACCTCGGCGAGGGAAGCGGCTTCGGCAGCGGCCACCACGGCGCAGACGAGATCACCGACCACCATCCCGACTGGGACGGCCCGGACGAGACGGACGGTGACACAGCCGAGGTCGCCGCCGACTGGTCCCCACCGATCGTCGAAACCGTCGCCACGACGGCGACGGGCATCGACGACCTCATCGACGAGTTCACCGCCCACCAGACGTACCTCGTCGACTCCGGAACCCACGCGGCGATGGCCCGCCAGCGCTACGCCGAGGAGATCCGAACCCTGCTGCGCGAGGACGTCCACGCTATCCTCGAGGACGAACTCGACCGCGTCGGCGGGATCGACGACCTCGCCGACGCTGTCCGGGCGGGCGAGACCGACCCGTACACCATCGCCGACGAGCTGCTCGAGCCGGTCGAAGCCTGCGTGTCGGAACTCGGTACCGACTCGGCCGGCACCGAGTAACGCTTCGTGGGGGCTGGACCTGCTCACAATCGCGCTCGTGAGAGATAGCCCCACCTTGAAGACCGACGGCGACGTACGACGGCGTATGCGAGCCCGATCAGTCCTCGGCGCGACCCTCGGTGCCGTCGGCGCGGCCGTCGTCGGCAACCGGTTTCTGAAAGCGCGCGCTGGCGACCTCGAGAACCCGTTGCCGGGCGTCGAACGGACCTACCGGTGGCGGGGTATCGAGACCACCTATACCGTCGCTGGCGATCCGAACGATCCAGACTTGTTGCTCTATCACGGCATCTACGCCGGCGCGAGCGGGTACGAGTTCGAACCGGTTTTCGAGCGCCTCGCGGAGGAGTATCACGTCTACGCCATCGACCTTCCCGGCTTCGCTCGGTCCGAGCGACCGCCGTTGCTTTACTCGCCGTCGCTGTACGCTGAGTTCGTCCGTGATTTCGCCGACGACGTCACCGACGATCCCATCGTGGTCGCCTCCTCGCTCACCGGGGCGTTCGTCGCCGACGCCGCAGGAGAGGCCGACTTCGAACACCTGGTGTTGATCTGTCCTACCGACGAGACCGCCCCCGAACGGCCCTGGCTTCGGACTCTTTTGCGGACGCCGATCCTCGGGACGACCGTCTACAACCTGCTTGCGAGCAAGCCCTCGATTCGACGGTACTACGTCCGCGATGGGTACTACGACGCCGACGCCCTTGAGCCCGAGGACGTCGCCTACACCTGGAACAGCGCCCACCAACCAGGCGCTCGCTACGCGCCGGCGTCGTTCGCTGCCGGTACGCTCGACCCCGAGTTCGACCTCGCGACGGAACTCGCCGCCCTCGAGATGCCCACGACGCTCGTCTGGGGTCGAGACGCCGAACTCGTCCCGCTTCGTGACGGCCGTGACCTCGCCGACGCCGCCGATCTCGAACTGGTCGTCATCGACTACGCAACGCAGTTGCCCCACGCTGAACATCCGGCGGAGTTCGTCGAGTACCTGACCGCCGAACTGGCCCACACCGACGTCGAACTCGACGAGTAATCACAGTGCCTTCACCTCTCAGATCGCCCATTTAGCTGACCGAACGCTCCGGTCGTGCGATCGAGTCGGGTCCGAACTCTCGAGATCGTCGACCTGACACCACGTGGTGGATCTGCTCTGTCGACGACCCGTATGTCCACTGATGACATCGAGCACAACATACAGATGCATCGGGGTCGTACGAACGATTCTATGGTCAACCAGGGACCGGATCCACCCGCTCGAGGCGACCCCCTCCATCCCAGACGACCGTCGGCCGCATTCGGACGCGAATCGACCGATGTGGAGGGCCCGCTCGCGGACGACTTCGACCGCGAGTGGCCGGCGTGCTGGGAGACGGCCGCGTCGTTGCTCGAGTGGCACGAGCCTTACGACGCCGTACTGGACGACGACGATGCCCCGTTCTACCGATGGTTCGTCGGTGGTCGACTGAACGCGGCGGAAAACTGCGTCGACCGCCATCTCGAGTCCCGACAGAACCAGGTCGCCCTCCGCTGGGAAGGCAAACGCGGGGAACGGCGTGCGTACACCTACCTCGATCTCTACCGGGAGGTCAACGCCGTCGCCGCTGCGCTGCGTGATCTCGGCGTCGAGGAAGACGACGTCGTCACGTTCTACCTGCCGAACCTCCCGGCGTTGCCGATCGGGATGCTCGCCTGTGCCCGCATCGGCGCCCACCACAACGTCGTCTTCGCCGGCTTCGCGCCCGACGCGCTCGCCGATCGGATGGATGGCGTCGACTCGAGCGTGCTGGTCACCTGCGACGGCCACTTCCGGGAGGGGACGGCCATCGGACAGAAACGGAAAGCGGACGCGGCGCTGGCCGCACTCGAGACGTCGATCCCGACGATCGTCGTCGATCGGCTGGGGCCGAGCCACGACACCCAGCTGGGGGACGACCAGTACGATTACGACGGCCTCGTGACGACGTTTACTGGCGAGGAAGTCGAGCCGGTTCCCCGTGCGGCGACCGATCCGCTCTTTCATATCCACACGTCCGGGACGACCGGCGAGCCCCAGCGGATGACCCACGCGACCGGTGGGTATCTCGCGGGGACGGCCTGGACGGCTGGGACGGTGTTCGACCTCTCGCCCGGTGATACCTACTGGTGTACGGCCGACGTCGGCTGGATCACCGGCCACTCCTACGTCGTCTATGGGCCGCTCGCCCGCGGAGCGACGGTCGTCCTCGCGGAGGGCAGCCTTCGGTACCCGGATCGCCACCGGCCGTGGGAGGTCATCGAGCGCAACGGCGTCGAGGTGCTCTACACCACCCCCGGGACAGTCAGAACGTTCGCGAAGTGGGGTGAGTCTTTCCCCGCAGCCCACGATCTCTGCTCGTTGCGGCTGCTCGGGACCGTCGGCGAACCGATCGGGCCGGACACCTGGGAGTGGTACTACACCAACGTCGGCGGCGAGCGGTGTCCGATCGTCGATACCTGGTGGCAGACCGAAACCGGGAGCATCCTGCTCTCGACGCTGCCCGGCACCGACGAGATGAAACCGGGATCGGTCGGCCCACCATTGCCCGGGATCGAGGTCGGGATCGTCGACGAACACGGCCGGGAACTTCCGCCCGGCGAGCCTGGCTATCTCACGATCGAGCGCCCCTGGCCGTCGATGCTCTCGCCGCTCGAGGGCGACGAGTACTGGGTCCTAGCGGAATACTGGCAGGAGTTCTCGGATCCGCGGGCCGACAGCTGGTCGTACTTCACCGGCGACCGCGCGGTCGTCGACGACGACGGCTACGTCCGGATCATCGGCCGCGACGACGATGTCGTCACGGTCGGCAACCGACGCCTCGGCACGGCCGAACTCGAGGCGGCGATCACTGCCGTCGACGGCGTCACGGAAGCCGCCGCCGTCGCGGGTACCGACGGGGGCGACACCGAACTCTACGTCTTCGCAACGGTCGCCCAGGAGCGTCGTGACCGGGAAACGATCCGGGAGGCCGTCGCGGACTCGGTCGCCGAGCGCGTCGGCGAGTTCGTCCGTCCTGGGGCGGTCGTCTTCACTCCGGAACTGCCCGAAACGCACTCTGGGAAGACGATGTACCGGATCCTAGAGCGCATCGTCGAAGACGCTCCGCTCGAGGACAGCGATCCGCTGCGCAACCCCGAGATCGTCGGCGAACTCGCGACGATATGGGCTCGCGAGTGAGCTACTCGCGTCGGCTGATCGTCACTCCTCGGGATACTCCTCGTAGCACCGGTCCATCTTCGCGGCCATGACGAAATCCGACTCGTGTAAGCCGTCGATCTTGTGTGTCCACACCTCGATCCGGACTTCGCCCCACTGGAGGTGGATGTCCGGGTGGTGCCACTCCTCTTCGGCGAGTTCGCCGACCTCGTAGGTGAACTCGAGCGCGTTGCGGAAGTCCGGGAACTCGTAGGCTCCCTCGAGATGGTGGTCGTCAACGACCGCCCAGACGTCGTCCTCGAGTTCCCCGAGGTAGTCCGCGTACTCCGGCTCGGTGAGCGGTTCGTCCTCGGACGTACAGGCTTCACACTCCTGATCGGCGAGGGCCATACCTCGTGTGAACGTGCCGCAATAACAAAGGCCGTTCGCTGGCGGTGAACGCGATGGGGAACCGGTAGGTCGATCAGACCGGACTGAACCCGAGGACGCGCTCGTCGGTCGTCTCCGAGACCGTCACTTCGAGTTCGATCTCGAGGCCGCTCTCGACCGCGTCGACGTCGACGCCGATGACCTGCCCCGTAATACGGACGGGGCCGAAGTTCGCGATGGCCGTCGCGTAGGGGGCGTCGTCTTCGAACGCTGGCGTCGGGACGTACGTGACGGTGAACGTCTCGATTTCGCCGCTCTCTGGCAGGGGGACTTCCTCGAGATCGGTCGAGCCGCAGTCGGGACAGACACGCCGCGGTGGCAGCGAACCGTGATCGTTTGGACACTCGAGGTAGTACGCTTGGCCCTCCTCGACGGCGTCGAGCCAGTCGTCGAAGCCAGCATCCCGGACGGTGTTTTCGCTCACGCAACCACCTCCAGAGCATACGCTGGCGTCATTGCGTTCGCTTCACTACGTTCGCTCACGCAACCACCTCCAGAGCATACGCTGGCGTCATTGCGTTCGCTTCACTACGTTCGCTCACGCAACCACCTCCAGAGCATACGCTGGCGTCATTGCGTTCGCTTCACTACGTTCGCTCACGCAACCACCTCCAGAGCATACGCTGGCGTCATTGCGTTCGCTTCACTACGTTTGCTCACGCAACCACCTCCAGAGCATACGCTGGCGTCATTGCGTTCGCTTCACTACGTTCGCTCACGCAACCACCTCCAAAACGTGGACGACCGCGCTGGCGACGGTGCCACCTGCGTTGTGGGTGACGCCGATCGTCGCGTCGTCGACGGACTCGCTGTTGGGATGGGTCCCAGCGAGCAGGGTCGTGATCTCGGCGATCTGAGAGGCACCGGTCGCGCCGACGGGGTGACCCTTCGCTTTCAGCCCGCCCGAGAGGTTGATCGGCGTCTCTCCCTCGGCGGTCGTCCGACCGTCACGGGCCGCCGTGATCCCCTTACCGACCGGCTCGAGACCGAGCGCCTCGATCGCGAGCACTTCGGCGATCGTAAAGCAGTCGTGGACCTCGGCGACGTCGACGTCTCCTGCATCGACGCCGGCGTCTGCGTAGGCTTCTTCGCCGGCCTCGCGGGCGGCCGGCGAGCGTGCGAGGTAGTCTCGGTCGTGTAAGGCGAATCTGTCGCCACCCTGTCCCGAGCCGGTGATCGCGACCGGAGCTTCGAGCCCGTGGGCTTCGGCGTAGGCCGCACTCGTCAGGACGACCGCTGCGGCCCCATCGGAGATCGGACAGGAGTCGTACAGTCCGAGCGGGCTCGAGACCTGCGGGGCCTCGAGGACGTCCGAGACCTCGATCGCGTTCTGGTACTGCGCGTTGTCGTTTGGCAGTGCGTTCTCGTGGTTCTTGACGGCGATGTGGGCCAGATCCTCGTGTTCGCCGCCGTACTCGGTGAAATAGGCCTGCGCCATCAGCGCGTATGCACCGGGGAACGTCATCCCGGCTCGCACCTCCCAGAGTTCGTCGGCGGCGATGGCGAGCGCCTCCGTTGCCCCCGCCGTCCCGAGGTTCGTCATCCGCTCGACGCCGCCGACGAGGACGACATCGGCCGCACCGCTGCGGATTCGAACCACAGCATCACGGACGGCCACGCCGCTCGAGGCACACGCGGCTTCGTAGCGGGTCGCCGGGGCGTCGACTCCGGCGGCTTCGGCCATCAGCGGCCCCTGGTGGCCCTGGTGTTCGGCGAGTTCGCCCATAAAATTCCCGTAGAAGACGGCGTCGACGTCCTCACGGGGGACACCGCTGTCTTCGAAGGCTGCGATACTCGCCTCCGCGAAGAGGTCGCGGCCGGTCCGCTCGGGTGCGTTCCCGAACGCGGTCAACCCTGTTCCTGCAACACGTACGTCACTCATGAACACACAGTACTATACCGACGGGCTAATATCCAGCGGGTACCATCGAACTCTGCGATCAGTCCCGAAGGAGCCGACCGGGGATCGGGAGTCGCGGTTGAGCCCCCGTCCAGACAGCCGAGAACCACGTGTTTATAGCCCAGAACGGAACACGTCTAGTCATGACTTCGACATCCCTCGACGTCGAACTCCTGACGGAACTGACCGAGACGAGCGGGGTCCCCGGCTACGAGGACCGAATTCGACAACTCGTCGTCCGCGAGCTAGCAGACAGTGTCGACCGCGTCCGAACCGACGCGATGGGGAACGTCGTCGGCACGCTCGAGGGAGACACCGACCACGAGGTGGCCGTCGCGGCCCACATGGACGAGATCGGGTTCATGGTGAGATATGTGAAAGGCGACGACGACGGCTTCGGGTTCGTCGAACTCGACCCGCTCGGCGGCTGGGATGCCCGCGTGCTCAAAGCCCAGCGAGTGACGATCCACACCGAAGACGGCGACGTCCCTGGCGTCATCGGCTCGCCCCCGCCACACACCCTCGACGAGAAAGAACGCGAGAAGACCCCCGAGGTCTCGGACGTCGTCGTCGACGTCGGCCTTCCCTCCGAGGAGGCCACCGAGCGCATCTCGCCCGGCAACCTCGTGACGATGGACCAGACCACCGAACGCGTCGGCGAGACGATCACCGGCAAAGCCCTCGACGACCGCGTCTGTCTGTTCGCCATGCTCGAGGCCGCCCGCCGACTCGAGGAGCCCGACGCGACGATCCACTTCTGTGCAACGGCCCAGGAGGAAGTCGGCCTGCGTGGCGCCCGTGCACTCGGCGTCGACGTCGATCCCGACCTTGCTATCGCACTCGACGTCACCGTCGCGAACGACGTCCCCGGCTTCGACGCCGGCGAGCGCGTCACGGCACTCGGCGACGGCACTGCAATCAAACTCAAAGACTCGAGCGTCATCACCAACCCGAAGGTCCACCGTCGGATGAAAGCCGTCGCCGAGGACCGCGAAATCGACTACCAACTCGAGATCCTCCCCGCCGGCGGCACCGACACAGCCGGATTCCAGCACACCGCCGGCGCAAAGCCCGTCGGCGCCATCTCGATCCCGACGCGTTACCTCCACACCGTCACCGAGACTGCCCACGTCGACGATATCGCAGGCACGATCGACTTGCTCGAGGCATTCCTCGAGACCGAAGACGGGAGCCACGAGTACACGCTCTGAGCCAACTGCTCGACCGAGTTCGTACGCTATCGGACGGCATCACAGCGCCGCGGCGACCTCGTCGAGCACCTCGGTGTCGACGAAGACGACGACGTGGTCACCACCTTCGAGGACGGTCTCACCCCGGGGCGTGATCAACTCCCCGTCGCGGGTGACGGCACCGATCACGACCCCTTCCGGGAGGTCGGCCATTACCTCGCGAATCCGGGTCTTACAGAGCACGCTGTCCGCGTCGACTTCGATCTCGAGCACTTCGGCACGGTCGTGCTCGAGCATCGCGAGTTTCTCGGTTCGGTGTTCGCGAGTGAACCGGGTGATCTCTTCGGCGGTGACCAGTCGCGGGTTGATCGCGACGTCCATCCCGACGGTCTCGAAGAGGTCAGCGTACTCGCCGTACTCGACGACGCCGATGGTGCGCCCGACGCCGATGCGTTTCGCGAGCAACGAGACGAGCAGGTTCTTCTCGTCGCTCTCGAGGGCGGCGACGACGATGTCGGATTCGTCGACGTGCTCGCGAACGAGGAAGTCGATGTCCGTCGCATCGCTTTGTAAGACGAGCGTCTGCGGGAGCCGTTCGGCTAGCTCACGTGCCCGGTCGGGGTCGCGCTCGAGGAGTCGGGGTTCCAACCCAGCGGCCTCGAATAGGCGGGCCGTCTGGTACCCGACCTCGCTCCCGCCGACGACGACGACTTCGTTAGCCTGCTCGAGCGTCGGAGCGGGCGTCAACGAGCCGGCGAACTCGCGGACGCTCTCTTCGGAGCCGATGACGACGACGGCGTCGTGGGGCTGGATCACCGTCTCGCCTTCGGGGATCACGACGTCGTCGTCACGGAGAATCGCTGCGAACGTCAGCGACTCGTATCGGTCGGCTTCGGCGACGGTCTCGCCGGCGATCGGGCTCGTCGGTTTCACGTCGAATTCGGCCATCCGGACGAGTCCGTTCGCGAAGCTATCCACGTCGCGAGCGCCCGGCAGTCCCGCGATGTCGACGATCGCCTCCGCGGCATGAAGGTCGGTACAGACCATGAAATCGACGCCGAAGGCCTCTTCTGATCGCTCCCAGGTCCGCAACAGATTCGTGCGTTTGATTCGTGCGATCGTAAACGCGTCGTCCATAGCCTTCGCCGCGCCGCAGATGACCACGTTTGTTTCGTCGACGTCGGTGCTCGCAATCACCATGTCCGCCCGCTCGAGACCGGCTTCTTCGAGTGTTTCGAGTGACGTGCCATTGCCCTCGAGTGCGAGTACGTCCTGATCGTAGGTGATCGACTCGACCCGCTCGCGGTCCCGGTCGATCATGACCACGTCGTGGGCGTCTTGGAGCCGTTCGGCGATGTTCGTTCCGACTTCGCCTGCGCCGACGACGATCACCCGCACGGCTGTCCCTCCCACGGCTCGACCGGTGCCATACTCCGTGCTACCGGGGCCAGTGTCAAGTGAGTTGTCGTCGGGGCCACAACACGACTCTCCGGCGGCGGTTCCGCTGGGGACCCATACTGGTCGGCCATGCTCAGGGTACTTCGTGAATCGTCAGTTCCACGTCGCGGTGACTGCCCTCGATATCGGCGACGAGCCGTTCGACGACGGTCTGGGCCTCGTTGAGGAGCCGTGGCCGAACCTTCTTGATCACCCAGTCGAGCGAGACGAACCGCGGCAACGAGATAGCGTCTTTATTCGCAGAGTGTGGGTCGTACATCGCCTCGAAGTAGATCCGGCTCGCGGTCTCTACGTCCGGCGGTGCCGACTCGGGTTCGGCCTCGACGCGCCACGTACCGCGGGCGTCGATGTCGTTGACCAGTCGCCACTCGAGCGACTCGGGTTCGGTGATGTCGACTACCTTCGACCGGGCGGTGTACGTGAGCTTCCACCACCCGAGCCGAAGGTCGTAGACCGAGCCGACGCCGCCGTCACCGTGGACCCGCACCTCCTCGAGGTGGTTCGTATAGCGCGGATACTCCTTGAACGAGCAGACGTACGGAAAGACCTCCTCGGGCGAACGATAGGCGACGGTGCTGAGGAGAATTCTGTCCACACCCATCGTACACGACAGGCGAAAGTAATACTGTCGGACAGAACGAGCGTGAGCATTCGCCGTGCCTCGAGCGACTTCGTCAGTGACTGATTCATGTCAGTGACTGCTGTCCGACAGGTACGTATCGGAATCCGCTCAGTCCGACGGTGTCGCAACCGAGGTAGCAACCTTTGATAGCTGTCGGCAGGAACGACGACACATGCGTGACATCTGTATCGTCGGCGGTGGTGTCGCCGGTCTCGCCGCCTCGATGTTCACCGAGAGAGCAGGACTCGACACCCTCGTCGTCGACGGCGGCGAGTCGATCCTCGCACGAAATGCCAGCCTCGAGAACTACCCCGGCTTTCCGGACGGTGTCGACGCCCGTCGGTACCTACGGCTCGCCCGCAAGCAAGCCCGAAACGCGGGCGTAACGTTTGAACTCGGCCGGGTGACAAGCGTCGAACCGATCGACGAATCCGACCTCGAGCAGGGGTTCGTCCTCGAGACAGACGGCGGCGACCCGCTCTCTGCCCGGCGCGTGATCGCCGCGTCCTGGCCAAACAGCGAGTACCTCGTCCCGCTCGACGTGGGCCGAATCCAGCGCGGGAGCAAGTATCACGTCGACGTCGACGACGCAGGACGGACGGCCGTCGACGGCGTCTACGCCGCCGGTCGGATCGCCGGCGAACCCCACCAGACGATCGTCGCTGCGGGACACGGCGCGAAGGTCGCCCTCGCGGTGATCCACGACTCCGACGCCAACTTCTACCACGATTGGGTCGCCCCGGAGGGGTACTTCACCGCTCGTGACCGGAACATTCCACCGGGCTGTGAGGAGATCGACGACGCGGAGCGACGACGACGCGACGAACAGGCTCGAGAGACGATCCTCGAGGCCTTCGCTGAACCGCTCGACGAGCAGCCGACGATGCACCCGAGCGTCGAACGGGAGTGATCGACGCGGCACCGGCGACGGGGACGACGACGGCGACCGTCGGCGGGGCTCGCTACCCTTAACACGTCGCCGTGTGAACACCAGCCAAATGCTCGAGGGAGTCAACGTCGCACTCGGGGTGACGGGGTCGATCGCGGCCGTCAAGACCGTCGAACTGGCCCACGAGTTGCGACGCCAGGGGGCCGAGGTTCGGGCCGTAACCACCGCCAGCGCACAGGGAATCATCCACCCCTGGGCGCTCGAGTTCGCGACCGAAAACGAGGTCGTCACCGAGATCACGGGCCGCGTCGAACACGTCGAACTTTGTGGCTACGATGGCTGGGCCGACGTCTTCCTGATCGCGCCAGCGACGGCGAACACGGTCGGCAAGATCGCCGGTGCGGTCGACGACACTCCCGTGACGACGACGGCGACGACCGCACTCGGCGCCGACACGCCGGTCGTAATCGCCCCTGCGATGCACGAACCGATGTACGACCATCCCGGCGTACTCGAGGCCATCGAGACCGTCGAAGAGTGGGGCGTCGACTTCGTTGACCCACGGATCGAGGAGGGGAAAGCCAAGATCGCGAGCGAGGAGGCCATCGTCTGTGACGTCGCTCGCGCAGCGGGTGACCGACCGCTTTCCGGCGAGCACGTCGTCGTCACCAGCGGGGCGACCAGCGAGTCGATCGACCCCGTCCGAGTGCTGACGAACCGTTCCTCGGGGAAGATGGGCAACGCCGTCGCCAGGGCCTGTTACATCCGCGGTGCCGACGTCACGCTGGTCCACGACGGTCCCGAGGTCCCCTACGCTGACGTCCGTGCGGTCGAAAGCGCTGCCGAGATGCTCGAGGCGACCCACGAAGCCTGTACCGACGCCGGTGTCCTCGTTTCGGCGGCCGCAATCGGCGACTACACCGTCGAGAAAAGCCCAGAGAAGATTCGCTCCGGCCAGGAGCTGACGCTCGAGCTCGAGCCAACGCCGAAGCTCATCGACGAACTCCGCGAGGCACGGCCCGACCTGCCGATCGTCGGCTTCAAAACCGAAACCTCCGGCGACGACGCGGCGATGATCGAGGCGGCCAGACACACCCTCGAGCGGGCTGCTCTCGCGTTCGTCGTCGCCAACGACGCGAGCGTCATGGGTGGCGACCGGACGCGAGCACTGTTCGTCCACCGTGAAGACGCCGCCCGGTACGAAGGATCGAAAGACGGACTCGCCGCAGAGATCGCCGAATCGATCGTGACGATCAGTACCGGTAACTCGACGGCGTGATACGCCACGCTTGGCGGAAATCCGATGGCCGGATTCCACGTCCTTCAGGGCGTGGAGGAGGTCAATTGGTCTCGGTTGTCGTGTCTGCACTGTAACTTTCTCGCGGAGGACAGGAGAATTATATAGGTGGCGTTCATGCGACGACGTAATGGCTGAACGAGCGGGTCTGGAACGCAACAATCCCTCCAGCCGACGGTGACCTATATGGCGACGCAACGACGCCAGCCGCCGTCGGAAACCGACGCCGACGCCGACGCCGACGTCGATCCACCCGAACTTACCAAGGGTGACGTCTTCGAGGTACTTCGCAACCAGCGCCGTCGCTACGTCCTCCACTATCTGAAACGCGACGATCGACCGGTCGAACTCGGCGATCTCGCCCAGCAGGTCGCCGCCTGGGAGTACGAGACGACGACCGAGGAAGTGACATCGGCCCAACGAAAGCGCGTCTACACGACGCTTCAACAGACCCATCTGCCGAAGATGGACGAGGTAGGTATCCTCACGTTCGACTCCGACCACGGCGTGATCCAGGCGACCGACCGGACCCACGATATCAGCGTCTACCTCGAGATCGTCCCCGGCCACGAGTTCGCCTGGCGCGAACTGTATCTCTCGCTGGGCGCGATAAGCTGTGCGCTGGCCGCAGCGCTCTGGCTCGAGATCGATCCGTTCACGGCGCTTTCGGACCTGACCTGGATGGGGATCGTCGCCGTCACGTTCACTGCGACAGCGGCCGCTCACATCTACTACGAACGCCACATGCGTCTGGGCCACGGCGACGAGCCACCGGAACTCAGTTACGGCTCTGACGGCTGACGACCGACCGCTGTCTGACTGGTGGGGCTGGGTTGCCGTCTGCTGTTCGACCGACTGCTCGAGCGGCCACGAAACCGGCCGCACTGGCCGGGTCGCTCGTGACCTCCCGAAGTGGCTCGCGGGCTGGTATCGCCGCTCACACGCCGTCGACCGGATCGTCACCTTTTACTTCGCTTCCACCCCACCTGCGACATGGATCAGTTGAAGCAGTCGCTTCTCGAGGCGCCGATCGTCGAGAAAAACGGCTATCACTACTTTGTACACCCGATCAGCGACGGGGTGCCGAAACTCGACCCTGGTCTGCTTCGCGAGATCGTCATCCGAATCATCCGCAAGGCGAAACTCGAGGACGTCGACCGGATCGTCACGCCGGCGGCGATGGGCATTCACATCTCGACGGCCGTCTCGCTAATGACCGACATTCCGCTGACCGTCATCCGTAAACGCGAGTACGGGCTCGAACACGAGGTCGCCATCTCTCAGCAGACCGGTTACTCCGAAAACGAGATGTACATCAACGACGTTACCGAGGGCGAACGCGTCCTCGTCATCGACGACGTGCTCTCGACGGGCGGGACGCTCGCTTCGGTGCTCGAGGCGCTCGACGGTATCGGGGCCGAAGTCGTCGACACCGTCGCGGTGATCAAGAAGGTCGGCGGTGAGAACAAAGTCGACGACGCGGGCTACGACGTCAAGACACTGATCAACGTCGACGTCGTCGACGGTGACGTCGTGATCGTCGACGAGACTGGCGACGACTGAGACTGGAGTGCAACCCGGTATCGGTGATCGTCTCTCGGGACAGTGAGTGCCCGAAAGCGATGACAACGATCGTTCCGCGGCGGGCTTCGGTCCCGATTTCTGACACAGTTTACAACCGGCTGCGTGTCTCTCCGAACAGCGACCCGTTCCAGACAGATCACTCTCCGGTTGACACGACGGTCTCTGACGGCGAACAGTATATACCGACGGCGTCGCAACTGGTGGCGTATGGATGCGTCGGAGGGATGGAGGCGGCGTGGGAGCCGACGATCGGTTCTGAGTCGGATCGGTGCCGCCGTAACCGTCGGGCTGGCTGGCTGCGTGACTGCCGACGAGAACGAGACTCGCTCCGACAGCGAGGGGGCTGACGACGAGGCGATTGCACTCGTCGAGCGCGGCCTCGAGGCGGCGGGCGTCGATCCGCCGGTCGAGACGACGATCTACGCGAACGTCGAGAACGACGAGCGGGTCCGGTGGGCCCAGCTCGTCCAGCAGGAACTGAACGAGACGGGGTTGTTCGACGTCTCGTTCGAGCAACTCGAGTGGGGTCAGTACCAGGATCTCTGTTTCAGTATGGCCGACAGCGAGGAAAACGCCCTCGTCACGCTCGACGTCAGCGGCGGCTGGGATCCGCACACGTACCTCGAGCCGCTGTTTCACTCCGAAAAGGCCGCCCCGTCCGGTCTCAACTTCAACCACTTCGAAAGCGAGACCGTCGACGAACTACTCGAGGCTGGCCTTGCCGAGTCAGACGAGACGCATCGGCGGGAGCTGTACGCGGAGCTTCAGGAGGAACTCGTCCGTCGGGCCCCCGTGTCGATCGTTCGGTTCGGCGAATCGGCTACCGTCTACCGGCGCGACGTCGTCGACGACTGGCGGAGCTATCCGTTGCCGGGCAGCGAGTACGAGTCCGTCTTCGCTCCGTACGCTGAAACCGCCGTCTCGATCTCGAACACCGACCGACTCGTCGGCGATGCAATCGCGTCGATCTCGAACACTGACCCGGTCCAGATGCACGACACCACGTCGAATATGGCGACGACGCTTCTTTATGAGGGGCTCCTCGGCGTCGACTTCGACGGGACGCCTCGGCCACAACTCGCCACCGACTGGGAGCGACTCGACGAAACGACGTATCGCTTCGACTTGCGATCGGACGTGACCTTCCACAACGGCGAGTCGCTCACCGCCGAGCACGTCCAGTTCTCCCTCGAGCGCTACGACGGGACGCCACGCGAGGCCGACGTTTTCGAGTGGCTCGACGCCGTCGACGTGCTCGATGACTCGACGCTCGAGATCAGCCTCACGGAGCCGTACGGGCCGTTCGAGACGTCCGCCAACGTGCCGATCGTCCCGCTTGCGGCCGGCGAGGACGGCGACGTCGACCTCGTCGAGACGCCGGTCGGAACCGGACCCTACCAGTTCGCAGGCCAGTCGAGCGGCGAATACTGGGACCTCGAGCGGTTCGAAGATCACTGGGCTGTCGACGAGGGCGGCGTCGACAGCCAGCCGGTCGAGACGATCCGCCTGCGGGTTCTTACCGATGCGGCCGCCAGACAGGCCGCACTCGAGGCTGGCGAGATCGACGTTGCGACAGGACTCACCGCCGAGAGCGTCGACCAACTCGCGAGCGACGAGACGTACGGCGTCGAGCGAACCGTCGCCGGTCAGTACGACTTCCTCATCTATCCGACCTACCTCGCACCGTTCGACGAGGTCGACGTTCGCCGGGGAATCGACCGTCTCCTCCCGCGCGACCGGATCGTCGAGACCGTCTACGCCGGTTCTGGGACCGTCGCCTACACGCCGGTGCCACCGCTGCTCGAGTCGTTCGTCGATCCGGCGTTCGAAGCGCATATCCTCGACGAGTTCTTCGGTTGACACCACCTGAACGGATCAGTAATGGCGCTTGGAAAGTACGTTCTCGAACGAACGCTGCTCGCAATGCCGGTACTGGTCGGTGTGTCGGCGATTACGTTCGGGCTACTCCACCTCGCGCCTGGCGATCCGATCGACGTCCTCGTCGGGTTCGAAGGGATCGATCCAGCAGTTCGAGACGACCTGCGAACGGAGTACGGCTTCGACGATCCCGTCTGGCAGCAGTATCTCGGCTGGGTACACGACGTGCTCTTTCTGGAGTTCGGTGAGTCCCCGATCACCGGCCGCGACGTCGAGGCCACGATCGCCGAGCGCTTGCCAGCGACGCTCCTGCTCGGGCTTTCCGCGTGGGTCGTCTCGCTCGCCGTTGGCATTCCTGCGGGTGTACTCGCGGCGACCACCGCCAGCCGAACCGCCGACGAAGTCGGTCGTCTCGCCGCCCTGGCTGCGATCGCGACGCCGAACTTCTGGCTCGGGCTCGTCCTTCTGTTCGTCTTCGGCGTCCAGCTGGGTTGGGTCCGAGTGACGCCGCCCGACGCGTCCTTGCTGAGCCTCGAGATGCTGTGGTTTATGCTGTTGCCGACGCTCACGTTGGCGGCGGCCTCGGCCGCCCTGGTTATGCGACTGCTACGCGCGTCGATGCGTCGTGAACTCGAGAAAGAGTACGTCCGGGCTGCCCGCGCGAGGGGGCTTCGCGAGCGGACGGTACTTCTGAAACACGTCCTTCGGAACTCGCTGGCCGCGGTCGTCACCGTCACTGGCTTACAGATCGCGTTTCTCGTCGACGGTGCCGTCGTCGTCGAGCAGGTGTTCTCCTGGCCAGGGATGGGCCAGTTGCTCGTCGAGGCGATCGACCAGCGTGATTTCCCCGTCGTCCAGGCTGCGGTGCTGTTGATCGCGGTTTCCGTCGTCGTCGCAAATCTGCTCGTCGACATCGTCTACGCCGTCCTCGATCCACGAATCAGGTACGACCGATGACCCGACCAGGCCCAACCACGCGACGCGGACGTATCCGGATCGAGGGCTTCGACCGAGACGTCGACGAAACGACGGTCCGTGCGTCGACCAGCGAGAGGGCTGTTCGAGACGACGACTTCGAGTCGACTCGCTCGAGGCCGCTTGCCGAGGCCACTCCGTCCACCGACGCCGCTGGATCACGGTCGCAGACGGCGGGCGTCTGGGCTCGGTTTCGAACGAACCGGTCGGCCACCCTCGGTGCGGTGCTCGTCTTCGGACTGGCGCTGGTCGCAGTTTTCGCCCGGCCGCTCGAGGTCGCGACGATGGGGTATCGAATCACGCTCCAGCCGTTCGCGCTGGCGCCGTACGATCCCGCGGCGATGTACGTCGGACCACCGAACGCCGGGCCGTCGCTCGCACACCCGTTCGGGACCGACTGGGCGGGCCGAGACGTGTTCTCGCGTGTGCTGGTCGGCGGTCGGTACAGTCTGGCAATCGGCGCGATTGCAGTCGCACTGGCCCTGGGAATCGGGATTCCCGTCGGGGCGGTCGCGGGGTACGTCGGCGGCTGGGTCGACGAACTGCTCATGCGTCTCGTCGACGCGCTCTATGCGTTCCCGTTTCTCGTCCTGGCGATCGCCGTCGTCGCGCTCCTCGGGCAGGGCTTCTGGAACGTCGTCGCCGCGCTCGTCGTCACCGGCTGGCTCTCGTACGCCCGACTCCTGCGCGGTGAGGTCCTCTCGATTCGGGATGCCCAGTACGTCCGCGCCTCGAGCGCGCTCGGAACGTCAACTCGAACGATCCTCACCAGACACGTCGTCCCCAATGCGATCGCGCCGGTGATCGTCCAGGCGACGTTGAACGTCGGCACGGTCGTCCTCGCGGCCGCCGCGCTCGGGTTTTTGGGGCTCGGATTACCCCCCGGGACGCCCGAGTGGGGGACGATGCTCGCCCGCGGGCAGACCGCCCTGCTCCAGGGCCACTGGCACGTCACCGTCTTCCCAGGCCTGGCCCTGTTCTTGTTCGTACTCGCGATCAATCTCGTCGGTGATGGAGTGGCCGTCGCGCTCGACCCACGAACCGACGACGCCGAACGGAGGGGTCGGTAGTGGCGCTGCTCGAGGTCGAATCGCTCACCGTCGACTTCTACACTGACGCTGGCGTCGTCCGCGCCGTCGACGGCCTCAGTTACCGGCTCGAGCGCGGCGAGACGTTTGGGATCGTCGGCGAGAGCGGGGCCGGGAAGACCGTCGCGAGCCTGGCACTGCTCGGGCTCGTCGGAGACGGCGAGATCGTCGACGGGACGATCCGGTTCGACGGCCGGGAGCTACTCTCGTGTTCGCCCTCGGAACTCCGTGCGATCCGTGGCAATCGCCTCTCGATGTCGTTCCAGAACGCAGCGGCGACGTTCAACCCCGTCTACACCGTCGGCGAGCAGATCGCCGAGACGATCCGTGCCCACGAAGCCGTCTCCCGACGTACAGCCCGCGAGCGGACGATCGATCTCCTCGAGCGCGTCGAAATCGCCGCATCAGCGAGCCGGTACGCCGACTACCCCCACGAGTTCTCCGGCGGGATGCTCCAGCGGGCCGCCGTCGCCATGGCGCTCGCCTGTGACCCCGACCTCCTGATCCTCGACGAGCCCACGACCGGGCTCGACGTCACCGTCCAGGCACAGCTGCTCGAGTTGCTCGAGATCCTCGCACGCGACGACGAGATGGCCATTCAGCTCGTCACCCACGATCTGGGCGTCGTCGCAGCCTGTTGTGATCGGGCGCTGGTGCTTTACGCCGGCGATGCGGTCGAACGCGCGCCGGTCGAGGAACTGTTCTACGATCCCAAACACCCCTACACTGCGGGTCTCATGGCCTCGATCCCGCGCATCGGCGACGGACGGGATCGGCTGCCACCAATCCCCGGTTCGATGCCCGATCCGGTCGACCGTCCGACCGGCTGTCGATTTCACCCGCGGTGTCCGTACGCCGAGGCAGTCTGTGCGACGCGGGATCCACCGTTGCTCGAGGCTGATACCGGACGGCCCGTGACGGACGTGGCGAGCGGCGGCTCCGACGTTCACGTCGCCGCTTGTCACGAGTACACGGGCGACCTCGACGGCGGCCTCGAGTACGAGGTGCGAATCGTCGGCGAGGAGGAGGAAACTGGGGGTGATCGTCGATGACCGACGACGTCCGCTTGCGCGCCGAGAACCTGCAGACGCACTACGAGACGACGGACGGCCTCCTCGAGCGACTGCTTGGCCGCGGTGAAACCGTCCGCGCAGTCGACGGCGTTGACCTCGAACTTGCGGCCGGCGAGACGCTGGGACTCGTCGGCGAGAGCGGCTGTGGCAAGACGACGCTCGCACAGACGCTGGTCGGGCTGCTCGAGCCCACGGCCGGGACGGTCAGCTACCGCGGTACCGACGTCACCACCCTCACAGGTCGTGAGCGCGAGGCGTTCCGGACGAGCGTCCAGTACCTCTTTCAGAACCCCGACGCCAGCCTGAACCCGCAGTTGCCCGTTCGAGCCCTCGTGGCCGAGCCACTCGAGGCCCACGAACTCGTATCCGCGCCACGTCGGGACGAGCGCATCGCGGAGCTGCTCGAGTGCGTCGGTCTGGACGCCACCTACGCGAGTCGCTACCCCCACGAGTGCTCCGGCGGGCAGCGCCAGCGGATCGCGATTGCCCGCGCACTCGCGCTCGAGCCCGAGGTGCTCGTCTGTGACGAACCCGTCTCGGCGCTCGACGCCAGCGAACAGGCCCGTATCCTCAATCTGCTCGCGGACCTCCAGGACGAGTTCGGCCTCTCGATCCTCGTCGTCAGTCACGATCTCTCCGTGATCGAACACGTCTCCGACCGGATCGCCGTCATGTACCTCGGACGGATCGTCGAACGGGGGTCCCCGACCGACCTCTTCGGTAGCCACGGGGAGGGGTCCCGCGAGGTCCACCCCTACACCGAGGCGCTGCTGTCGGCACTCCCCGAACCCGACCCATGCTGGGTAG
Source organism: Natrarchaeobaculum sulfurireducens (assembly GCF_003430825.1). Classification (NCBI taxonomy): domain Archaea; kingdom Methanobacteriati; phylum Methanobacteriota; class Halobacteria; order Halobacteriales; family Natrialbaceae; genus Natrarchaeobaculum; species Natrarchaeobaculum sulfurireducens. The sequence continues at coordinate 2,622,404 of NZ_CP024047.1, read as the reverse complement.
GCGAGCGAATCGTCCTCGAAGGCGAAGTCCCCTCGCCGATCGACCCGCCGTCGGGCTGTCGGTTCCACACGCGCTGTCCACGTATCGTCCCACCCGACGCGTTCGATCTCGAGGCAGACGAGTTTCGGCCCGTAATGGTGCTTCGGGCTCGGCTCGAGGACGCGATCGACGACTCGACCGACGACGGCCTCGCAGCGCTCGGGGTCGCGCCCGCTCGCGACGACGCCACCGAAACTGGTGCCAATGCGTCGGCAATCCGGGAGGCAGTCGGCGTTCCAACGCCGCTTTCGGACCCCGACGCGGACGCCATCCTCGAAGACGCACTCGAGCGAGTCGCCGACGGCGACCTCGCGTCGGCCCGAACGCAACTCGCAGAGGCGTTCGAGACGCCGTGTGAAACTTCCGCCCCGTCGTTTCAGTCCGTCTCTGACACCGGCGGTGACTCGTGCGGACACGTCGTTGCCTGCCACCGGTACGACGACCCCGCAGCCGACGGCTCGGGTGACGACACGTTTTTCGGCCCACGATGAGAGCGTCGACCCGATGCGCCGTGACGAGTCGTCCCCTCTCGAGCACTCACGACGGAGCCCTGCCTCGAGCGGCCGAACGATCGACTGGAGCGCGCTGAGTGACGCCGTTCTCCCACAGGCTATTCGGTGCCGGGCGATCGACGTCACTATCTCGACCGACCGCGATGAATACCGTCTCGGCGAGCCCGTTTCGATCGACGTCACGCTCGAGAATCGACTGCCCGTCCCGATCCGGCTTCGGACCGACTCGCCGGAACGCTGGTACTGGGCCGTCGACGGCCATCCGGCCGCCTCGTGTCACCCTCGGGGAATTCCCGATCGGCCGTCGACCATCGCGTTCGCCCGCGGGGAACGCAAGCGATTCCGCCGACGGTGGTCCCAGCGGCTCCGCGTCGACGAGCGGGAGTGGCAGCCCGTCGGCCCCGGTCGGTACGTACTTGAGGCGAAGATTGCTCGGGACGACGCCGAGGCTCGCGGCCTGATCGGTCGGTGTACTGTCGAAATCTGTGAGCCACGACTGGTGTAAGAAGATGGTGAGCCACGACTGGTGTAGGATGGCAGTACGTGATGGTCGGTGGAGGAGGGGAGAGCAATGAGTGACCTGAAAGACCCGACGGCGCTACTCCGACGGACAGCACCCTCGATCAGACGTTGTCGGCCGGTGCGACGGCCGTGACCGGCCGATCGGTGTCGAAGATTACTGCCTGCGTGACGCTGCCGAACAGCACTTTTCCGACCGGGGAGCGTTTCCGGACGCCGAGGACAACGAGGTCGCTATCGAACGCCGCTGCTGCCGCAACAATCTCTTCTGCTGGCTCGCCCGCTCGCTCGTGGACGGCGTGTTGCAACCGATTGGCTCTCACCCACCGGATACTGCCACTCCCCTTTACAACGTGATGCTGTGGACGCAATCAGCCGCTCGAACCGATGTGGCTGTGCTCTTCGGTATTGTTCGCGTCGAAACGTAGCGGGAGGTAGATTTGAACTACGCAAAGACGGACCTGCTCGCATAGCTCACAGGTTGCGACTTTTCTAGTTCAAACTACCACTAACCTATTTTTGGCGCTCACGACACTCGTCACTGCGTTCCTCGCTGTTGTTCGCGTCGAAAAGTAGCGGGAGGTAGATTTGAACTACCGATCTGCGGGTTATGAGCCCGCCGGAATCTCCTGGCTATCCCATCCCGCTACCTCTCTCTAACCGAGTGGACTAATTAAGGGTTGTGATTCGGATGCCGTATGCGGGTTTCTCCCGTTACCCCCGGTGGACCTTCCACGTGTAGAGGCTCTCACAGGTGTAGTTGACGAAGAATCCGACGCCGATGCCGATCACGTTCGCGGTCATATACCAGACGTCGAAGCCGTAGACGAGTATTGCAAGCACTGAAAGCGTCACGAGAAAGCCACCGAACCTGACGCCGTTCGATCGCAGGAATCGTCGACCGAGCGCCCGCGGCCCGACCTGTCCGTAGTTTGCGAACGTCCAGCGTTCGTTGATCACGAAGATGACCACGATCGCCAGTTCCCAGGCGATGACCTTCGCGACGACCGGCCCCAGAACGGTGAGCTCGACCAGCAAGAAGAGCACAACGTTGTCTACGGCGGCCCCAGCGAAGCCGACGCCAGCGAACTGTCCGAACCGGGTCGGGTCGACCAGCGCGCGTAGGCGCATCTGAACGGCCTCGAGAAGCGAGTCACTCATGACCCGAGCCGAATCGACGGTCCGGTTCGCCCTCGAGCGTTGCTGATCTGGGGTCGTCGAGTTCGATCAGGATCATCTCCGGTGCCACCCGGTCTGGGAGACCGAGGACGAACGAGCGCAGCACGTCGAGGGTGGGGGCGAAACGCCGGGATGACGAGGTCGTCCGTCCGACTCATTCGTCCCGAGCGTGGGCCCGCCGTGCAAAAAGCGTGCTGGACGTCGCCACGTCGCTCTCGCTAACGTATTTATGGATCGCTGACAAGAACTCGGTATGGCTGTCATCCGCTCTCTCAAACGAACCCCCGCTGTCCTCCGTGCGAATCCGATCGTATTCGGCCTCGCCCTCGCGTACGGCCTCGTTGCGCTTCTGGGACAACTCCCGCAGTATGTCGTTCAGGACCCGGTCGTCGTGCTCGCCGCCACGTGGGGTGTCACTGGCATCTCAATCTTCGTGTATCCGTTCTTCTGGGGCGGACTGCTCGGGATCGCGAACGATGCCGCGACGGACGACCGGCCCACCGTCAGTCGGTTCGTCTCTCATGGGACGTCGTGTTACCTCTCGATGCTCGGTGCCTACCTCCTCGTGCTCGCGATCGTGCTTGCACTCGGACTGGTGGTGTTCTTCACGGCGGTAATCGGCGTCCTCGGAATGATCGCCGCCGACGGGGGGCTGGTTGCGCTCGCGTTCGTGGCCGTGATTGCACTCGTAATGGCCGCGCTATATCTGGCGATCTTCGTCGCATTCCAGTTCTACGGTCACGCGATCGTTCTCGAGGGCGCTCGAGCGATCGATAGTCTGGGACGCAGCCTCGAGGTCGTCAGGGACAACCTCCGTTCGGTCGTCGGCTACGTGCTCGTGACCGCTCTCGGTGGAGTCCTGCTGGGTGGGGTTTATGCGGGCGTGTTCCACTGGCTTTCAGAGCCGCCAGCGCCGGGTGAGCCTCCAGCCACCCTGGAACTCGGTCCCACCCTCGTCGTGCTCGGCAGCTCGACGGTCGTCGCAGCCGCCTTCGGAGCCGTCTTTCTGGTCTTCTCGGTGCTATTCTACCGGTCGGTCACCGATCTGGACGGCGCGGTCGCCTCGAGCGTGTCTGAACCGGTTCCCTGACGTCTCAGTCCGCCGAGAACGGTCCGAACCCAGCGTGTCGTGGCTCCGCCCCTGACCAGCTTTGTGTCTGTTTCTATCAAGGTAGGTGCGCTGTCCCATCATCCACCCACGGCTAAACCCGTGGGCTTCCTCTTTGCACTTCTGTGAGTGGCCGAAAACTGACGCGGCTTGCCGTCCGTAAGCTGTGCTCGAAAACGACGATGCGACGAGTTCCACCTCGAGCCGACGGCAGCAAAACGGCGACCGACCGCGACTGCGGCGTTAGACCGTGAGTTCGCCTTTCGGTCGGACGACGTCGACCTCGTCAGCGTCGACGCGTTCGACGTCGAGGAAGTGTGGGATGAAGTTTCGGCGTTCGAAGTCTTCGAACTCAGACTCCTCGCCGACGGTACACCAGAGCTGGACCTCCTCGGGTCCGTGCCACTCGCCGTTGCGGCTGATCCCGAAACAGACCAGTTGCTCCCCCGCGTGCTCGATGATGGCCCCTTTCCGGATCCCTGGGTCGCCGTGGATGATGAGCCGCTTCATGGCCTCGAGTTCACGTGATGGCGGATTAAACGCTTCGATGGCTGGGCGTTGTGATTGATCGCTCTCGGAAAGAGTTGACCAACGGGCACCTCGAGGGATCGCGTGATCGACGGCGGCCCCAAATGAGGTTGGAGACGCTCATATAATTCAATCGCTCGCTCGCGAGAGATCAGGATCGACCGCGAACCAAACGGGTTTTAAACGGGGCTACCTTAGCCCTCGGCAAGTGAGATAACCATGCAGATGCCACGCCGATTCAATACGTACTGCCCGCACTGCCACGCACACTACGAACACGAAGTCGAGAAGACCCGAACCGGCGCCTCGACTGGCATGAAGAAGGTCGCCGACCGACAGCGAAAACGCCAGACCTCGAGCATCGGTAACTCCGGGAAGTTCTCGAAGGTCCCCAGTGGCGAAAAGCCGACCAAGAAGACCGACCTGAAATACCGCTGCAGCGAGTGTGGCAAAGCCCACCTCCGCAAGGGATGGCGCGCCGGCCGACTCGAGTTCCAGGAGTGATTACGATGGCAGGAAATTTCTACAGCGTCCGTTGCGGTGACTGCGAGAACGAACAGACCGTCTTCGGCAAAGCCTCGACGGAGGTCGCCTGTGCCGTCTGTGGGACGACGCTTGCCCGCCCGACGGGAGGCAAAGCCGAGATCGAACACGAGATCGTCGAAACCGTCGAGTCACGATGAAGTACAGCGGCTGGCCTGACCCCGGCGAACTCGTCGTCGGCAAGATCGACGAGATCGAAGACTTCGGCGTCTTCGTCGATCTCGAGGAGTACGAGGACAAACGCGGGCTGATCCACATCTCCGAAGTCGCAAGCGGCTGGATCAAAAACGTCCGCGATCACGTCCGTGAGGGCCAGATCGTCGTCTGCAAGGTCTTAGACGTCGACGAGGGACACGAACAGATCGACCTCTCGCTCAAAGACGTCAACGACCACCAGCGCTCGGAGAAGATCCAGCAGTGGAAAAACGAGCAAAAGGCCGACAACTGGATGGATCTGGCGTTCGAGGGCCTAGACGACGAATCCTATACCGCTGTCGCGAACGAGTTGATTGGGGCCCACGGAAGCCTCTACGAAGGCTTCAAGCAGGCCGCGATCCACGGCGAAGAGGCCCTCGAGAGCACCGATATCTCGACCGACGAACTCGAGGCGATCGTCGAAACCGCCCGCGAGAACGTTTCGGTGCCGTACGTCAACGTCACCGGCTACGTCGATCTCGAGAACCCGTCGCCGACCGGCGTCGACGGCATCCGCGAGGCGCTCAAAGCCGCCGAAGGGAACGGCGAGGTACCGGACGAAGTCGACCTCGAGGTCAGCTACGTCGGTGCGCCCGAGTATCGAATCGAGGTTCAGGCACCCAACTACAAGACCGCCGAGGCACAGCTCGAAGAAAGCGCCGAGCGTGCGGTCGCGGCGATCGAAGACCACGATGGCGTCGGTGAGTACCACCGTGAACGCCGAACCGACGACGAGTAACGAGGCTGTCTCGAGTCTATCGACACGCTTTCGAGTATGAAATCTGACATTCGGGTCTGTTCGGCATGGCGTGAGCGACACGACCGCCCGGTCTACTCACTCGGCGATCGCTGTCCCGACTGCGGCGCTGCGACTGAGAACACCGCGCCGGCACCGTTCAACCCAGGCGATCCATACGGCGAGTACCGACGCGCTCTTAACCGTCCCGGTCGCTGATACGGTATGGACGAACTCGACATCGAGACGGTCGCCGAGGTCGACCTCGACGATCCCGTACTCGTCGAGGGCCTACCCGGCGTTGGACACGTTGGAAAACTCGCCGTCGACCACGTACTCGAGGAGTGTGCGGGTGACTGTACACTCGTCCGACGAATATACTCTCAGGAGTTCCCACCACAGGTGACCGTCGAAGACGGCGTCGCGGACCTGACGTGTACGGAGATCCACGCCGTCTCGTTCCCCGAGGGCCGAGATCTACTCTTGTTGACGGGAGATCACCAGGCACAGACGAACGCGGGCCACTACGTGTTGACGAGCGCGTTTCTCGACGTCGCCGAGGAGTTCGGCGCGAGCGAGGTCTACGCCTTAGGTGGCGTTCCGACAGGCGAACTCATCGACGAGTACGCCGTCGTCGGCGCTGTCAGCGACGAGTCACTACTCGAGTCGCTCGAGGAGGCTGGCGTCGAGTTTCGCGAGAACGAACCCGCCGGCGGTATCGTGGGCGTCTCCGGGCTCCTCCTGGGACTTGGCGAACGCCGCGGCTTCGAGGCGGCCTGCCTGATGGGCGAGACCAGCGGCTACCTTGTCGACCCGAAAAGCGCCCGCGCGGTGCTCGAGGCCCTCGAGGACCTGCTTGGCTTCGACGTCGACTACGAGACGCTCGACGAGCGCGCCGACGAGATGGAAGACGTCATCGGCAAGATCCAGGAGATGGAACAGCAACAGCAGATGGACGTGCCGACGGACGACGACCTGCGGTACATCGGCTGAGGCGGGCCGTCGGATCTCCGTCGAGTCGCTGCCCGGCGGTTTCGACGCGACCGAAAAGACTCTTTATTCGGCTCGACCAGAGCCCTACCCGGAGACGCTGTCGTCTCCGATCGAGGTGCTTCCATGACCACGACACACTCCACTCACGACGTCGGTATCGTTGGGGCCGGACTGGCCGGACTGGCTGCGGCTCGAGCGCTGACCGCTGACGGATTCGACGTGGTCGTTCTCGAGGCCAGAGACCGCGTCGGCGGTCGAACCGCAGAACACACTCTGTCGATCGGCGAGCCGATCGACCTCGGTGCCCAGTGGATCGGAACGAACCACGACCGCGTGCTCGATCTGGTCGAGGCGTTCGATCTCGAGCTATGGTCGCAGTACGACGACGGGACTGACCAGGTTGCGGTGGCCGGTGAGATCTTCGAACACGACGAGCGGTATCGGGCGCTGCCAGCCGAATCGGAGGCGACGCTACGGGAGGCGTTCGAGCGCATCGAAACGCTTCGGAAATCGGTCCCGCTTGAGTCACCCCAGGATGCTCCGACTGCCGGAGCGTGGGACGGGACCACGCTCGAGACCTGGAAACGAGAGACGATCACGACGGACGCTGCATGTGAGGCGTTCGATGCGTTCGTCCGTGCCGAGTTCACCGTCGAACCGAGCCAGATTTCGCTCCTGTCTTTTCTCTCCGCCGTCGACGCGAGCGGCGGACTCGAAGCGGTTACGAACGGAGACGGTCGAACGGAGGCGTACCGTCTCGTCGGTGGTATCCACCAACTCTCGAGACGGCTAGCCGAGGACCTCGGCGATGCGATCCGATTGGGCGAGCCAGTCCGACGGATCGACCGGACTGGTGACACGGTTTCGCTCGTCACCGCGGAGGCGAACTACACGGTTTCGGATGCGATCGTGGCGATGTCGCCGCCACTCGCCGGGCGGATCGAGTACGATCCGCCCCTATCGGGGCGTCGGGAGGCACTGACCCAACGGATGCCGATGGGATCGGTCATCAAGTGCTTCGCTGTCTACGAGGAGCCGTTTTGGCGTAGCGATGGGTACTCAGGGTCGGTGCTGGCGACCGACGGTATCCTCTCTGAGGTCGCTGACGCAACACTCCCCGAAACCGGCCGTGGTGCACTCGTCGGGTTCGTCGCCGGAGCCGACGCACTCGAGTGGACGGATCGTCCCGTTGCCGAGCGTCGCGACCGCGTCCTCGACGACCTCGCTCGGTACTTCGGCCCGAGGGCTGGCGATCCGATCGAGTACGTCGACAAAGCTTGGTCGACGACCCCGTGGTCAGCGGGTGGGTACAATGCGTCGATGGCGCCAGGGACGATGACCACCTGTGGTGACGCACTCTGTGGTCCTGTCGACCGGCTTTACTGGGCGGGCGCCGAAACCGCGACGGAATGGTCGGGATTCATGGAAGGTGCGGTCCGATCTGGCCGGCGAGTTGCGACCGAGATCAGAGAACGTCACTCGAGTTGAGACAATCACTGAGACAGGGACTAACGGCGAGGCGAACCGACACAGAGACGAACTGGCTCTTCGACGATCCGACTCACTCCTCGAGGACTTCGTACGAGACGTCAGCGTCGCGAAGGACGTCGGTAACGCGGCCGACGGCGTCGGTGGTCGCGACGACGGTCACATCGATGCCATGGTTTGCAGCATCAGCAGCGACGTCGCCGACAGCGAACGTCGTCGCGGGCTCGACGTTGGCCTGCCGACAGGCGATGACGGCTTCGACGCCGGTCGCGAGGACGCGGTCGGCGTCGGCACAGCGGTCGACGACCGCCTCGTCGGCGAGTGCGCGACTGCCGCCGGCACGTACGCTCGGGACCTGCAAGACGGTGACAGATCCGGGCTCGAGTTCCATGACCCCCTCGAAGCTGGTGACTCCGACGTCAGTGCCGGCTTTCGCATCGGTAGTCGCGATGCCAGTCGCAGGCCCTTCACCACCGGGTTCGGCGTAGAGCAGGCCGTCCTCGAGCGACAGCGAGACGGTGTCGCCTTCGGCGATGTCTTCGGTCGCAACGTAGGCGTCCTCGCTCATCGCGCCTAGCACGTCGCTCGTGACGTGGTCTGCGAATCGGCGGACGTCGTCGGCGACACGAAAGAGCCAGTCGACACCCTCCCGAGTGACTCGATAGCGCGAGCGTGCTTCTTTCTCGACGAGACCGTCGTCCACGAGTTCGCGAATGTACTCGCTGACGGCCTGGCTCGTGACGCCGACTTCCTCGGCGATCTCCCCCTGGCTGACGGCTGGCTGGCGCTCGGCGATCTGGACGAGGATCCGGAATCGCGTTGCGGCCCGCTTGTTGTCGAGGACGTCGACCATACCCATAAGGTTACTTCGAGCGCGGTAAAAAGGTACGCGGTCGACGCGTACCGTAGTAACAACTGCACCGAGTCACACACCGATCACCGATCCGTCTGGCGAGCAGGTGCGCACTGACGTGTAGTGGCTACTATGTCCTGCCGATGGGCCAATACCGAAGTCGATGGAAGCCGTTGTCGGCTGTGTGATCGTCGACAGGGTACTACTCACAGTAACCGGGTGTCTCGAAAAAGTGTATGGTATCTGTCTCTGGACGGCGACTGGACAAACTCATTAGGCTAGAAGAGAGTCAACAGAGTATGAACGACCGCTACGACGTAGTGATCGCCGGTGCCGGTCCAGCAGGTGCCCAGTGTGCCCGCGACCTGGCTGCCAGGGACTACGACGTCGTTGTCCTCGAGACCGAACCTGAAGACGAGTTCCCGCGCGCGAGCAACAAATCAACTGCGGGAACGTTTCCCTCCATGATGTCGTCGTTTGCGATTCCAGACGACGTGGTGATGCAGTACACCGACAGCGTCGTTCTCGAGTCACCGACGGACTACTTCGTCAAAGAGCAACCTGGTGCCGTCCTCGAGTTCGCCGACTTCAAGCGGTTCCTCGTCGAGGACGCGCGCGAAGACGGCGCAGAGTTCCGCTTCGGTGCCCGTGCGACGGAACCGATCATGAAAAACGGCGAACCGATCGGTGTCCGATACAACGGAGACCAGGAAGTCTACGCCGAGATAACGATCGACGCGACCGGCCCAGCCGCGCCGCTGGCGAAGAAACTCGGTGTCAGCGACCTCGAGCGAAAGAACCACGCTATCGGCGTCGAATACGAGTTCGAAGGGGTCGAAGTCGATCGTCCCGGATTTGCCGACCTCAACGACGCGATGATGCTTCGACTCGACCACGAGATCGCTCCCGGCGGCTACTCGTGGATCTTCCACACGGGCGGCGACACGGCGAAAGTCGGCCTCTGTTACATCCAAAACGACTACCACACCCGGTACTCGAAAGACGGCTACACCATCGACGACTACCTCGAGCACTGGCTCGAGACCGATCCGCGGCTGGCCGATGCCGAACGGCTCGAGGGCAAACAACACCGGGGTTCGGCACACATCCAGATGCCCGGCACACTCCACACTGACCGATTCATCGCCATCGGTGACACCGTCCCGACGGTCGATCCGCTCTGGGGCGAGGGGATCCACCAGTGTATGAAATCCGGCCGTGCCGCCGCGGCGACCGTCGATAGCTGTCTCAAACACGGCGACCTCGTCCCGACCGCGGAGAACCTCGAGGTCTACGAGACGCTCTGGCACCGCGACGTCGCGCCGAACATGCGAACGCGGCTGTTGATGACGAAGTTGCTCTATCTCCCGGAGAACGAACGCTACGATCAACTCATGTCGGACCTCAATACCCTCGGTCACGACACGCTGGCGAAGGCCAACAACGGTGACCCCTTGGCGGTTGCACGCCTGCTGAAGCCGGGCGACCTGCCGATGCTCGCGAAGTTCGCCAAACGGGAGTTCGTCCCCGACGTCCTCCCGTAACGCCGACCGGCACTGGTCGAGTGTCGGTTTCGGCCTTGAAACCCGCCCTATCCGTCGGCTCTCTCGATCGACAGTCACGATCCAGTTCGCCCTCGCCACGTCCGAGACGTCCCGAAAGAAACACCGCCGACACCAACCGTCGCCACCAGACTGGTCTCGAAGGCCAACATAGTTCCCCTCATGGACGACCTGTTACTCGTCTTCGCCGTCGGCCTCGTCACCGGTCTCGCGACGGGACTCGGTGTCGCGCCGTTTTTCGTCGTCCGCGAACTCAGCGCTCGGTGGCTGGCACTGCTCTGGGGACTCGCCGTCGGCATCTTGCTTACGGCGTCGCTGTTCGGCCTCGTCGGGGAGGGGATCGCCGTCGGGTCCGTCAGTCACGTCCTGATCGGCGTCCTCGCTGGCGTCGCGTTCGTATTTCTCGCAGACCGGCTCGTCGCTGGCTACGAGTTCTCACCACGACAGATCGCACCAGGCGAGCGACCGGCGGCCTCGGCGCTCGAGGTCCGGACCCTCGTGTTGACCGTCGGGGTGTTGACCATCCACAGCATTCCCGAGGGGATCGCCGTCGGCGTCGCATTCGCCGATCCGGGGCCTGCGCCGACTGTCGACTTCGCAGGTCTCACCCTGCCAGCGCTGGCCGTCTTCATGGGCGTCGCAATATCGATCCTGAACGTCCCCGAGGGGCTCGCGATCGCCATCCCGCTCATCGCGTACGGCATCCGCCCCTGGAAGGTCGTCGGCTGGGCCGTCTTCTCGGGCCTGCCACAACCGATCGGCGCCGTCGCCGCCTACCTCTTCGTCAGCACGTTCGAGGGATTACTCGCGGTGAGCTTCGGGTTCGCCGCGGGCGCCCTCTTTTATCTCGTCTTCGTGGAGTTTCTCCCGGCCGGCCTCGAGGCGGGCCGCTCGTTGCCGGGCCGTGGACACCTCGAACTCGCCGCGGGCTCGCTGGCCGGTGGACTCGTGACCCTCGCGATCATCCTGGTGGTGGAGGGCATCGGCGTCGCCTGAACCCGCGTGCGGACACGCCGGTGGGGCTCCGTTTGCCACCCACCTTTTTCCGTTCGGGTCGCTCACACGGGTCGCGACCGCTCACGCAAAAATCTGGACCAAAAACGGCCCGTAGCCCACCGCGCCACGGTACAATCGCTCGCCTCTCAGACCGTCTCGGGCAGCCAGCCGCCGTCGACCTCGACATTCTCGCCGCTGACGTAGTCGGTGTCCGGGTCCAGGAAGAAATACAGTGGGCCGATCAGATCCTCGAAACTCGCGGGCCGGTCGCGCGGGAGGTCCTCGGGGAACTCGTCCGAGTTCTCCACGACGTACGGGGAGATGGCGTTCACCGTGATCCCGTCGTCGGCGGTGTCGGCCGCGAGCATCCGCGTGAACATCAGGACGCCGGTCTTCGCGACGAAGTACGGGAAGTTCTTCGGGCTCACGAGCCCCTTCTCCGAGGAGGCGTAGCCGAGATTGACGATGCGACCGTCGCCCGACTCACGCATTCCCGGCAGTGCCCGCTTCGCACAGAGGTAGGTCCCGTTGAGGTTCGTCTCGAGGACCCGATTCCAGGTCTCGAACTCGAGGTCGGCCCAGTGATCCGGAGCGAAATCGCCGACGTTGTTGACCAGCAGGTCGACCGAGCCGAGCGCTGACTCGACTGCAGCGAAGAGGTCGTCGACGCTATCGGGATCGGTCACGTCACCCTGGACGGTCATCGCCTCGCTCGCGCCGCGCTCCCGGGCGGTCTCAGCGACGTCGCGGGCGGCGTCGGCGCTCGTGTGGTAGTGGACCGCCGTCTTGGCACCGCAGTCGGCAATCGCCAACAGGAGTTCGCGACCGACGCCGCGGGCACTCCCCGTCACGAGGGCGGTCTGACCGGTGAGATCGGGTTCATCCATACCTGTCTCTGGGTCGGGACGGTCCTAAAAGGGCCGGTGGTAATGTGAACGGCCGCGTCGTCCGGCCAACCGGTACTCGGTGGTGCCGAGCGGGCCTGCGAGGCGTGGATTTACGGTGGCCGAGCACCGTAGTCGTCTGCATGACGCTCGAAACCGTGTTGCTCGCCGTCGGTCCCGGCGATGCCGAACGCAGCCACGAACTGGCCGATGCCGTCCTCGAGGTCGCCACGCCGGCCGAGGCGACCGTCGTCCTCGCACACGTCTTCACCCAATCCGAGTACGACGAGGTCGTCACTAGACTCGAGTTCGACGACGACGTAGACATCGACCCCGACACCGTCGCTGTCAGCCACTCGACGATCCGTGACCTGCAGGCGGCCTTCGACGAGTCCGACGTCACGTACGAGGTCCGTGGGGCTGTCGGCGATCACGGAGCAGCGATCGTCGATCTCGCGACCGAAGTCGACGCGGACCGTGTCGTCGTCGGCGGCCGCCGCCGGTCGCCGACTGGGAAAGCCGTTTTCGGCTCGACGGCACAGGAAGTCTTGCTCTCGGCACCGGCTCCCGTGACGTTCGTCCGCAGCGACGACGAGCAGAGCTAGCCGCCAGTTCCGGCAATACTGCACTGACGGGAATACTTAAGCAGGTTGCACTGGCACTGTCAAGGTATGGCCATCGATACGGTTTTGCTCGCAGTGGGTCCAATGGATACGGTACGCGCCGAGGGGCTGGCCGACACCGTCCTCGAGATCGCGGAACCGCTCGACGCGTCGGTCGTGATCGGCCACGCGTTCACCGAAGACGAGTACGAGGAGTTTCGCGAGGACTTAGGCTTCGAAGAGCGAGTCGAGAACGTCGACCCCGACGACGTCGCCGCACGACGCCCACCAGTCGGCGACCTAGAAGAGATCTTCGCAGAAGCCGACGTCGAGTACGAGGTACGCGGCGCACTCGGTGAGGTGTCTTCGGAGGTCGTCGACATGGCGATCGACGTCGGTGCCGATCGGCTGGTCCTCGGCGGCCGCCGTCGGTCCCCGGCCGAAAAAGCCGTCCTCGGCTCGGTTTCACAGGACATTATCCTTCAGGCACCCTGCCCGGTCACGTACTTCCGGGATTTGGACGTCATGGAGTAGCACTGTCGGACAGTATACCGACCAAAACGAGACGGGGCTCGGACTCACCGCTTTTGCTCGTCGTCTCTGCTCGAGCAAGCGATGTTTCGTCCAGTCGTCTACGTCGACGTCATCGCTCGCAACCGCGCCTGTCACTCGGCGGCGCGATCAGTCGCCCGACTGCAGTCGTTTCGTCGTCTGGACCAGCGGATGTCGTGCGTAGTCGACGACGTCGATGTCGTCGATTCGCTCGAGCCCTTCTTTCTCGGCTGTCCGGGCCATCCCGAGGTCGATTTCGTAGTCGACGACGATTACGTACGCATCCATCTCATCGATTCCGAGCCGATCGGCCGCAAGCACACGGTGGTGGCCGTCGGCGAGCAACAACGTACCACCGTTGTCGATGACCACGAGCGGTTCGGCCAACCCGCGCTCGAGTTCGTAGCGCCGTCCCTCGAGTTCGTCGGCGTAAACTCGCCCCTGTGTCGGGGTCAACTCGGCCAGGGTCACCGTGTGTCGTTCCTGGCTGAGTTCGATGTCGTGGATCTGCTCGAGCGTACGCATCAGTTTTCCGACCTTCTCGGGCGTTGCGCGCTCGATCTGACTGCGGATGACGTCGGAGTTCGAGATGATCCCCACGAGGTTTCCAGCGTCGTCCACTACGGGGAGTTTCTTGATCCCCGATCGGAGGATGACGCGAGCGGCGTCGGTCACCTTCATCTCCGGGTGGGCGACCAGCAAGTCCGTCGTCATCACCTTGAAAATCGGTTCGTCCTCGTCGGCGAGCAACAGGTCTCGGGCGCTAACGAACCCATCGACGCGACGGCGTTCACAGACCGGATAGCCGCTGTGGTCGTCACTTTCAGCGATCCGCTTGGCGACGGCGCCGACGTTGGCGTCGGGTGAAACCGTGGCCACGTCACGGGTCATGTAGTCTTTGACCTGGGGCTTTCGTCTGTCTGACGTGACCTCCATACACGCCGGTACGGGGTGAACGCGCAAAAGCACTGTTACTGACGGAACTACATATCTCCTGTCACTTTCGGGTTTCAGGCCGATTCGCCGTCCTCGCTTTCGGCAGTGTCGGTGAACAACCACTCGCTGGTTCGCATGTACGCGCCGACAGGAGTTCCGGGGCGCGTCTGAATTGCCTCGAGAAATCGGTTTGTAATCACTTCCTCGACGACGCTGACGATCGAGCCGACTTCCTCTTCGTCGTCGACGTCGCCGAGGATACCCACCTCGAGTTGTGCGCCGGCCATGTCGGCGTGGCCGCCGGCGCTGCCGATCCGGTCGAAGGCGTCGCGAAGCGTCTCCCCGAGGTCGACGTCGGTCGCCCGCGAACGTGCGGAGAGATACGCCATCTCGTCAGTGAAGCCGAAGACGAGCGTCGTTTCGATGCCCTCGATCGCCAGTAGCTGGTCGGCAGCCTGTGGCAAGGCGTCGCGGTTTGTGAGCTGTCCGACGCTCGCAACGGTGACTGACCCGCTCTGGATGCGATTTTTGATCGCACGGGCGATCGTCTCGAGCGTCTCACCGTCGATCGTCGGCTGTTCGACCTGTGCCAGGATGCCTGCGTCGGCGTACTCGCTGAGGATCGAGGCCGCCCGGAAGTCGGCGGGCGAGACCTCGCGGGTAAAGTCGTTCGTGTCGATGCGGATGCCGTACAACAGTGCCGTCGCCGTCGCCGGGTCGAATTCGAGGCCGAGCCCGTCGAGGTACTCCGTCATGATCGTACTGGTCGCGCCGACTTGTTCGCGCAGTTCGACGAACGCACCGGGGACCGGTCCCCGCGGCGGGTGGTGGTCGATGACCACGTCGACGTGGAGCGATTCGGGTAACCCGTCGTTGACACCCGGCCGGGAGTGATCGACCAGTGCGAACGCCGAGAACTCCTCGAGTGACTCGTCGTCGTCGAGCTGTCGTAACTCGAGTTCGAGCAGGTTGACCATCGCCCGATTCTCCTGATGGGAGATCTCGCCGAAGTAACAGGCCTCGGCGTCGACGCCGAGTGCGTCGGCGATGTCGACGAGCGCGACCGCACTCGCGATCGCGTCGGGATCTGGATTGTCGTGCATCACGACCGCCAGGCGCCCGTCGATCGACGACAGCTGTTGGCGGAGCCCGAGCATCGACTCGACGGACGGCCCGACGGTCTCCTCGAGAACCCGATCGGTGATCGCGCTGTTCGCATCGACGACGTAATCAGCGAGTTCCCGAAAACGCGTGCGGTCGGTCGCGATCGGATTGCCGCCGAGTGAGGCGACGATCGACGCGTCGGGAAAGCGCTCGCGGGCGTTCTCTAGCGTGCTGAGATTTTCGTCCGTGCGATCGCCCCCGACGAAGACAGTCGTGGGCTCTTCGTCTACGGCGATCGCGTCGGGATCGGCCGGATCGGCCGGATCGGCCGCTCGAGCCCGAATGCTCTCATCCCGAAGGGCTTCGACGACGTTCTCGTCGTCGGTGACAACGAACAGCTGGTCGGTTCCAGCTCGATCGACGAGCCCGTCGACTACCTGTCGGCCGACGGTCCCACATCCGAGTACGAGCTGTAACCCCATTTGTCGCGGCTTGCAACCGGGAGGGGTAAAAACTACCGGGTCGCCCTCGGGTCGTGACACTCTGTGTATTCTCTGCTGCGTCGTGTGTCGAACCCGAAACCACTCCTCTCGGATACGTCCGAACGAAAAACTCGAAAACGAGGCCAGTCGCCTACGAAGCCAGCACGACTGACGCGGCCTCGACTGCGATGTCGACGACCGGGCCGAAGCCGGGCAGTAAGACGACCGTCATGACGGCGGCGAAGACGATCGCTGCGTAGAGGCCGGTCGGCTGGGAGAGCGCGTCACGCTCGACGACCGGCTCTTCGATCCAGACGGCTTTGACCAGTCGCGAGTAGTAATACAGCGAGAGTGCACTGTTGACGACGAGTGCGGCGGCGACCAGGAGCATCGCCGTGGTGCCGACGCTGATCGCGCCGACGAACAGGAAGTACTTGCTCCAGAAGCCGCCGAGCGGCGGGATACCCGCGAGGCTGAACATGAAGATGGCCAACGCGAAACAGGCGACCGGCGCCCGTCGTGCGAGGCCGTTGTAATCTTCGAAGGTGCGACCGACGCCCCAGTGTTCGGCGAGGGCGACGAACAGGAACGCACCCGTGTTCATGAAGCCGTAGACGAGCAGGTGCATCATCGCCGCACCCATGACGAGTTCGCCGCCGCCGACGGTGAGGCCCGCGAGCCCGATCAGCGCGTACCCGGCGTGGCCGATCGAGGAGTACGCGAGCATCCGCTTGACGTTGTTCTGGGTCGCCGCGGCGAAATTACCGACCGTCATCGTCACGATCGCCAGGATGACGAACGCGAGCGTCCAGTCGATACCGATCAGCTCGCCCGTGACGTCGATCGGGAAGGCCGTCGTGAACACGCGGAACGCGATCACGAAGCCGGCGGCCTTCGACGCCGACGAGAGGAACGCGCTGATCGGCGCAGGACCACCCTCGTACGCTTCGGGCGCCCAGAAGTGAAACGGCACGCTCGCGGTCTTGAACGCGAAGCCACCGATCAGCATCAGGATACCGAGTCCGAGCAGGCCACCGTAGCCTGCATCGCCGTCGGCCGAAAGCGCCTCGAGTTCGGCCGCGATGGCGTCGAGTTGCAGGTGACCGGTCGCGCCGTAGATCAGCGAGATCCCGTAGAGCATGATCGCCGAGGAGAGCGCGCCGATCAGGAAGTACTTCAGGCCCCCTTCGATACTTCCACGGTTGTCTTTGAGGATCGAGACGAGCGCGTAGGACGGGAGACTTGCCAGCTCCATGGCGATGAAGATGGTGACGAGGCTGTTGGCGGCAGCCATCGTCGCCATCCCGGTCGCCGCGAGCAAGACGAGCGAGTAGTACTCGGCCTGATAGGAGTGGCCATCCATGTAATCGTAGCTCGCGACCGACACCAGGGCGGTGACGATCGCGACGACGATCATGAAGAACAGCGCCATCTGGTCGACGACGAGCTGGCCGTCGAACAGTTCGATGACGCCGAAGCCGTCCGTACCGGGTTGGCCGACTCCGGCGAAGATAAACCAGACGGCGACGCCGAGTGACGCGAGCGAGCCGACGACAGCGGTGCCAGCGAGTAGCTCTCGGTTCGTCGATCGCGGATTGATACTGTCGATGATGAACAGCACCATCGCCGTTGCGACGAGCAACAGTGCCGGCGCGAGTGCAGCCCACTCGGGAAGTTCGACTAGCGCCATCACAGGTCACCTCCGTTCGCCAGGATCGGATCGACTGCGTCGGTAATCATCTCGAAGATCAACTCGGGAGCCACGCCCAGGGCGATGATGAGCCCGAGTAACACGAACATCGGTGCGACGTCGTGAAGCGGGGCGCGACTCACCTCGTAATCGGTTTCCAGACTGTACGGCCCGAAGACAGCCCGCTGAAGTGCAAACAGCAGGTAGCCCGCGACGATGACGATGCCGAACATCGCCAGCGCCGTGAAGACGGGTGCGTACGCGAGCAGTTCGGAGCCGAACGCCCCGAAGAAGATGAAGTACTCGGCGGCGAACCCGCTCATCAGCGGCAGACCCATGTAGCCGAACGCACCGGCGATCAGGATGCCGACGGCGACCGGCATTCGGTCGGCCATCCCGGACATATCGGTGACCATCCGGGTGTGGGTGGCGTTGTAGATAACGCCGACGGCCATGAACATCAGCCCCGAAATGAGGCCGTGAGAGACCATCTGGAAGGTTGCGCCGCCGACTCCGAACTGGGTGTACGCGATCAGTCCAAGGATGACGTACCCCATCGACGAGACGGACGAGTAGGCGACGATTCGTTTGAGGTCTGTCTGGGCCAGTGCGAGCATCGCGCCGTAGATGACGCTGATCACCGCGACCGCGGCGATCGGGACCGCGTAGGCTGCGACCTGCTCTGGGAACATCGTGAAGTTGAATCGGAGCAGGGCGTAGGTCCCCATTTTCAGGAGGACGCCTGCCAGTAGCACCGACGCTGGCGTCGGTGCTTCGACGTGAGCGTCCGGCAGCCACGTATGGAACGGGACGACCGGCACTTTCACCGCGAAGCCGAGGAACATGGCCACGAAGACGAGTGAGGCCAGCGTCGGCCCGTCGACGCCGAGGAAGCCGTCGGGGCCGCCCTCGAGCATCGCATCTGCGACTTCGGGCAGCGCGAAGCTCGTGACGGCGTCACCGAGCCCGAAGACGAGCGCGATGAACGCACCGAACATGACCAGCGAAGCCACGTTCGTGTAGACGAAGAACTTGATCGCAGCGTACTTCCGGCGTGGCCCACCCCAGATACCGATCAACAGATACATCGGGATCAGAACGGCCTCCCAGAAGATGAACCAGACGAAAAAGTCCAGTGCAGCAAAGACGCCGATCAGATTCGCCTCGATGAACAAGACGAGTCCGTAAAACTGTGACTCGCGTTCGTCGATCGGCGTCCACGAACTCATGATCGCAAGCGTCGTCAGTAGCGTCGTCAGTACGACTAACGGCAGGCTAATGCCGTCGAGACCGACGAACCACGAGATCGCGTAGTCGCCGAACTGGATCCACTCGACCTGATTCTCGAAGGCCAGTTCACCGTCGAGCAAGGCGTTGCCGCTGCCGTCGAAGGCCGTGAACATCCACAGGCTGAGCGCGGCAGGGACGAGGCTGATCGCAAAGGCCAGCTTCCCCGCGACGCGGTTCGGCGCAACGAAGACGACCGCCGCGCCGATCAGTGCAACCGCAATGAGCATCTCGATCATCATATGAACCACCCTCCGAGGAATCCGAGCACGAGCAACAGGACGATCAGTCCCGTCACCAACAGCGCCGCGTAGTTCGTCACGATACCGGTCTGCAGCCGTTTCATCCCGTTACTGCCGAACAGACTTACCGTCGAGACGCCGTTGACGACGCCGTCGATGACCGTCTGGTCGAACCGATCTGCGGCTCGAGCCAGCGGGAGCGTAACGCCTTCCGCGAGCCAGACCTGATACTCGTCCTGGTAGTAGTTGTCCTCGACGACCTTGCCCGCAGAGCCGAGTTTCTCTTTGTGCTCGACCGGTTCGGGCACGTTGTACAGCTTCCAGGCGAGCCCGGCCCCGGAGAACGCAAGCAGCAACGAGAGTCCCGCCGCGAGCAGGACGGTCAGCTGTTCGGAGCCGATGTAGCCGGTCTCGTAGGCCAGTAGGTCGGTGTAGGCGCCGTAGGTGAGTCCCTCGACCGCGCCGTACTCGCCGTCGAGCCAGAAGCGCAGGAACTCGATGTCGAGGCCGGTGAGCTTCGCGACCGGCGCGAGGTTGGCGATGCCTGCAACGAGCGCGAGCACGCCCAGCACGATCAGTGGGGCCTTGATCGACCAGCCCACAGGGTGAGGGTCTTCGGCTGCTTCCGACCGGGGCTCACCGTGGAAGGTCAAAAAGACCATCCGGAAGGTGTAGAAGCCGGTGAAGAAGACGGCCAGCAGTCCCATCGCGTAGGCGGCCATGATCAGCGGCTCCTCGACGCCGACGATCATGGCGTCGAAGAGAATCTCGTCTTTCGACCAGAAGCCCGAGAACGGGATGATGCCCGCGAGCGCGAGCGCGCCAGCGAGGAACGTGTAGTAGGTGATCGGCGCTTTGTCCTTTAAGCCGCCCATCTTCCACATGTCCTGTTCGTGGTGCATGAGGACGATGACGGCGCCGGCGCCGAGGAACAGCAACGCCTTGAAGAAGGCGTGGTTCATCAGGTGGAAGACCCCGGCGACGTAGCCGCCGACGCCCAGTCCGAGCATCATGTAGCCGTACTGGCTGATGGTGGAGTATGCGAGCACCTGTTTGATGTCGTCTTTGACGACACCCATTGTCGCCGCAAAGAGCGCGGTGAAGCCGCCGACGAAGGCGATGATCGCCAGCGCCGTCGGCGACAGCGCGTAGTAACCGAACATGCGTGCGACGAGGTAGACACCCGCAGCGACCATCGTCGCCGCGTGAATCAGTGCGGAGACAGTGGTCGGACCCTCCATCGCATCCGGTAACCAGGTGTGCAGCGGGAACTGTGCGGATTTCCCAATGACGCCACCGAGGACGAGTAGTCCCGTGATCGTCACCCAGGTTTCGGCGCCGAAGCCGAACAGCGTCTCGCCGTCGGCGATGGCGGTCTCTGCTGCGGCAACGAACGAGGCGTCGCCAGCGAACTGCAGAGTTCCGAACGTCGCGCCGATCGCGACGACCCCGAGCAGGAAGAAGTAGTCACCGAAGCGGGTGACGAGGAACGCCTTCTTCGCCGCCGACGGGGCCGACTTCGTGCGGAACCAGAACCCGATCAGCAGGAACGAACAAAGGCCCACGAGCTCGAAGAACATGAACGCCATCAGCAGGTTGTCTGCGTAGACGAACGCGAGCATGCTGAACGTAAAGAGCCCGAGGCCGGCGTAGTATCGTGGGAGGCCGGTCTCGCCCTCGGCGTTCATGTAGCCGAGGCTGAAGACGTGGACGAGAAACGCCACGAGCGAGACGATTACCAGCATCAGGGCCGCGAGCGGATCGATCAGGATACCGAACGTGAACTCGATACCGGAGACGCCGGTCTGGCTCGCCGCGTCACCGACCGCCCACGTATAAAGCGTCTCGTGGTAGGTCTCACCGCTCGCGACGGCCGCCAGCATCCACAGCGAGAGCAACAGCGAGCCAGCCGTCGCAGCGATGCCGGCAATCGCGCCCTTCTTCGGCATGTACTTGCCGAACGCGAGCGCGACGACGAACGCCACGAGCGGGAACAGTGCAATCGCCGGTGCGTAGTCGAATGCGCCTTCCATCTTACCACCTCATCGTCGTCGGTACCGTGACGTCGACGTCACGGAAGTTACGGTACAACACCAGGATGATCCCGAGCCCGACGGCGACCTCCGCGGCAGCAAGAGCCATCGCGAACAGCGCGAAGACCTGCCCCGTGAGGTTCCCATGATAGAACGCGAACGCGATCAGGTTGATGACCGCCGCGTTCATCATGAGCTCGACGGACATGAGAAACATCAGTGCGTTACGACGCGTCAGGATGCCGAAGAGGCCGATACAGAACAGCCCCATCGACAACAAGACGTAGTACTCGATCGGAATCGTCATCGAGACTCACCCCCCTCCGTTCGAGCCCCGTCGGTGGGGCCGACCCTCGAGGTGGGTTCGTGACCACCGTCGGCAACTGCGCCGCCGGACGCCGGTCGGGTATCGCGCTGGCTAGCCAGCGGCGAGACTGGCTCGCCGCCTTCCTCGCGCTTTGCGAGGACCAACGACGCGTCGAGTGCGGCGTCTAAGACGATCGCGATCAGGATGAACGCGACGAGGAACGGCTCGGTGTCGGGGATCGCCCCCTCACCGGACTGCAGCGCCTCCAAGTTGAACATCGCGTATCCGATCTCGGAGGTGATGGCGATTCCGTCCGGATAGCCGCTCATCTCCCCGAACTGGGTCGTCCACGCGATCGCCGCCATCACGCCGAAGAGGACGACTGCGAGCAATCCGGGTGCGAGGGTTCCACTCGTGTGGAGTCTCGGTCGGTTCGTCATGTCTGTGCCACCTCGTCGGTGTCCGCGTCTGTCGGCTCCTCGCGCTGGGTGAGCATCACGGCGAACGTGATGAGGATGAGTACCCCGCCGACGTAGACGAGGATCTGCATCATGGCGACGAACTCCGCCGCCAGCATCACGTAGTGGACCGCGATGCTGAGCAACGCTACCCCGAGCATGAGCGCCGAGTGCCAGGGGTCACGCAAGAGCACTACCCCCAGCGCGCTCCCGAGGGTGAGGGCCGCGAACAACGCGAACGCGATTGTTTGCATCATAGTTACTGGTAGTCGACGTCTCCTTCACCCTCGCCGATCCACGCGCCCCGATCGGGTTCGCGTGACTCGAGGGGATCGATGTCCTTGTACCACGGTACGGCTCGTAGCTGGTCTTTGTTGTAGACCAGATCCTGCTTGGTGTCGCCCGTAAACTCGAAGTTTTGGGTGAGCAAGATGGCGTCGACGGGACAGACCTCCTCACAGAGCCGGCAGTAGATACACTGGCCGATGTGGAGGTTGTACTGTTCGCCGTTTCGCTTGTCGTCCATCACGATCTGGATGGTGTCGTTCGGACAGACGTTCTCACACTGGCGACACCAGATACACCGTTCCTGGCTGAACTTGTGGACGCCCCGAAAGCGCGGGGAGACGTCCGGTGCGGTCTTCGGATACTCTACGGTGAACGTAGAGCCGTCCAGTGCGTGTTTCATCGTCGTCGCCATCGATTTGAGAAGTCCAATCATGCTATCACCCCAACGATCGCTGCGGTCAAGAAGAGGTTCGCGAAGGCGAGCACCAACAGCCCCTTCCAGCCGATCTCGATCAAGTGGTCGATTCTGACCCGTGGAATCGCAGAGCGAAGCCACTGGGTCAGGAGGAACACGCCCCAGATCTTGATGAGGAACCAGACGATGCCCAGTTCCGCCGGTCCGGGGCCGGCCGGTCCGCCGAGGAAGATCGTCGCGATGATCGCCCCACCCAGGAAGATGTGGAGGAACTCCCCGAGATAGACCAGCACGAAGTAGACCGAGGAGTACTCGGTCTGGTAGCCGGCGATCAGTTCAGCCGGCGCTTCGGGCATGTCGAACGGGTTTCGTCCGACTTCCGCGAAGTTCGCGATCAGGAACAGTACGAATGCGAACGGATTGACGAGTGCGAACCACGATGGGATCGTTACACCCGCGATCGTCACTAGCGGTTCCGCCTGCGCCTCGACGATCGTCCCCATCTGGAGCGACCCAGCAAAGAGCACGACCGACATCCCGGTCACGACGAGCGGAATCTCGTAGGCGATGTTCTGTGCGACCGCCCGCAACCCGCCGAGCATCGAGTATTTGTTTCCAGAGGCATAGCCGGCCATCATGAGGCCGATGGAGGCGATTCCGGCGACCGCGAAGACGAACGCCAGTCCGACTTCGGGATCGGCGAGGTGGATGCCGCTTCCCATCGGGATCACGGCGAAGCCGAGCAGCGCCGAGCCAGCGATCACGATCGGTGCGAGGTCGTAGGCCGGTCGATCCGCGTTTTCGGGGATGATGTTCTCTTTCGAGAGCAGGCGAACCGAGTCGGCCACGATGATCAGAATGCCACCCGGACCGAGGTGATTGACCGCGATCCGGTCGGTGAACGCCGCGGTAATCTTCCGCTTTGCCCACGGCCCGGCGACGCCGGTCATCGCGAGCATGATGTTCGCGACGATGAACGCCGCGACGAACGCCGCGAGCAACTCGCCGGCCACGCCGAACTCACCGAGTCCGGTCAGATCGGCCAGCCGTTCCGGTAGCAACACCGTCTCGCCGTTTTGCAACGGCAGGTAGGTGGCCGCCGCGGTCATCGATCCACCTCTCCGAGCACGATGTCCAAGCTGCCGAGCGAGGCGACCAGATCAGGGATGTACTCCCCTTCGGTCATCTCCCCGAGTGCTTGTAGGTTCGAGAAACACGGGCTGCGGATCTTGAATCGAGCCGGCTTGTCGGTGCCGTCAGAACGCATGTAGATGCCGAGTTCACCCTTTGCGGCCTCGACGGCGCGATAGATCTCGGCGTCAGCGTCCGGTTTCAGCGTCCGTGGCACGTTGGCCTGGATGTCGCGTTCGTCTTCGGGCCAGCTCTCGAGGACGTCGAGACACTGCTCGACGATCTTCGCGGACTCTTCGACTTCCTGCATGCGGACGAGGACGCGACTGTAGTTGTCACAGCCGTCCATCGTGACGACGTCCCAGTCGAGTTCGTCGTAGTAGCCGTAGGGATCGTCACGGCGGAGGTCGTAGTCGATGCCAGAGCCGCGGGCGACCGGGCCAGTACAGCCGTACTGCTTTGCGACCTCGGGCTCGAGAATGCCGGTGTCGGCACAGCGCAGTTGGAAGATCTCGTTAGTCGTGATCAGGTCGTTGTACTCGTCGACCTTCGAGGGGAGTTCATTGAGGAAGTCACGCGCCTGTGCGAAGAACTCCTCGCGGGGTTCTGGCAGGTCCCAGGCGACGCCGCCGACCCGGAAGTAGTTGAACATCATCCGCTGGCCGGTGAGATCCTCGAGGAGATCCTGGATAATCTCGCGGTCGCGGAACGTATACATGAACGTCGCGGTGAACTCACCGTAGACGTCCAGTGCGAACGTTCCGAGCGCGAGCATGTGTGAGGCGATCCGGCACAGTTCCGAACCCATCGTCCGGATGATCTGTGCGTATTCGGGCACCTCGATGTCGGCCATATCCTCGATCGCTCGCGCGTAGGCCCATTCGTTGAGCAAACCAGAGGAGACGTAGTCCCACCGATCGGGGTAGGGCATGATCTGATGCCGGTAGGTCCCCTGCTGGCACATCTGCTCCTCACAGCGGTGGAGGTAGCCGATGTCCGGGTCGACGTCGACGACGGTTTCGCCGTCTAACACCGTCTTGACGTGAAGCACACCGTGGGTCGCCGGGTGGTGAGGGCCGACGTTTAGGAACATCGTGTCTCCCTCGGAGTCACGGTGGTCGGGCGCGAGCGGATTTGCGTGCTCTGAGAGCGTCACGACCTGTGGTTTGTCCTGGTCGTAGTCGCCACCGAGCGGATGTCCTTGCCACGTCTCGGGAAGCAGGATTCGTCGCAGATCCGGGTGGTCGTCGTACTCGATCCCCACCAGATCGTACGCTTCGCGCTCATGCCAGTCGGCCGTCCGGTACACTGGTTCGGCGCTCTGGCTGACCGGGGCGTCGAGTGGCGTCGGAACGACGACGCTCACCTCGTCGGTTGGATCGGCGAACTTCTTGAGGTGGTAGATCGTCTCGTACCGGTCCTCGTACTGCTGGGCGGTCACGCACGAGCAGTGATCGTAGCCCGCCTCGTCTCGCAGCGTAAACAGCACGTCCTGGACGTCGCCGGGATTGACGACGACGCCCGGTGCGTTCAGGTGCTCATCGCGAGCGAGAACGCGGTCTCCGAGTAGCGCCTCGAGTTGGTCTTCACGTTCGACGTCCGATGTCTCTTCGACTCCCGTACTCATGGTGAATCAGCCCAGTTATACCGCATAACGAGGTCGTCTTCGTTGATCTCGTCGGCCAGTTTCTGCACTAGTTCGTCCCGTTGCAGGTCGCCGAAGCGCTCGAGTTCGTACGGCTTGACGACGACGGGAGAGGATTCACCCTTTTGGATCCGCTCTTGAAGCTTGAGGACGCCGTAGATCAGCGCCTCGGGTCGTGGCGGACAGCCGGGAACGTGGATGTCGACGGGAATGATCTCCTCGGCACCCTTCACGACGTTGTAGCCTTCCTGGAAGGGGCCGCCGGAGATCGTACACGAACCCATCCCGACGACGAACTTGGGTTCGGGCATCTGGTCGTAGACGCGCTTCATGCGCGGGCCGAACTTCGAGACGATCGTCCCGGGAACGATCATGACGTCGGCCTGTCGCGGCGAGGCGCGGGGGACGCCGGCACCGTAGCGGTCGATGTCGTGTTTGATCGCGTAGGTGTGGATCATCTCGATGCTGCAGCAGGCGATTCCGAACTGCAGCATGAACATCGAGTTCCCGCGGACCCAGTTCATGAACTCGTCGAACTTCGTGAGGATGAACGGCGACGCGCCGAACGCTTCACGAAGCTTCGAGTTGAACCGGTCGTCGACGCCGGCACCCATTCGGGCGTCTTGGGTCGCCGTCGACGGGGCGGTACTTGCCTCAATCGATTGTCTGGGGTCGTCGTTACTCATTGTCGCTCACGTTTCGTCCACCTGTCGGGGTGTTTGTGCCCACTGTACTGCACCGCTGCGCCACGCCCAGCCGAGACCGACGAGCAGGATCGCGACGAACGCGACCATCGGTCCGAGAATCTCGAGCGTCGACACCGCGTCGGATTCGATGGCATCCAGATACACGACCGCCCATGGGAACAGCAGGACGGTTTCGATATCGAAGACGAGGAACAAGAGCGCGACCATGTAGTACTGGATGTTGAACCGGATGCGGGTCCCACCGGTCGGCACCTCGCCACTCTCGTAGGTGGCACGTTTGCTCGTTTCTGGGACGCTCGGCCGCAGGAGGTACGATACCGTCATCATCGCAAGCGGTATCAGCAGTCCAATGAGCGCTAACGCCCCAATCGCTATCCAATCGTTCATCTCCGTAACGTTCGGACGTTCATACCCCATGCACATAAGGGTTGATTGTTCGTTTTTCGGCCTAACACGGGCTACAAACCGTCTTCAGTGTCCGCAGATCTACCTGAATAATCGCCTTATACAATATGTACTGGTCAAAGGGGTGAACGAAACGGTAAGACATGATTACCGATCGGGCGGTTCGTAGGGGACCTGTTATCTGCTGACTCTACTGGCCGAGACGCAGCCTATCGATTGCTGGAGCTGAGACGCCGTCGACCGTCGGAGCCGGGACTGGCGTCACGGTGTCGACTCTGGTGGTCTCTGGGTGGTCTCGCACACTCGAGACGGGAAACCGGCCAAACGCTGGCGGCTCCGTGCGTGATCGAGAACGATCACTCAGAACGCCCAAGACCGGATTACTTGTCGATTCGGTCCGACCGACTATCGGTCGCGTTCCCGGAAGCGTTCGACGCCGTCGTCGTGCAGTTCGCGGGAGACGTCGCCGACGCCACCACGTAATCCGTCGTGATAGGACACGAGTCGCTCGCGGACCTCGTCGTACTGCCGGGCGAGGATCTGGGCGGCCGAGAGTGCGGCGTTGAACGACTTGCCGGCGTCGACGGCGACCAGCGGCGCGCCCGCGGGCATGCCGATAACGCTGTCAACTGACTTCTCCTGGACGGGGACGCCGATTACCGGCAGCGGGTAGGCGACCGAGGCGGTCATGTTCGGCAGGTCCGCGGACTTGCCGCCCGCACCGGCGATGATGACCTCGAGGCCCCGGTCCTCGGCCGTCTCGGCATAGGCCGTCATCAGATCCGGCGTGCGGTGGGCCGAGGTGACGTACGTCTCGAAGGTGAACCGCTCGTCGGGCGCGTCCTCGTAGTCCGTCTGTTCGGCAAAGCCGAGTTCGTCGACGAACGCGTCGTACGCGCCGGGGCGTTTCCCGCCGGTCAGCATGACCTCGAGATCGCTGTCCGAACCCATGACGATGCCGACGTCGGGGGTCTCCTCAGTCGACCGATCCTGCTCGGCCTCGTGGTGCAATCTATCGATGAGATCGCGAACGCTCTCGCTCATGGATGGTGATGATCCGCGAAGAACTTCAAACGGTGGTAAACGCCGCGGCTACGACCTGAACGTGACGGCCTCCTCGAGGTCGCGCGCGGCCTCGAGCAGATCGTCGGTCGATTCGTTTTCGCGTGCAGTGACGGTGACGTGCCCCATCTTCCGCAGCGGGCGAGCCTCCCGCTTGCCGTACCAGTGGAGATTTGCGCCGGGCGTCTCGAGGATGTGATCGAGGTCCGAAAGCGCTGCCTCCCGTGGCTCCTCGACGTCGGCCAGCAGGTTCTTCGAGACTGTCGGCGCGCGCAGGTCGGTCGACCCGAGCGGCCACCCCAAGACGGCACGGACGTGTTGTTCGAACTGTGAACTGTGGGCCCCCTCGATCGTCCAGTGTCCCGAGTTGTGTGGTCGCGGCGCGATCTCGTTGAGCAACACCTCGCCGTCGCGCGTCTCGAACAGCTCGATGCCGTACACGCCCCATCCCTCCATCACTTCGAGCACGTCCGCGGCCACATCGCGGGCCCGGTCGGCGACGGCGTCACTCGAGCCGGCGGGGACGACCGTCTCGCGCAGGATCTCTTCTTCGTGGACGTTCTCCCCGATGGGGAAGGCAGCGATCTCGTCGTCTCCTTTCACGGCGATGACCGAAATCTCACGTTCGAAGTCGACGAAGGCCTCGACCATCGCGGGGCCGGCGACCGACTCGAGGGCTTTTTCAGCCTCGGCTTTCGACTCGACGGGGACGTTCCCGCGGCCGTCGTAGCCGCCGGTGCGGGCTTTGAGCATCACGGGACCGCCGTAGTCGTCGATTGCCGCACGGACGTCGTCGGCGTCGTCGACCTCGCGAAACGGCGGGACAGGGACGCCCGCGCCCTCGAGTTCGCGTTTCTGGACGAGCTTGTCGTGGATCGTCTCTAACGTCTCCGGCTTCGGGTGAACGGGCGTTCCGGTGTCCTCGCTAACGCGGTCAAGGGCCGTCTGGTCGGCGAGTTCGATCTCGAACGTGAGAACGTCCGCGCGCGAGGCGAGGTCTCGGATGGCGTCTTCGTCGTCGAAGTCGGCGACGAGCTGGTCGCGCGCGACGAGCGCCGCCGGACAGTCCGGCGTTGGATCGAGTACGATCACCTCGACGCCGAGTGGGGCGGCGGCCTCGGCGAGCATCCGACCGAGCTGTCCGCCACCGACTACCCCGACGGTCGGTCCGGGCGTCCGTAACGTCGTCATTGCGGGCGGCTTGTCCGTGCCTCCGCTTAAGGATTCCCAATCGTCGACCACGGGATGTCCACGTGACCGAGCGTCGGTCCCTACAGCCGCTGAAACCCAGTGTAATCCCGACCGGACGTGGACTGCCTACTCAGTGTCCGATCCGTTTCTGTTGGCATTGTCGCCGGTCCGGGTCCGACGCTACTCGCAAGGATCACGATAAACGTGTCACATTGTGGCCAATAATGCATTTGACTCCCGCGACTATCGTCACCCAAGATCAATGGCACCGAAAAACTACTTGCGGCGCGTCACAGGTGGGAACGACGCCAACGAGAATCGACCGGAACGAGACGAACAGGAAGGTGAACGGCGAGCGTCGACGGACGGTGGCGGCGTCACGATCGACCCCGGCGCAGACGACGAGGACGCGACCGAGACGATCGGTAACGCTCCAGACGCCGATACCCGACTCGAGCGGGCGGTCGAAGCGGTTCGATACGACCGGGAGACCGAACGAACGCTCGAGGCTACAGCGGCCGACGAACTTGGCCTCGACGTCACCGACCTCGAGGGCGCTTACCCCGTTTCGGTGCCGATCGATGCAGCCGCACGACACACGCGACTCCTCTCGACCACCCTCGAAGAGGGCCGCGGGACCGAGCGAGCGAGTCGGGTCGCTTCGATCGCCCGCCAACAAGCCGAGGCGTCGGTTCCGCCGTCAGCGTACGTGGCCACCTACGAACGAGCGTTCGAGCGGCTGGTCGAGCGAACGTTCGACGATCTGGAAGACGGCGGTGACCTCGAGTCGGCCAAAGCGAAGCTGCTCGCCGGGCTCAACGCCTCGCTCGTCGATATGCAGGTCGGCGTCGACGAGTTCGCCGACGAAGACGTGGTTGCGCCGCTTTCGGACGACGACTCCCTCGAGGGGATCGGTCTCGAGGCCGCAGTCGCCGCCCTGCCCGAACCCGCGTTCCTCATCGACGACGAAAACACTGTACTGGCGTACAACTCGGGGTTCAACCGGCTGTTCAGCCTCGAAGATGATCACCGCGAGTACGTCGGCAAGGACTCCCGTGAGACGATCGCGGCGGCCGCGTACACCGACGGTCGACGCCATCACAGCCTCGCCGACAAGATCGTCGAAGAACACGCAGGGGTCGACGACTGGGGCCTCGAGACGGCGGCCGACCACGAGGCGACCGACAACGTCGTCTACCGGGACACGAGCGTGACCGTCGACAACACCGGTGCGGAGGCCCACGTCGAGATGCTAGCGATGCCGATCTACGACGCCGATGGGGAGTTCTTAGCCGTCCTCGAGCTGATTCGAGATCGAAGCGACGAGATGCGCCGAAAGCGGGCCGTCGAGGAGTTGATCACCGAGGTGACCGACACCCTCACGCGAATCGGCGAGGGCGACCTCTCCGCGCGCGCTGAGTTCGTCGACGATCACGACGTAATCGAGTCGAACCTGCTGGCGCTGACCAGCGACGTCAACGAGATGGCGACGAACTTCGAGGAGGTCGTCACCCGCGTTGACGAGAAGACGACGGACCTCGCCGACTCGATCGAACGCGCGACCACATACGCAGATCGGATCGATGAGCAGGCGACGAACCAGAGCGAGTCGCTCGAGACGGTCGCTGACGAGATGGAAGACTTCTCGGCGACGATGGAGGAGGTCGCCGCCTCCTCCGAAGAAGTCGCCGAAGCGGCCGAGTCCGCGCTCGAAGAGGTCGAGCAGGGCGTCGGCGCGAGCGAGGACGCAAAGGACGTGACCGACGAGGTCGCTGAGATCAGCCGCGAACTCGTCGACACCGTCGAGGAACTCGACGACTACATGAACGAAATCGGTGAGGTCGCCGAGGTCATCGCCGACGTCGCCGATCAGACCAACCTGCTCGCACTCAACGCCAACATCGAGGCCGCGAAAGCTAACGAAGCGGGCGCTGGCTTCGCCGTCGTCGCCAACGAAGTCAAGAATCTGGCGGCGGAGACTCAAGAGCACACCGACGAGATCGCCACCCGGATCGACCAGGTCCAACGCCAGACCGTCGAGACCGTCGACGAGGTCGAAACCTCACACGAACACGTCCAGAAGGTCGAATCGGAGATCGACAACGTGCTCGTCTCGCTCGAGACGATCTCCGATCGCGTCGAGTCCGCTGCCGACGGTATCCAGGAAGTCGCGGGCGCGAACGACAAACAAGCGGCCTCGGTCGAGGAAGTCATGGCGACTCTCGAGGACGTCCGCGAGAGTTCGACGAACGTGACCGAGACGACCGACGAGATCGTCGAGGAAACCGAACAACAGGAACAGGCCGTGTTCGAACTCGCCGACCGCGTCCGACGAATGTCAGGCGACGAGTCGTAACCGGTCGACGGAGGCGCGACTCGATTCCCAGGGGACGGGGACGTTCGCCGAGAACGGTACCTCTTTTACCCACCCTCTCTTCGCGTCGCATATGACCACGCTCGGACTGGTGGTCGCGGAGTTCAACCGGCCGATCACCGAGCAGATGGAAGAGGTCGCTCTCGAGACCGCGAGCGACGCTGGCGCCGAGATGTACGAGACGGTTCACGTCCCCGGCGTGTACGACGCGCCGCTGGCCGCAGACCGACTGGCCCGCCTCGAGGACATCGATGCCGTCGCCGTGGTCGGCACGGTCATCACGGGCGACACCGACCACGACCAGGTGATCACCGACGCTGCGGCCCAGCGACTCGCCGACGTCAGTCTCGAGCGTGACACCCCCGTTACCCTCGGCGTGACGGGCCCCGGAATGTCCGCTGCCGAGGCGCGAGAACGCATCGAGAACGCGTCGAAAGCCGTCAACGGCGCACTCGACCTTGTAACCGAACTTCCCGATCCACAGTAATACGGAACCAGCCATGTCCATGGAATTCACCGACCGCGTAACCCGAGTCGAACCGTCCGCAACCCTCGCGATCTCCGCACTCGCGACCGAACTCGAAAACGACGGCGCCGACGTTGTCGACCTCTCCGTCGGCGAGCCGGACTTCCCGACGCCCGAGAACGTCGTCGAGGCCGGCAAGGCCGCGATGGACGCCGGCCACACCGGCTACACCACCTCCGCCGGTATCCTCGCACTCCGTGAAGCCATCGTCGACAAACTCGCCGACGACGGTCTCGAGCACACCACCGACGAAGTCATCGTCACGCCCGGCGCGAAACAGGCGCTGTACGAAGTCATCCACGCCCTCGTACAGGAAGGCGACGAGGCCGTCCTGCTCGACCCCGCGTGGGTTTCGTACGAAGCGATGGTGAAGATGGCCGGCGGCGATCTCACCCGCGTCGACCTCTCTCCCCACGACTTCCAGCTCGAGCCCGCACTCGACGAACTCGCCGACGCCGTCTCCGACGACACCGACCTGTTGATCGTCAATTCGCCGTCGAACCCCACCGGTGCCGTCTACACGGACGCCGCACTCGAAGGCGTTCGCGACCTGGCCGTCGAACACGATATCACCGTCATCTCCGACGAGATCTACAAGGAGATTACCTACGGCGTCGAGCCGACGAGTCTCGGAGCCCTCGAGGGGATGGCCGACCGCACGATCACGGTCAACGGCTTCTCGAAGGCCTACTCGATGACCGGTTGGCGGCTCGGCTACTTCGCCGGCCCCGAGGAACTGATCGACCAGGCTGGCAAGCTCCACAGCCACTCCGTCTCCTCGGCCGTCAACTTCGTCCAGCACGCCGGCATCGAAGCGCTCGAGAACACCGACGACGCCGTCGCCGAGATGGTCGAGGCCTTCGAACAGCGGCGTGAGTTGGTCGTCGAGTTACTCGCCGAACACGACGTCGACGTCGCCGTCCCCGAGGGCGCTTTCTACATGATGCTCCCCGTCGACGACGACGATCAGGCCTGGTGTGAGGGAGCCATCGAAGACGCCCACGTCGCGACCGTCCCCGGCAGCGCGTTCGGCACGCCAGGCTATGCCCGGATCTCCTACGCCGCAAGCGAGGAGCGCCTCCGCGAGGGCATCGAACGACTGGCCGAGGAAGGCTACCTCTAGACCGGATCGGTTTCGGCTCCTCGAGTTTATCTGCGATAGCGAAGCGAACGGGGGTATGGAGTGTCCGACGTGTGGTACGTCTCTCGCGACGGAATGTGGGATGCGCCAGCACCACACCAAAGTCCACGGCGAACCGCTCCCAAACCGCAGCTGTACTGGGTGTGGGACCGAGTTCTACGATCCGAAATCCCGCCGGAAATTCTGTTCGGACTGCAATCCGAACGCGGGCGAGCACAACGGCAACTGGAACGGTGGCACGGAGACGGCGTCGTGTAAACTGTGCGACTCGGCGTTCGAGTACTACCCCTCGGACAAGCCCGGTGTGTACTGTCCGGACTGCGTCGAGACAGCGGACGGGCTCCTCCCAGAGAATCCGTCTGAAAAGGGAGCGCGCGTCACAACCGACTGTCGAACCTGTGGTGTGACACTCGAGGTTCGTCCCAGACTGCTCGAGAAGCGAACACAGGGCTGTTTCTGCTCACGGAGATGCCACAGCGAGTGGCTCTCCGAGAACGTCGTCGGCCCCGATCACCACCAGTGGGAAGGCGGACCGATCGAGTACGGCCGATCGTGGTGGCGCATCCGGCGTCAGGCGCTCGAGCGCGACGACTACGAGTGTCAACACTGCGGGATTGGGCGGGACGAGATCGGCCGAAACCCAGACGTTCATCACCGCCGACCAGTTCGGTCGTTCGATCAGCCCGAACAGGCACATACGATGGACAACGTGATTACACTCTGTCGGAGCTGTCACCGACGTGTCGAAGACGGGGCGATCACGCTGTCGCCCGACGGCGAAAAGTAACACTATTGTGTGACGGTGGCCTACTGATGATCGTTGTAAGAAGTCCCGTGGTGTAGTGGCCAATCATCTGGGCCTTTGGACGTGTTCGGTTACGGCCGTCACGGAAGCAAGCCCAGGACGGCGGTTCGAATCCGCCCGGGACTACTTTTGCGCCGAACAAACTCGTGAGGCGCAAGTATCCTCGGCGGTTCGAGCCCAGAGGACGAGAGGATTCGAGTCCTCGCGGTTCGAATCCGCCCGGGACTATGTAAAATATTTTACAATTTTCCAAGACATCTCGAGCGCTGCCACTCTCCGACAGCGGCTCATCCACCGACCGGCGGCGGTCAGTATGCACAGTCGTCGCCCATCGACCGCTCGAGCCGTCGACGCGTCGTTTCAGCCACTCCGTACAGACGGACGACGATCCTCGAGATATGGGCGAACAATGATATAGCCGGCACGCCCACTGACGGACAACGGAGTACTCGAGCCCACATGACGAGTCATTACGATCACGCGCAGGTGCAGGAGTTCTGGCAATACGTCTGGGAGCGCGACGAGGTCTACGAGCTCGACCCCGACGTCGACGACCCGACGTACGTCCTCGGGATGTTTCCATACACGTCGGGAACGCTCCACATGGGACACGTCCGCAACTACGCGATTACGGACGCCCACGCCCGCTATCGTCGAATGTGCGGCGACGACGTGCTCCACCCGATGGGGTGGGACGCGTTCGGCCTTCCAGCAGAAAATGCCGCCTACGAGCGGGCGAGCGACCCCGAGTCCTGGACCCAGGCCTGTATCCGCCGAATGCGCGAAGAGCTCGAGACGATGGGCTTTGGCTACGACTGGTCGCGTGAGATCACGACCTGCGAACCCGACTACTACCAGTGGAACCAGTGGCTCTTCAAGCGCCTCTACGAGGCAGGGCTCGTCGAGTACGAAGCCGCGTCGGTCAACTGGTGTCCCGACTGTGAAACGGTGCTTGCGGAAGCCCAGGTGGAGGAACGAGAGGCCGAACGTAGTGAGGCCGCTACTAGAGCGAGCGGCGAAGCCGAGGGCCGCGAGGTCGAGCAAAGTGAGACCTCGAATGGAGCGAGCGGCGAAGCCGCGAGCCGCGAGGTCGAACGCGTCTGCTGGCGCTGTGAGACGCCGGTAGGCCGTCGCGAACTCGACCAGTGGTTTTTCGCGATCACCGACTACGCCGAAGAACTTCACGACGCCCTCGAGGGCCTCGAGGAGTGGCCCGAGGGTGTCCGCGAGATCCAGCGCAACTGGATCGGTCGACAAGAGGGCGTTCGAATCGCGTTCGAGGTGAGCGAGCCACATGACGGATTGGCGGAGCCGAGCGGGGATGAAGCCGACCCACGGGGCAACGGGACCCAGGGGTCAGATGCCGCCGACGGCACTGTCGACGTCTTCAGCACCCGACCGGAGACGATTTACGGGGCGACGTACCTCGCGGTGTCGCCGGGTCACGACCTCGCACGGGAACTGGCCGACGCCGATGAAGCCGTCCGCGAATACGTCGAGACGGTTAGGGAGCGTCCCCCAGAAGCGGTCGGCTTCTCGGGTATCGCGACTGACGCGACGGCGGTCCACCCCCTGACCGGCGAGGAACTGCCGGTGTACGTCGCCGGCTACGTCCTCGAGGACGTCGGGACGGGAGCCGTGATGGGCGTTCCGGCGCACAACGAGCGTGACCACGCGTTCGCTAGCGAGCACGGGCTGCCGATCGAGAGCGTGATCACGCCGAAAGACGCGACCGTCGACGTCGACCTCGAAGACGAACCCTACACTGGCGAGGGGATCCTCGAGGCAAGCGGCGAGTACGACGGCCTCGAAAGCGAGACGGCCCGTGAGCGACTCCTCGCGGACGTCGCGGCGATCGAGGAGGACGTCATCTACCGACTCAGAGACTGGCTCATCTCCAGACAGCGCTACTGGGGGACGCCGATCCCGGTCGTCCACTGTGACGATTGCGGGCACGTGCCCGTCCCCGACGAAGAGTTGCCCGTCGAGTTGCCGGAGTTCGTCCACACGACGGGGAATCCGCTGGCCGAACACGAGTCGTTTCGCCACACCGAGTGTCCGGACTGTGGCGGCCCAGCCGAGCGCGAAACCGACACGATGGACACGTTCGTCGACTCCTCGTGGTACTTCCTTCGGTTCCTCTCGCCCGACCTCGAGGACGCGCCGTTCGACGCCGAGCTGGCGAACGACGCGTTGCCGATCGACGTCTACGTCGGTGGCGACGAACACGCCGTCTTGCACCTGCTATACATCCGGTTTATGATGCGGGCGCTTGCCGATCTCGGACTGCTCGAGGTTCGTGAACCCGTCGAGCGCCTCATCAGCCAGGGGACGGTGCTGTACGACGGCGAGAAGATGTCGACCTCGAAGGGGAACGTGGTCGCACCGCTCGAGTACGGTGCGGAGACGACCCGGTTGTTCGTTCTCTCGGCGGCTCACCCCGAGCAGGATTTCGAGTGGACGGCGAATAACGTCCGCGGCGCGTACGACCTCCAACAGACGCTGTATGGGATGGCGACCGAGTTCGTCGACGAAGGACACACCCGCGTCGAGTCCGAAATCCACGACGAGTTCGTCGCCCGCGAGATCGACCGGACGATCGCCGCAGTCGCCGACGAGTACGAGCGATTTCGCTTTCACCGGGCGGCCACGGAGATTCAGGAACTGGCCCGACTCCTGCGACGCTACCGCGCGTACGACCGTCCACACGGTGAGATCTATCGCCGCGGCCTGCTGACGCTCGCCGCGTTGATCGCGCCGATGGCGCCGCACCTCGCCGAAGAACTCTGGAACAAACTCCGCGGCGACGGCCTGGTCGTCGAGGCCGACTGGCCCGAACCCGAGGCCGACGTTGCCGACTACGCGACGGAACGACGGTTCGTCGAGACGACGCTCGAGGACGTTCGCGACATCGTCGACGTCGCCGCAATCGACGAACCGGCGCGGATCGAACTGGTCGTCGCCCCCGAGTGGAAGTACCGGGTCGCCGAACTGGCTGCCGACCGCGCCGACGGCGAGCCGATCGAAGGCGATGCAATCGTAGAGCGTGCACAGACAGCAGGCATCGATGTACCCGACCGCGAGACGCTGGGAACGTTCGTTGGCGATCTGGTCGAGCGGACCACCCGCAGCGGACTGGACCAGTTCCTCCCTGCCGGCGACGAACGTGCGATCCTCGAGCGAACGAGTTGGCTACTCACCGACGAGTTCGACGTCGACGTCGTGGTTCGACGAGCGACGGACGACGACGACCTGGCGGCGAAAGCTCGACCGGGAAAACCCGCTATTCGGATCGATTGAGCCACCGGATCGCTTGAGTCGAACAGACGAATCGGGCATGCCACACCGACGCCTCAGTGTCGCGGTGGTCCTCGTCGTGGTCGTCGGCGTCACGGTACGTCTCGCCGTCGTCGGCAGCGCCGCGGTGGTCGCCCACTTCACCAGACGGGTGAGGACGTCCCGTCGTCGGTCGATCCATACACTCCTCGAATGTCTCTCGAAATCGAAGGATCGAACCGGTACTCCTCCCCGACGGCGACTGGTTTTACACTCGAGGCTTCGATATCGAAGGGCACAACGGCTCAGGCATCGACACACCGCTCCAGAAGGACAGCTTTATTCAATCGGCTTCGAAAGTGGAGTGATAGAATGGCGGGTGGCGACAGTATCGACAGGGTAGCAACGAAAACGCCAAGTCAGGCGGTCGTCGAGGCCGTCGCCGATGCGGAGGGCGTTTCACCACGAGCGTTGCGACCCCCAACGTACCAACCCTTACACGAGGTGATCGATCCGGACTCGCTCGACGCCCTCTTCGCCGACCGCGTCGACGGTGCACCACGAGCTAACGGGACCGTCTCCTTTACGTACTGTGGGTACGCCGTCACCGTCGACGGCGACGGATCCGTCACCCTCGAGCGCCGATCGAGTTCGGACGACGCTCGAGAGTGAGCCGGCTCGCGGAAGAGGTATCGCAGGGTTCTGGACGCGATCGGGAAGATCAGAACAGCAAGACAGATACGGGGCCTCTCCTAACGGCCGATAATGGCAACCGTGGCAGCGAGACGACGGCTTCGAGAACGACCGATCGGCGTCACGCTCTTTCTGACGGTCGTCGGCTATGGACTGGTGATCGGGACGTTCCTGCTCGACCTTCCGATCTATCCGGACCTCACGAACGCGCAGGTGAACGTCCTGACACACGCGATCGCCGTCATCAACCTCGCGACGACGGTGTTGATCGTCCTCGGCTGGTACTGGATCCGAACCGAGCAGATCGAGAAACATCGCGCCGCGATGATCGGCGCGTTCGCGACGATTCTGCTGTTCCTGGTCGTCTACCTGGTCCGGGTCGGCGGCGGCGGCGACAAGCTATTCGTCGGGCCCGACACAGTCTACTACGCCTATCTGATCATGTTGGCGATCCATATCATCCTCTCGATCGTCGCCGTGCCGGTCGTCCTCTATGCGTTGATCCTCGGACTCACGCACACGCCTGCGGAACTGCGTCGGACTGCCCACGCCCGCGTCGGTCAGATCGCAGCCGCCTCGTGGCTGTTGAGTCTCGTCCTCGGGATCGTCACTTACCTCATGCTCAATCACATCTACAGCTACGAGTTCGGGATGCTCGTGCCGATGTTCTAGCGACTCGAGACTGACGCGAGTCGGTCCGATAGGCCGTCTTTGGGGAGACGCGACGACGCTGCTGGTATTTTACGGCTGGCGCCCTCAGATCGGGTATGTACGTGCGAGGACAACTCTCGTCGGCCGACCTGGCGGCGTTCCTCGAGCAAACGGCGATCCCGATTCGACTTGCGTGTCGAACGCCACAGGACAACCTCTGGATGTGTTCGCTGTGGTTTCGGCTCGTCACAGCCGAAGCGGTGGACGACGAATCGACGGGCAACAAAGCGGCGGCTGGCGGATCGACGGGCGACGAAGCGACAGCCAATGGGGCGACGGCCGACAACTGGCGGCTCCAGTGTGCCACCTCGGCGAGCGCGGACGTCGTCTCGTTTCTCGAGTCCGATCCGAACGCGGCGTTCGAGGTGTCGACGAACCAGCCGCCGTATGCGGGCGTCAGGGGCCGCGGGACGGTCTCGATCGAGCCCGATCCAGAGAAGGAGACGCTTCGGGATCTACTCGAGCGTTATCTCGGTGGGACGGACTCACAGCTCGCGACGACGTTGCTCGCCCCGGAACGCGAGGAGGTGACGCTGACGCTCGAGCCGGCCGTCGTCTACGGCTGGGATTATGCGAGCCGGATGGGCGATGTCGACGACGATCAGCGTTCGTAGCGGATCGGCAACGACTCGACGCCGTAGACGAAGGAACTACGTGTCGGCTCGAGGTCGACGTCGACGAGGTCGATCGACGACGTTCGGGCCAGCAGTTCCTCGAACGCCACGTTCGCCTCGAGGCGGGCGAGCGGCGCGCCCAGACAGTAGTGGGTCCCGTGGCCGAACCCGAGGTGCTGGTTGGGTGTTCGGTCGGGGACGAACGTGTCGGCGTCGTCGAACTGCCGCTCGTCGCGGTTCGCCGACCCGAGCCAGGCGATCACGCGGTCGCCGGATTCGATTACCTCGCCGCCGACGGTGACGTCCTCGGTGGCGACGCGTCCCATCGCCTGGACCGGCGAACGGTAGCGTAGGGCCTCCTCGAGGGCCGTCCGTAACGCGCGCTCGTCGTCTCGAAGCTCCTCGAGAACGTCGCCGTCGCCGTCGACGTCGTCGACGAAACACCGGATGGCGTTCGTGATGAGGTTCGTCGTCGTGATGTTGCCCGCGATGAGCAACAGGATGCACGTCCCGAGCGCTTCCTCCTGAGAGAGTCGGCTCCCATCCTCGAGTTCGCCGGTTGCGATCTGAGTCAACAAATCGTCCCGAGGCGACTCGCGTCGGTCCTCGAGGGCCTCGAGGAAGTACGTCGCCATCTCCATCTGCGCCTGTTGCTGGCGCTCGTGGTACTCGGCGGTCTCGTCCCCGTCGTCGGCACTCGTGGCCTCGACGAGCGTATCTGACCAGGTTTTGAACCGGTCCCGATCGCTCGGTGGGATCCCGAGCAGTTCGGCGATAACGATCACTGGCAACGGGTAGGCGAACGCGTCGACGACGTCCAGCTCGTCGTCCGGGCCACCGAGGGCGTCCGCACGCTCGAGGAGGTCGCCGGCGAGGTCGCGAATGCGAGGCTCGAGGTCGCCGAGCGCGCGTGGCTCGAACGCGTCGTCGACGACGCCGCGCAGGTCGCCGTGGCTCGGCGGGTCGGTAAAGAGCATCGTCTCGAAGATGAGCGTCTCCTCCGCCCGTTCGGGCTCGACGTAGTCGTCGGCCCGGCGCGGATCGACCGAAAAGGTCCCGTCGTCGTCGAGCACTCGCTTGACGTCCTCGTAGCGGAAGACGTCCCAGGTTCGTCGCGTCGGGTCGTACCGGACCGGTGCGTTCGCACGCATCTCGCGATACCAGTCGAACGGCTCGAGCCAGGCCGAACGCGACTCGAGTTCGGCGGGAAACGTCTGTAACCCTCGAGGGTCTGTGCTGCTCATATGGGTGGTTCCCACGGACACTGGCAAAACGTTCGGGGTGGAATAGGCCCCGAGCGCAGAAACCCTTTAGCCGCTTCTGGCGACTAGAGGGTTACCATGACCTCTACGCCCTGCGGGGCCAACGGCGACCGGGCGGGACAGCCGGGCCGGCAACGAGTCGTCGCGGATCTCGGGACGCGAGCCCTCGAGTGCGACGACCTCGAGTCGCTCTTCCGTGACGCAACGGCTGCCGTGGCGGCGTCGCTCGAGACGGATTCGTGTACGCTTCTCGAGGCACGGTCGGACGACGAGGGGTTTCGGCTGCAGGGCGGCGACGGCTGTGACGAGTGTCGCGTGGGGGCGACGGTGCCCGCAGATCCTGACACCTTGGCCGGTGTCGCTCTCGAGCGGGCGAAATCCGTTGTCGTCACCGATCTGGATGCCGACGATCGGGTCGACGGGCCAGCGTTTCTCGAGCGACGCGTCGCGAGTGGAATCGCCGTCCTCGTCGGACCGCCAGCCGACCCCTGGGGTGTCCTCGCCACCCACGCGAGCGCGAGACAGTCGTTCGACGCAGAGACGGTCGCGTTCGTCCAGAACGTGGCGAACAGCCTCACGTTGGCCATCGAGCGCGACCGTGCTAATCGCCGTCACGACGCTGAGGCTACGCTCACGGAGACGATCGTCGAAACGAGCCCGATCGGGATCACGATCGTCGACCGCGACGGAAAGTTGCGATTCGCCAACGACCGAGCCGAGGAACTCTTCGCCCGCTCACGAGAACGGATCGACGAACTCAGTTTCGACAATCCCGAGTGGGACGAGATCACCCTCGACGGAACCCCGCTCGAGCGCGAGTCGCTGCCGTTTCTACGAATTCTCGAGACCGGCGGGCCGCTGTATGACCAGCGTAGCGGCGTCTTGCGGCCCGACGGCGAGCGCGTCTGGATCTCGGTCAACGGCGCGCCGCTGTTCGACGAGTCCGGAGCCATCGACGCCGTCGTGTTCGCGATCGAAGACATTACCGAGCGGGTGGCCCGGAAACGAGAACTCGAGCGCTACGAAACGGCCGTCGAGACGGTTCACGACGGCATCTACGTCCTCGACGAGGATCGCCGGTTCGAACTGGTGAACGATGCGTTCGTCGAACTAACGCAACTCTCTCGCGAGGAGCTTCTGGGCAGTCACGCGTCTCTCGTCTACGGCGAGGAGTTCGCGTCGATCGAAGCCGAACAGCGTGAATCTACGGTGGGATCGACGAGTCCGGTGTTCGAAGAGACGATCCTCGAGGGAGCTGGGAGATACCGAACGGTCGAAAATCGTTTTACGCTCGTCCCAACTGACGCCGAGGGGGCGAAACGGATCGGCGTTATCCGCGACGTCACCGAGCGAACCCGGCTCAGGAGAGAACTCGAGGCCGAACGCACGCTGAAAGACCGGATCCTCGAGACCAGTCCGGTCGGCATCACGTTGATCGATGCCGACGGGGTGAACGTCTACGCAAATGAGAAAGCCGAAGACCTGTTCGGTCGCTCGCTCGAGGAACTCAGGACGTACACCCACGACGACGACCGCTGGGAACTCATCGACGAGGACGGCGAGTCGTTGGCGGGCGCTGACTTGCCGTTTACGACCGTCTCGGAGACCGGCGAGCCGGTATACGACGAGGTGCTTGGCATCGAACAGCCCGATGGCACGAGGGTGTGGCTCTCGGCCCACTGTGCGCCACTGTTCGACACAGACGGCGCCTTCGACGGTGCGGTGTACGCGCTCAAAGACATCACCGAGCGAAAGCGCCTCGAGAGCGACCTCGAGACGACGCTCGAACGAGTGACGGACGCAATCCACGGACTCGATACGGACTGGAACTTCACCTACATCAACGACCACGCAGCGGAGTTGCTAGGCGACGATGACGGCACCCTGGTCGGAGAGAACGTCTGGGAGGTGTTTCCAAGTGCCGTCGACTCGCGGTTCGACCGGGAGTACCGCCGGGCGATGGACAGCCAGGAGACGGTCACCTTCGAGGAGTACTCGCCAGTCGTCGGCGGCTGGCTCGAGGTAACCGCCTACCCCTCCGAGAGCGGACTGTCGGTGTATTTCCGGGACGTCACCGACCGCAGGGAGATGGAGGCGACCCTTCGCGAGAGCGAAGAGCGCTTCCGGACGCTCGCTGAACACCTGGACGAGGTCGTCTGGCTAGCCGACGCCGACCCGTCGTCGTACGCCTACGTCAACCCCGCCTACGAAGCCGTCTACGGAAAGAACCGCGAGTCGCTATACGAGGATGGCCTCTCGTGGCTCGAGATAGTCCACCCGGACGACCGCGACCGGGTCCGCGAGGCCTACCTCGAACTCCCCGACTGCGAGTACGACGAGGAGTTCCGCGTCGTCGGTCCTGACGGCGAGACACGGTGGATCCACGCCAGTGCGGTCGCCGTCACCGACGAAGAGGGCCGCGTCGAGCGAATCGTCGGGATCGACGCCGACGTGACCGAGCGCAAAGAACGCGAGCGGACGCTCGA
This sequence comes from Natrarchaeobaculum sulfurireducens, assembly GCF_003430825.1. Lineage (NCBI taxonomy): Archaea > Methanobacteriati > Methanobacteriota > Halobacteria > Halobacteriales > Natrialbaceae > Natrarchaeobaculum > Natrarchaeobaculum sulfurireducens. Next base: position 2,579,844 of record NZ_CP024047.1, on the reverse strand, counting down.
AAAGTACCGGACGATCGTCGAAACGGTCGACGACGGGATCTACATCGTCGACGACGACGGCCGATTTACGATGGTCAACCGCGCCTACACGGAGTTGACCGGCTACGAACGCGCGGAACTGCTCGGCTCGTCTGCGACGCTGGTGGCCGACGAGGCGGCCATCGGCCGCGCTCGAGCGCTTGTCGACGAGCCGAGCGAGGCCACACTCGACGCCGAGATCGAGACCGTCGAGGGCGACCGGGTCGCGGTCGAAGCGACGCTGGCCGGACACGTCGACGACGAATCCGGCGAACGCCGGCGGATCGGTGTCGTCAGGGACGTCACCGAACGAAAAGAACGAGAAAGACAGCTCGAAGAAAGCGAGCGGCGCTACCGGACGCTCGTCGAACACTTTCCGAACGGCGCCGTTGGCCTCTTCGACGACGAGTTGCGGTACACCCTCGTCGGCGGCGAACTGCTCGACGACCGCGGCGTTTCTCCGGCCGAGCTCGTCGATACCTCGATCTTCGAGCGATATCCCGACGACGTCGTCGCCGAACTCGAGCCGAGATTCCGCGCGGCACTCACCGGTGAGTCGGACTCGTTCGAGTTCGAGTACGACGGGCGACAGCTCCACGTTTACACGCTTCCGGTCCGCGACGACCGGGGGTCGGTGTTCGCCGGAATGCTCATGATCCAGGACGTCTCCGACCGCGTCGAGTACCAGCGAAAACTCGAGACGTCGAACGAACGCCTCGAACAGTTCGCCTACGCCGCTTCACACGACCTCCAGGAGCCCTTACGGATGGTCTCGAGCTATCTCACCCTGGTCGAGCGTCGGTATGGAGACGAGCTGGACGAGGATGCAAGCGAGTTCATCGAGTACGCCGTCGACGGTGCCGATCGGATGCGCGAGATGATCGACGGCCTGCTCGAGTTCTCCAGGGTCGAAACGCAGGGTGAGCCACTCGAGCCGCTCGAGCTCGACGACATCCTTGCGGACGTCCGCCGGGATCTCGAACTTCAGATGGGTGCCTCCGGCGCCGAGATCACGGCGGAGTCGCTGCCTCGCGTCGACGGTGACGGCAACCAGGTGCGCCAGGTGTTCCAGAACCTGCTGTCGAATGCCATCGAGTACGCTGGCGACGAGCCGCCTCGAATCGAGATTTCGTCTCAGCAGGCAGGAGAACAGTGGGTCATCTCGGTCGCGGACGAGGGAATCGGCATCGACCCTGACGACGCCGACCGCATCTTCGGCCTGTTCAACCGGTTACACGCCGTCGACGAACACCCTGGCAGTGGAATCGGCCTGGCGCTGTGTCAGCGAATCGTCGAACGCCACGGTGGCGAGATCTGGGTCGATACAGAACCCGGCGAGGGCGCGACGTTCTCGTTCACCCTTCCGGCAGCTGAGACGGCAAACGGCCCCTGATCGCGCCGAGACGCAACTGTCGATGGCCGAGAACTCGGCCAGCGGGATCAGTCCGTTCGAGGAATCGATCGAGCCCCGAGTGCGAACGTGACGACCGCGACCGCGGCGAGAATCACGATGTTCGCCAGGACGGGATCGACGCCCGCGACGGCAGGCGTGCCGGCTTCGGGGTAGGTGGCCGCCCGAACGCCACGAGCGAAGTACGTCAGCGGCGAGAGGTTCACGAGTGGCTCGAACCAGTCGGGGAGCTGCTCGAGGGTGACGAACGTCTCGGAGAGAAAGAGCAACGGGAACGCGATCGCGTTGCTAGCAGCGATTGCACCATCGCGTGAGTCGGTGTAACTGCCGAGCATCGTCCCGATGCCACAGAAACAGATCACGCCGACGAGGACGTACGGCACGAGCCACGGCGAGTAAACGATCTGGGCGCCCGTGAGCGCGACGACCATCACGAGGATCAACAGTCCTGCGAGGGCGATGATGACGGCGTTGACGATCGTCTGGGAGACGAGCCATTCAGCGCGTGACAGTGGCGTCGTCGCGAGCTTCTCGAACCGGTTACCCTCGCGGTGGCGGGCGACCTCGCTGCCCATCCGCGACAGTGGCGTAAAGAGGACGACGGTAGCGAGATAGCCGGGAACGTAGTACGCCGGTGACTCCGCAAACAGCCCCTCGCCCGTGGGGTCGGTCCGAACGAGCGCACCGAAGATGACGATCAGGATCACGGGGAAGAAGAACGTAAAGAAGACTGCCGTCCGACGGCGAACGAACGACCGCCAGCCGGCGGTGGCCTCCGACCGAACGCGACCGAGTCGGCTCACGTCGTCTCACCCGGCCTCACGGCGTCTTCTGCAGGTGCAGCCTCCCCACCGGCTGGCTCACCGAGTCGATTCGTTCGCTCGAGTTCCGTCTCGTCCGCCAGCGTGAGGTAAACGTCCTCGAGATCTGGTTCGGCCCACGAGAGGCCGGTGTACTCGAGGTCGTGTTGCTCGAGGAAGTCGACGACGCCTCCGATCTCGGCCGGCGGGACGTCGCGAACCACGACCGCGCTCTGGCCGCTCGAGGCCCCAGCGACGTGGCTCCGGGCGACTCGTTCGGTGGGGTACTCGAGGGGGGCGAAAGCAGCCGGCTCGGCGTCGGTTTCGATCGTGAGTCGGCTCGAGCCGCCGTATTCGGCGACGAGCGATTTCGGGGTGCCTTCCGCGACGATCGAGCCGTCGGCGAGCAAGCCGACGCGGTCGGCCAGCCGTTCGGCCTCGGCCATATCGTGTGTGGTCAGGAGGACGGTCGTCCCGGCGGCGGCGAGCTCTTCGATGAGCCGCCAGACCGTTCGCCGACCCGCGGGGTCGATTCCCGTCGTCGGTTCGTCGAGAAAGAGCACGTCGGGGTCATTGACCAGCGTCGAGCCGACGCAGACGCGACGCTGCTGGCCACCCGAGAGGTTCTCGTACCAGGTGTCTTCGGCGTCGACAACGCCGACGTCGGCGAGCACGTCGTCCGGATCGCGAGGATCGTCGTACAGCCCCGCATAGTAGACGACGAGTTCGCGGGCGGTGAGTCTATCCGGCGGCGAGAAGTCCTGGGGGAGGACGCCGAGTGTGGCCCGGTCGACAGCAGTCGGCGACTCACCGAGGATCTTGACCGTCCCGGCGTCGGGTGTGGTCGTCCCCGTGAGCGCACGCACGAGCGTCGTCTTGCCAGCCCCGTTCGGGCCGATGAGCGCGAACACCTCGCCACGCTCGACGGATAACGACGCCCCCGACAGCGCAACCGTCTCGCCGTAGGTCTTCTCGAGGTCCGTCGCGTCGACTACGGCTTTCATGCAGGGTGGTATCGACCGGTTGCGGGTAAGGGGTTCGATTCGGTCTCGTCGACCCGACGCCGGCTTCCAGCCGCTCGAGTCCGGCTCGAGTCGGTCGGTCAATCACTCGGTGTCGGCGTCGCGACCGTCTCGGTGGCCTCGACGACGTGTCGGTCGGGCAGTTCGGGTTCGGGATCCCGACCGACGGTGAAAAATCGCTCGGTGCGCGTTAGCTCCTCCGTCGCCGGACTGGGCTTCGTGATCTGCTCGAACTCGACGGCAACGCCCGACGGCTCCTCGGCGATACGAACGACGGCCAGCTGGTACGAAGGATAAAACACCGGCGGCAACAGGCCGATGATCCCGTCTCGGCGGTGGAGACGTTTCAGCCAGGTGCCGCTATTGACCAGCAATCCGCCGTCGACCTCCTGAATCGTCGGTCGGTGCGTGTGGCCGAAACAGAAGATCGTCGTCTCCGGTTCCGATGCGAAGATCTCACGGGCGGCCTCCTCGTAGGACGCGATCGGGTCGACCGTAAGTTCGGTCTCGAACACGCCGAATCGGTTGATCGTCTTTCTGACGTCTCGACGGATGAAATACAGCGGAATTCCCACGAGCATCAACAGCCCGACGACGGAGACGTTCACCGTGAGCAAGAACCAGGCCGCCGCCCCAGCCCGTCCGAACTGGCTGAAGAACGATCCTGCCCACTCAACCGGCAGCGACCAGAGCCCCGCCAGATGCAGTCCCGACAGGACGACCAGGATGACGCTGATATTGAACAACAACAGGAACGGAACCAGCGAGTACCGCAACAGGGGGTTCATCTCCCGGTAGAAGTACTTCGAGAAGAGCCAGACCGGCATTCGTTCGGTCGGCGTCACCGCCTGCACGTCTTTCATCCAGTTGTACCGTCCACGGTCTGACAACTGGCCCGCACGGCTCGTGACGAGGGTGTTGTAGTAGTATCCAAGCGGCCTCGCGTAGCGAGCCCCCCACTCTTCGATCCGGTTGTTGGGGTCTTGCTGATTGCCGTGCTCGAAGTGGATCGCCTGCTCGCCGACCGGCCGGGTGATCGACTGCTCCTGGACGAGGTCGACGTTGTATTTTGCGAACCGGTCGACGTACTCGTCGTACGCCGCGAGTTCGTGGTCGTGATTGCCCGGCACTAGCGTGATGGGCACGTTTTCACCCGTCGCCCGGAACTGCTCGAACAGCTCCGGATACGTCTCCTCGAGCACGTCGAACTTCTCGATACCATCGGCTCGCGTGAACTCCCAGAGCCCGAAGGCGTCGCCATTGATGATCAGTTCGGCGTCCTCGTCGGTCGTCTCCAGTCGCTCGAGAAAGGCCAGTAGCTCGTCGAGAAACTCGACTTCCTCGAGTTGTTCGTCGCCGCCGATGTGGAGGTCACTGATCACGTAGTAGACCCGATCATCGGAGTCGGTAGCCATCGTCTCGAGGCTGTGGCTCCACCGCGAAAGGTGTTATCGTCTGTTCCCGAAACTGGTAGTGATCTGAAAACGGCCGATCTCGACGGAGCCGGTGGTGGTGGCCATCTCACTCCCTTCCGATCGGTGCGCTCGAGGACCCGGAACCGTTCGACGATGAATGAAAGACGAGACGATGTACGCCGAGAACACCACCAACGGTGACGACGGCACCCCCGGCTTCGGGGTCGGCATCGCGGTGCTGTCCATGCTGGCGGCGACGCTTCTGTCCGGTCTGCGATTCGCCCGTAACTGACGGCACGCTGCTCGTCCCGATTCGGGCACCCGATCCCTCGAGTTTCGGTACCCCCGAGTTCCTGCCGTCGGGCGGACGTTTATGCGCGATTGGCGTGAACGGCTGTCTACTATGGAGTATACGACGCTTGGCAACACAGGAACGACCGTCTCACAGCTCTGTTTCGGCACCTGGCGGTTCGGGCGCGCCACCGGTGACCTCGAGAACGAGACCGACCGCGAGGAGGCCCACGAGTTGCTCGACGCCTGCTGGGACCAGGGAATCAATTTCATCGACACGGCGAACGTCTACGGCAATCCCGACGGCACCAGCGAAGAGTGGATCGGCGAGTGGCTCGCCGAGTACGACCGCGAGGATTTCGTGATCGCCTCGAAAGTCTACTTCCCGTTCGACGGCTGGGGCGACCCACGACCGAACGATTCGGGGCTGGGTCGCAAACACATCCGTCGGCAGATCGACGGCACGCTCGAGCGCCTCGGCACCGACTACCTCGACCTCTACTACATCCATCGCTGGGACGACGAAACGCCGATCGAGGAGACGCTCTCGGTGCTTACGGACCTCGTCCGCGAAGGGAAAGTCAACCACCTCGGAGCGAGTACGATGGCCGCCTGGAAGCTAACGAAGGCACTTTGGACCGCAGACGTGGCGGACCTCGAGCGTTTCGACGTCACTCAGCCGATGGTCAACGCCGCCCACTACGACGTCGTCGGGGACTATCTCGACGTCTGCGCTGACCAGGATCTCGCAGTCTGTCCGTACTCGCCGCTGGCCGGTGGGTTCCTTACCGGCAAGTACGAACGCACCGACGACGGCGGCGTCGAAGCGCCCGATGGCTCGCGGGGGAGCCTCGACGACCTGTTCGAGGACCGCTATGCGACCGATCGGGCCTGGGACGTTCTCGAGACCATCGACTCCGTCGCCGACGAGGTCGACGCCACGCCTGCACAGGTCTCACTGCGTTGGCTGATGGACCAGACGCGCTTTACCTGCGTCCCCATCGTCGGCGCACGAACGACCGGACAACTCACAGAGAACGTCGGTGCGATCGAACTCGAGCTCACCGACGAGCAGTTCGATCGCATCGACGCGGCTCGAAGCAGTGAGTAGGCCTCCGACCGTGTCAGTTCATACGGTGTATTGGCCTTGTTTCGGCACCTAAATTCAGCGGTCTCAGACCGTCAAGCGTACGGTTTTGAGCGTGTGAATACGGCCCGGTCTATTGTGATTCGGTACTGGTGATCGCTGTCTCCGGTTGAGCGGTCACCGACAACACCGTACACCTATCCATACCGGGCGGTTCGTTTCCCTGTTGGGTTCTCACCGAGCGACCCCTCTCCGGTCGCCAGATCATCACTCGACTCACAGCGTCGTTCCACGACCGTAGCGAGCCCCTGTATCGACGGATGGGTACGTTTTACACCGGTCTCGTTCGTCGCTACCTGTATGTTCGATTCAATGCGACGGACGACGTTCTCTCTTCTGTCACCCGATCGTGGTGGCCGTGCTGGAGTCGTCGTCGATTGGCTCATTATGGCCGTTATTCTCGTCAACGTCGCTGCCGTGATGATGGAGACGGTCGATTCGGTCGCCAGCCAGTACGGACCGGTCTTTCTCTGGCTCGAGATCTGCAGTGTCGCACTCTTTACCGTCGAATACCTCGGCCGTGTCTGGAGTGCCGTCGAGCACCCTGCATACTCCGGTCCCATCTCCGGTCGAGTCCGGTTCGCGTCTCGTCCGTTACTGATCGTGGATTTGCTCGCGATCCTCCCGTTCTATCTGGCGCTTTTCGGCGTCGGTGGTGACCTACGAGTCATCCGAGCGCTGCGATTGTTCAAGCTCTTCCGATACTCACAATCACTTTCGTTTTTCACCCGCGTTCTGAAACGGAAGAAAACCGATCTCGTGGTCGTGACGGTCGTTGATGCCGCAGTTCTCGTCGTCGTGTCCAGCCTCGTGTACCTCGTTGAACACCAGGCACAGCCGGAGACGTTTACGTCGATTCCGCAGACGCTCTGGTGGGGCGTCGCCACGCTGACCACGGTCGGATACGGTGATATGTACCCCGTGACGCCACTCGGGCAGCTACTCGGCGGAATCACGGCTGTCCTTGGTATCGGGCTGTTCGCACTTCCCGCCTCGATCATCGCATCGGGCTTCCTCGAGGAGGCCCGGTCGGCGACGGCGTGTCCTCAGTGTGGCACTCGAATCGATCACACCGACGATGCGACCGATTCAAGCGTCAGCGGGCGTCTCGAAAACTCTCGATAGCATTGTCAGTGGTCGTCGGGTCCACTTCGGACGACTCCGAGACACGGTCACGGATCTCATCGATGTCGAACGGATCCTCGATCAGTTCGTCCTCGATGACGACCGTCGGCGTTCCCTCGACGCCGGCCGCCTCGCCTCGCTCCCAGTCGGCGACGAGCGTCGGGTAGAACGTCTCGTCCTCGAGGGCGCTCGTGATCCGCTCTGGTAAAATGTCGAACGACTGTGCCATCCTGCCGAGCCTGTCGTCGCTCCAGTCGTCGGCGCGCATGACCGCCGCCTTGTACTCGAAGAAGTCGCCGTTCGGATCGCCGTCGGTGTGAGTCTCGTGTTGTACCGCTCGCGCGGCGTTTGCCATCTCGGCCGACTCGTCGGCAGCCCCGACGACGAAGTCGCGGTGTTGATAGGTGGCCTCGCCGGTGTCGAGTAACTCACCTTCGAGTACCGGAAAGACGTCGGCCTGGAACTCACGACAGCCCTGACAGCCCGTATCCTCGTAGACCTCGATCGTCACGTCGCCATCGCCAAGCGTAGGGACGGGGAGCTGTCGATCGGCGTCGGTGCCCTCGAGTTCCTCGGGAATCGATATCTCCCTGAATCCGCTACAGCCGGCGACGCCGACCGCGAGTGTTGTCCCTGCAGTTGCCGCGAGAAACGTTCGACGATCCATCTGTTATCGCTCGCTACTGGACGGAAGAGCGTAGTCGTATCGGCCACCCGAATTCGAACGAAGCTTACAGTACCAGCGCGTCGACGACGATGGCCACGAGGACGGCACCGAGGAAGGCGTTCGAGGCGTGAAACGAGCGAAACGCGGCGCGTTCGGTCTGCTCGAAGTGAAGGACGATCGCGGCCCAGAGGAAGAGGCCGCCGAAGATTGCGACCGTCGCAGCGTACAGCGCTCCGAGGTCGGTAAGCCAGGCGAGGACGACCGTCGAGACGAGCGTCGCGGCGATGTAGTAGACGATGTGTTTTCTGGTTTCGGTCTCGCCGCGAACGACGGGCATCATCGGGAAGCCACCACGGGCGTAGTCGTCTTTGTACGCCAGCGCGAGGTTATAAAAGTGCGCTGGAGTCCAGAGGAAGATAACCCCCGCGAGCGCGAGTGCGGGGAGGCCGATCTCGTTCGTGACGGCAGCCCAGCCAATGAGTGCGGGTAACGCACCCGCGAGACCGCCGAGAACGGTGTTCTGGACGGTGTTCGGTTTGAGCAACAGCGTGTAGACGACGCTGTAGAACATGATCGCGGCGAGCCCCAGTGCGGCCGCGAGCGCGTTGATCGTCAGGAAGACACCGAGGGAGGCAACCGTCAGCAGGCCGCCGAACACCAGAGCGTGGTTGACCGGGATCAGATCGTTCGCGAGCGGCCGATCCGCGGTTCGGGACATCTTCTGGTCGACGTCGCGCTCGAGGACGTGATTGAACGTTCCCGACGCACCGATGGCGAGGACGCCACCGCCGAGTGTCGCGACGATCGTGGCGGCATCGAGTGCCGGCCCTGCGGCGAGTGCCATCCCGGCTGCGGCGACGAGACAGAGCAGCCACATCAGTCGTGGCTTCATCATCTTGAAGTAGGCGTAGGCGGTGAGTCGGACGCGAGCGAGGCCGCTCGAGGGAAGCGTTCTGTCGGCTGCAGCGGGCGTCTCCTCGAGCGGTTCGGGCGAGTCGATCGCGTCGTCGGCCTGGCCGGTTGAGGACTCGAGGTCCCAGGCCAGTGCGAGGACGACGGCCGTAAAGACCGCGACGCCGAGTCCGAGATGCAGTCCCGGAGTGATCGCCGCGGGACCGAAGACCGCCGTTGCAGCGCCGACACCGACTTGGACGACGTAGAGGACGCCGCCGGCGAGGATCGCGCCACGAACGCGCCTCGAGACGTCTCCGAGGACGGCGGCGACGACCGTCGCAGCGACGAGCAAGCCGACGATCACGGCAGCCAGTCGGTGGCCCCAGGCGATTGCGAGTTGCGTCTGGTTGAGCGGATCTGTCGGCGCATGACAGGTCGGCCAGGTTGTACACGCCGCGGCGGCGTCGGTCAACGAAGTGGTTGCGCCGATTATCAACAGGAGGTAGACGCCCAATCCTGTCGCTGCGAGTAGTGCAGAAAATCGTCGACGCGTGCCGATCGGTCGGGGAAACGACTCGGTTGCCACGGCTATTCTTGTCTGAAACGTTCGACTCCGGCTATTTAGCATTCTCGCTTTTCTCAGCTGTTTTTGAAGCCGTCGTTTCGTTCGTGTCACTCCTCCACCTTTACATTACCAAAACAACATTATGGCTCACCGCGTTTTGGAAGAACGTACGATGTGGGTAGATGTATAATGCATAATATTCCGCATTACCGACCATGGCCGGGATGGATATTATACAGGGCTATTCTCGACTGTGGTGTGATACGGTGTGTTAAAATATGGTTGAATCGACACTTCCGGTGGGGACTACGATCGCGATTCTCTTCATGATCGCGGCTCCAATTCTCACGTACGTGCTGTACCGAATCGACATGATGAGAGGGGATGGACATGTTACTGTCTTCGGGAGAGGTGGTCAGTGATGGCGGAACTCCAGTTCCAGATCACCTTCGGACTGTTTATTCTGACGCTTGCAGGAATCGGACTGTACTTTTTCCTGACAACCGAGACGAAGCGGCTGTCGGAGTACATGCTCGCGGGTCGAGACGTCGGTACGGTTCCGATCGCGATTTCCGAAGTGACGGCGATCGCAAGTGGATGGACGTTCTTCGCCTGGGTTGGCGTCGGTTTCACGGTGGGGCTGAGTGGTCTCTGGTTCTCGATCACGATGATCTTCCTCGTGTTGTTCCTGTACCGATACGTCGCGCCGAACTTCCGCGGGACGTCCGAACAGCTCGGCAGTCAGACCGTGGTCGATCATCTCTCCGTCGTGTTCGGTGAACACAGACTCGGCCCGGCGATTCGACTCGTCGGGACGGTGACGATCGTCGTCTTCATGATGTCGTACATCGGCGCCCAGATCATTGCGATCGGTGAAGCGATGGATATCGCGCTCGGAATTCCCTACACGACCGCGATTCTGATCGGTGGAATCGCTGTCGCGTTCTACACGACGCTCGGCGGCTTCAACGCATCCGTGACGGCTCACCTCCTGATGGGATCGCTGGTCATCATCGCCGCGATTCTCGTCCCGGTTGGGATGATCGCCGAGATCGGTGGCTGGTCTGCGTTCCTCGCCGAGGCGTCGGCGAACGATCCAAACCTGCTCTCGATGAGTGGCGGCGACGCGGGGATGGCTCTCGTGATCGCGATTTTGGCCTGGGTCACCTTCGCCGCGGGCGCTATCGGCCAACCCCACGGCCTGATGCGGTTCCAGGCAATCCGCTCACAGCGGATCATTAGTGCGGCATCCGTCATCGCCGTCGCGTTCCAGGCGCTCAGGCTGACGGTTCCCCTGCTCATGGGTGTTGCCGGTCGCGTGCTCTACGAAGGCACCGACATCCACCACGAAAACGTTGCGATGCACGCCATCATCGACCTGTTCCCGGCCTGGCTGGCTGGAATCTTGCTCGCCGGTATCATCGGTGCGATTCTCTCGACGTCGGACTCGATGATGATCGTCACCTCCGCCGACGTGACGCGCTTCTACGAAGAACACGTCAATCCGAGAGCGACCGAGACCGAACTGATCCTGTTCGGCCGCGGAATCGTCGTCGGGGCCGCCGTCATCGGGATCGCGCTCGCGTACGTCCGACCGGGGACGATCTTCGAGATCATCGAGTTCGCGTTCGTCGGTCTCGGCGTCTCGCTTGGCTTGCCGCTTGCAGCACTCGTCCTGTGGAAGAAGACGACGGCAGAAGCCGTCCTCGCGACGATCCTCGTCGGTCTCGTTGGCTCGATCGGGAACCTTTATCTCTTCCCCGAGTACTTCCCGATTCTCGTCTGGCCGCCTGCAATCGCGGCGCTCGTGCTGGTGAGTCTGTGGACCTACGACGAACACGCGATGGAGTACGCCGAGTCGCGAACCGTCATCCAGGACTGACTGTTCTGGTGTTTCACAGTTCATTTTAGCACTGTTCGCCGACGGAACTGTTCTCGCGACCACCGTCTTGCGTGGTGAGTACTGATCACTCAGGACGATACCGTCCGGTTTCCACTTCGAACCTCGCGCCACCGTCGACGCTTTCTGTCACGTCAACGGTCCAGCCGTGGGCTTCGGCGATTCCCTTGACGATCGCGAGGCCGAAGCCGGTTCCATCGGTCGTCGTCGAGAACCCCTGGTCGAAGATTGCGTCCCGAACCGCAGGGGGAATGCCCGGTCCGTCGTCCGCGACGTAGAATCCCGTCCCGTCGGTCAGCAGACCGACTCGAACCGTCACGTCGTCGCCGCCGTGGTTGAGTGCGTTCGACAGCAGATTTTCGATCAGCTGACGTAACCGTACCTCGTCCGCCTCGAGCCGGTATCCGTCGAGATCGACGTCGATCGTGGCGTCGTCAGCCGGGATCGTCTCACGGACCGACTCGACGAGCGTGCCGAGTGCGACCGGCTGTGTCTCGTCGACCTGTTGGCCGTTGCGTGCGAGCGCCAGCAGGTCGGTGATCAGCGCGTTCATCCGCCGGTGTGCCGCCTCGATGCGGTCGAAGTCCTCCGACGACCCGCTCTCTCGAGCCAGTTCGAGGGCAGCCTGTGCAACTGTGAGCGGATTGCGAAGGTCGTGGCTCACGACGGCAGTGAACTCCTCGAGCCGGTCGTTGGTCCGCTGGAGGGTCCGTTCGTGTTCCTTGCGGTCGGTGATGTCCTGGAACGCACCACGAGCACCGATCAGGTCCCCATCGTCGTCGTACCACGGCGAACCAAGCGTTCGAACCCACCGAACCTCGTCGGTAGACGTGACGATCCGCAACTCCAGATCGTAGCGGTCACCCGTCGTCTGCAGCCGCTCGAACGCGTCCGTAATTGTTGTTCTGTCTCGAGGGTGGTAGAACTCGATCCCGTCTTCGATCGCCGGCTCGTACTCCGGGGGCAGCTCGTGGATGCGATAGACCTCGTCCGTCCACTGCATCGCTTCCGTCCGGAAGTCGACCGCCCAGCCGCCGATCGCTGCGACCGACTGGATCTGCCCGAGAAACTCTCGCTTTTGCTCGAGTTCCTGAGCCCGTCGGATGTGTGCCGTAATATCTCGGCCTTCGGCTACGAGTAAGTCGACCTCGCCTCGTTCGTCCGTAATCGGGCGAAGTGAGAAGTCGATAATTACGGTTCCATCGGCACCCTGGACCTCCGCATCGTACCGGACGAACTCGCCGTTGCCTGCCGATTCGATCGCGGCTTTCAGATCCTCCTGGCCGTCCTCGGAGTGTCGCCACCAGTCCGATTCCCAGAGTGGAGTGCCCACGACATCACTGCGGTCGAACCCGCCGAACTCGAGCGCGGAGTCGTTCGCCTCCAGAAGCGTCCCGTCGAGGTCGAGCAGGCCCGTAAACTGATAGGTCTGGTTGAAGATGGCGTCGTACCGTCGTTCGCGTTCTTTGAGTTCGGTAATGTTACGTGTCGCCCCGACTATCTTTTCGACGTCGCCGTCGATGACGACTGGCGCAATTCGCGTCTCCCAGGTGGACTGCTCGTCGGGAACGGAAGCGGTCTCTTCGTACTCGAGTGGCTCACGTCGGGCGACACACTCGCGGTAGTTCTCGAGGATAGTGCCGCCCCGGTCGTCACCGAAGACGTCCCGGAGTCGTCGTCCGCTTAGTTCGTCGTTGGACAGCCCGGTGTGGGCTTCGTAAACCGGGTTCACTCGCTCGAGCCGGAACTCGTCTCTGACTTCGTCGACGTCGATGAGAAACAGCGCATCCTGTGTGTTCTCGAAGACGGTTTCCGCGAGTTCGACCTCTGCCTCTCGGTCCGTTCGTTCGGTGACGTCACGGGTGATGATCGACAGGCCGTCCTCGTCGGCATAGAGGGTCGCCTCGAGCCAGTCGTCGGATACGTCGTCGAGTCGAACGTCGACAGTGCGTGGTTCGTGCGTGCGCATGACCACTCGGCAATGGGACTCGAACCGTGAGCCACGAAGGGCCGGGACGACGTCCCAGAGCACGTCGCCGACGACGTCCGCCGCTCGAGTGTCGGTCACTGCCGCCATTCGTTCGTTCCAGTACGTGATTCGCCACTCGGAGTCGACTGCACAGTACGGGTCCGAGATCCGGTCTGCCAATCGCTCGTACGCCGTTTCGCACGTCGTTCGGGTGTCAGTCATCGATCAAGTGAAACCACGGGTGGGACGAGACAGCGGAACGTGTTCGCCGGTGTGGAAATCCCCGAGTGACGTCGGGAGTGCACTCGGGTCAGGTGAATAACGGTTTAGCCGCTGGTAACGGCTTTGCGGATCCGTTCGACCAGGACATCGAACTGCTCGGGATCTGGGTCTTTTTGGACGTAATCGGTGACACCGGTTGCGATAGCCTCGCTCGCAACCCGCTCACTGCCTTTAGCGGTAAAGACGATAAACGGGAGGTCAACATCCTGTTCGCGGACAGCCTTCAGAAAATCGAGCCCGCTGATGGCTGGCATCTGATAGTCGCTGACGACGCAGTCGAACGACGCCTCCTCGAGCGTCGAGACTGCCTCGAGCGTACTCGCCGCCGTCGTCACTTCGATATCGTCGTTCTCGCGTTCGATGTAGCCCCCGATGGTTTCGGGAAGCCCTGGCTCGTCGTCGACGAGCAACACCGCGATTCCCTCGTCGTCGGTCCGAGCGTCCGCGTCGACCGTCCGCTCGTACTGGAGTTGCTGGCGGACGGCGAGGTCGAGCCACGCACCGACGGTGCCGTGGAGGCTGGTCGATTCGACGATCTGCTCGTCCGGGTCGTACGTGAGCAGCCCGCGGTCTTCGAGTAATGGAAGATGACTGTGGAGCAACGAACTGTGCACGTGCGTGTTGTCGTCCGCACTGCCCTCTTTCGTACTGGCCGCTGTGAGCACGTCGACCAGCTCGTCGAGCGTCGCGACCCGGTGCTGGCGGAGATGGAACAGCACAGTTCGTCGACCCGCGTTGGAAAGGGCGTAGAACAGTTCGTCACTATCGAGGGGCCCGTGACCGTCTGAGTCGGAAATCTCACCTTTCATTGGTAGTAGTGAGCACCAACCAAGCATAAACATTATTTAATTTTCAATAATAATACCATTAAGCCTGAGCGTCAAGCCGTCTGGATACTCTCACATCCCCATATCTTCGGCGTCTCCGGGGATGGGCAGATCGTGTGTCGAGACACCGAGTAGCTCCGCGACGTGATCGAGTGCCATGTCGAAGCCGTAGTAGCGCTCGAGTTCGTCGGCGTCGGCCGTCGGTCGCACCTTCAACATGGCATAGCCCTCGCGGTTCTGTGCGATCGCGGCGGTTCCACGTGCACTCGAGTCCGGCTGGGCCGTAAACTCGAGCAGCCGTTCGCGCTCGGTCTCACGATAGGTCGCCTCGATGCCGTTTGCCGTAGCTGATCGTTCGCCAACGTCCTCGTCGGCGTCGGTCTCGTCCATACCTGCTCTATGGGGCGGACCACCGGGAAACTATCGGTTCGGTTCTGCATTGCCTCGAACTGTGGCGACGGAGACCGACATCGCTTTTTCACCGCCCGGGGGAGTGATGGTCGTGAGCCGGACGGACTCGAACGTCTCGCACCATCCGGTCGCGGAGTTTCGACTCACGCCGGCCGTGACCGTCACGTGGCTTTTCGTCTCCGTTGCCGGTTTTTTCGCGTTCGCCTACGGGTTTGGTGCCCTCGTCGCGGCGCTCGGCGGCCGTTCGCTCGAGCCCATTGTGATCCCCGCGCTGTCGGCGACTGGACTGACGGTTCGGTTCGTCGCCGCATTCGTTCTCGTTCCCGTCGTCGTCTCGGTCCACGAGTTGCTCCACGGTGTTTTCATGGCTCGGTACGGCGGCAGGCCCAGCTACGGCGTGGGCGTCTCTCGGTTCTTCTTCCCTACCGCCTACGCAGAAACGGGCTCGAGTTTTACCCGTACGGAGTTGCTCGTCGTCTTGCTCGCGCCGTTCGTCGTGATCACGGCCGCCGGTCTCGCCGCGGCACTCGTCGTCCCCTCCTCGGTGCTCGTGTTCGTGCTCGCGGTCAACGCCGCGGGCTCGATCGGCGACCTCTGGATGGCTGGCGTCCTGTTGCAGTATTCCGCCGACGCCCGTGTCGCCGGGCTCCCGGCGGGGAGCGAGGCCGGATTCGCCGTCTACGCACGGAGTGACGAAGCGGTGACTCGTCGGTCTGGGTCGGCACTCCTCGCGAAGGGCTGTGCGGGTGCCGTCGGGACGGTGGCGGTTATCGTGGCGACGGCGCTCGCGGCCGTCTTCCTCTCGCTTGCAGCCGGCTCTGGAACTGTGATCGTCGGCGACCCCGGTAGCCGATGGTTCGTTTTTAGCCACGAGCGCCTCGCCAGCGGCGGTGCCGCACTCGAGGTCGGAACGCCGTTCGTGGTCGGCGCGTCCGCTGTGGGTGGCGTCGGCTGGGCGCTGGTGACGGCCGTGGCTCGTGGACTCGAGTGAGCCGGACTGCTGTCCGTGGGTTCGAAGCCGACCGTGAGCCGGCCTGCGGTGGGGCCGGGAAATCGGCACAGCAATCCACCTCAGCACAGCACCGATGATCGGGTGTGTCTCGGGCCACCGCTCGAGTCCCGAATCGCAACGTTCGAGCGGCTGTCGTCTCGAGAGGACGTATGGGAAAGTGGCTCCAGAGCGGCCGTCGACGAGACGTCTGTTACCTCCTTGCGGCCGCAGACGGCGACGAACTGCGCGGACAGCAACTCAAGTCCCAACTCGAGTCTCACTACGACGAGCGCATCGAGCCGAAGTCGTTCTACGGCTCGCTGTCGGCGCTGGTCGACGCAGGGTTCGTCGAGAAGCGCACCGCGGGGATCCACGACGCGTACGCGCTGACCGACGCGGGACGCCAGCGTGTCGACGACCACTACGCCTGGGTACGGTCCTGTCTCGAGGGGCGAGCCGACGGCTGAAGTGGACCGCTGTCGGTCAGTTCCGTGGCTCGCACACCAAACTGTGGATCTGCCGACTGTTCTCGCCAGTTCTCCCAAAGACGGAACGACACTCGACCAGGACCGCCGTCTTATGGACAAACGAACGCTCGAAGACTTACTTGCGACAATTCTGTTTTCGTATTTCGTTCTTCGGCGAACGAATGCCAACACTTATCCGTGTCGTGGCACTCGGTATAGATGCAATGGCAAACGGTAAGGTTGATTTCTTCAACGACACTGGCGGCTACGGTTTCATCGACACTGACGACGCGGACGAGGACGTATTCTTCCACATGGAAGACGTCGGCGGCGAGGACCTGACTGAAGGCACCGAAATCGAATTCGACATCGAGCAGGCCCCCAAGGGTCCCCGCGCGAAGAACGTCGTTCGACTCTAACTACGATATTCTACTGTCGCTTCCCGCGACACGAAGTATTGCTGCATTTTTTGGACCGTCACGCTCGACAGCGACGCCTCGGCGTCCCACGAGTGGATCGAATGGCGCGCTGACAGCGTCCTGGACGGAGACGAAGCGGACCGACTCGAGTCGACGTGCGACAGCACTGGCCGGTCGCTTCTCGCTGGGTTCGTGTCACCGGTTGGAATATCCCGCCGGGACCGGGTTGTTTTTCCGGGATGCGCCCAAACTACACGCGAGTAGATGACCCCCGGCCAGCACGAAATCACAACCGACGCCGACCTGGAATGGTGTTACGACGCGGTTCACGGCGTTTCGCGGACTTTCTCGATCACTATCGACCGACTCGAGGAGCCGATGGCGAGTCACATCTGCCTCGGGTACCTCCTCTGTCGGGTCGCCGACACGATCGAAGACGCGGGACACATTCCACCGGCGGCCCAGACCGAACTCCTGAACGAGTACGATCGACTCCTCGATCCAGCGGACGACGTTCCGGTATCGTCGTTCATGGACGACGTCGAGCCCTGGATCCCCGAGGAGCGATCGAACGACTGGGAGGTCGTCGCTGAGACGCCACGCGTCCTCCGAACGTTCGAATCGCTTGAGGAGGAGCCCCGTGAGATCATGCGGGAACCCGTTCGCGAACTCGTCGGCGGGATGGCGATGTTCACCGATCGCTACGCCGAGGAGGGCGGACTGCGCCTCCAGACGCTCGATGAACTCGAGGAGTACTGCTGGTACGCCGCGGGGACCGTCGGTACGCTGATCACCGGACTCGTCGCCCGCGGAACGTCTACTGAGCGTGCGGCAGAGTTGCGCGCCAACGCCCGCTCGTTCGCCTTGCTGTTACAACTGGTCAACATCGCCAAAGACGTCGAAGCCGACTACCACGAGGAGAACAACGTCTACCTCCCCGCAGAGTGGCTCGCAGAGGAGGACGTTCCGCTCGACGGCGTCACCCACGAGGAGAACTACGGGGCCGTTACGAACGTCATTCAGCGCGTCACCGGCCGTGCCGAGGGCTATCTCGACGACGCCCAGCGCTATCTCGAGGCCGTCCCGGAGACACACGGCAACCGCCTGTCGGCCTGGGCGATTCCCTACCTGCTCGCCGTCGGCACGATGCGCGAACTGCGCGAGCGGCCCGAAGACGTCGTCCGCGAGGGTGGCGTGAAGGTGCCTCGAGCGGAAGTGTACGCCTTGATTCAGACGTTCGAGGAGGGAGTCCCACGGTCGCATCTTGAAGAGCTCCGCAAAGAGATGGCTGAAAAGCCACTCCATCGCTGAGTTCGACGGGGTCGAACGCGTTTTCACCGTCCAGTCGTCGGATGCTGGTGTCGGCACTGACAGTCGGTTTCTTCTTGCTTCGGTAGTCGGTCATGAGGGTAGAGTTTTACCGCCGCGTAGATCTGTGGTTGTATGGTCACGGTTCTCACCGCTGACGACGTCGAGTCGTTGTGTGACGTAGAGACGATGCTCCCCGCTGTCGAAACCGCGCTCGTCGAACAGGCCTCGGGCGCCGTCGAACGACCCGATCGGCCGCACTTTCCGGTCGGTGCGGGACTCGACGACGACACTCCCCACGGGACGGGACTGACCATGCCGGCGTACGTCCACGGCGAACCGTACTACGCAACGAAACTCGCGAGCGTTCACGAAGGAAACGCGGCCCGCGGTCTCCCGACGATCCAGGCACAGATCGCGCTTACCGACGCTCGAACCGGAACGCCGGTCGCCTACATGCCCGGGACGCGGGTGACGAACGTACGAACTGGCTGTGTGGGTGGCCTCGCGGCCCGAGCGCTCGCCGCAGAGCCAGTTCGTCTCGCGGTCATCGGGGCTGGCGCACAGGCCCGCTGGCAGACGCGGGCGATCGCCACGACGTCGGACCTCGAGTCGGTGACAGTCTACTCGCGAAGCGACTCGAAACACGACTGCGCCGACGATCTTCGGGCGGACGGAATCCCGGCTGAAACCGCGGAGACGGCCGCGGACGCCGTTTCGGACGCGACAGTCGTCGTAACTGCGACGACGAGTACGGAACCGGTGTTCCCGGCCGACGCGACGGACGCCGAACTCGTGGTCGCGGTTGGCGCTTACGAAGCCACAATGCAGGAACTCGAGCCCGAACTCTTCGAGCGGGCCGATCGAGTGTTCGCGGACGTGCCGGGCGAGGCGATCGAAACCGGGGACCTCCAGGGGACGTCGGTCCGTGAGGCCGATCTCGTGGCGCTTGCGGAGGCGTTCGACGGTGATCGACCCGACGAGCCAGCCGACGGGCTCACCGTGGTCAAAAGCGTCGGCAGCGCGGTCATGGATCTGACCGCGGCGACGACCGTCTACGAGCGCTCCGTCGATACCGACGCCGGCACTGACGTCCCGTTCCGACGTGTCGACGAGTAACACCGGGCGATTGGATGGGTCCGCGATCGGTCCGACTCGAGGTCGGCCGGTTCGTCGACGACGGACTCCGGGGCAACTTTGAAGAACGGACAGTGTGAGTATCACGTACCCTGGTGAATCGCGTGAGTGAGAAATTCGCATCTGCCGACCCTGAAACCGGTGAGAGCGCCGGCTACGAGGTCACTGCCGACGTCGGAAGCGACGCCGATTCACACCGTCGGTCGAGGAGCGAACGGGACGGTGACGAGGGATCGCTAACCAGGCTGGTGTTCGGTATGGGTTCGACCCCGGAACGCGTCGCTTCACGGATCAGGCAGGACGAGCAGGAGACGCTCGAGGAGGCCGGCCTCGATCCGGACGACGTCTCGAGCAAGGAGTACTCCTACCGGATGCTACTGGATGCGGGTGTCGAGGAGTCGGTCGCCGACGCGCTTCGTCGGCGGCTGTCGCTTCCCTGGTCGTTCGAGACCGACGGCGACCTGGATCGACGATCCACCGAAGTCCGCGGACTCGGCGAGGCCGAACGGGCGTGGATCGCTGCGAGCGAGGACGAACGCTGGCAGGCGTTCGAGCACGCTGGCGCTGGCCGAACCGAGCCTGCAGGCGACGACCGGACTGGTCGCCCCTGTCCTCGCCCGACGCCCGTCACGGCCGTTGCTGGCGTCGGTCCCGACGATGCCGACGTTCTCGCCGACGCTGGCATCATCTCAGCCGAGCGGTTGGCGACGGTCGATGCGAACGAGGTCGCCAGACTGCTCGAGCTGGACGTGTTACACGTCCGAACGTGGCGATACAACGCTCGCGAACTGCTCGAGTGAGCCGGCCCTCGGCGACGAAACCGTCGCTCGACGATTACGTACTACTCGAGTAAGAAATTCGGTGAAAGCGGACCATCAGAGATTTATAGCGGCCTGTCGGACCGTCTATCAGATGATTCCGATCGACGACTCTCCGATCGTTCGCGACGGCAAGTCACTGATTTTGGCGATGGACCACGGCCTCGAACACGGTCCAGTCGACTTCAAAGAGGTACCGGAGAAACTCGATCCATCGACGGTCTTCGAGACGGCGACGCACGACGCCGTTACCTGTATGGCCGTCCAGAAGGGGATCGCAGAGGGTTACTACCCGAGCTACGAGGACGACGTCAACCTCCTGTTGAAGGTAAACGGCACCTCGAACCTCTGGATGGGCGAGTACGACTCGGCGGTCAACTGCTCGGTCGACTACGCCGCCGAGATCGGCGCCGACGCCGTCGGTTTCACCCTCTACGGTGGGTCGAACCACGAAGTCGAGATGGCAGAAGAGTTCCGCGACGTCCAGGAAGACGCCCGCAAGCACGACCTGCCAGTCGTCATGTGGTCGTACCCGCGCGGTCAGGGACTCAAAAACGACACCAAGCCGGACGTCATCTCGTATGCAACCCGTCTCGGCCTCGAGCTGGGTGCCGACATCGCGAAGGTCAAATACCCCGGCAGCAAGGACGCGATGGCCCACGCCGTCCAGTGTGCTGGTGACATGAACGTCGTCATGAGCGGCGGCTCGAAGACCTCCGACCACGAGTTCCTCTCGACGGTCGAAGCCGCCGTCGACGCCGGCGCGAAAGGGCTGGCCGTCGGCCGCAACATCTGGCAGCGTGAGGACCCCACCCGAATCCTAGACGCCCTCGAGCTCGTCATCTACGAAGAGGAGACGGCCGACGCCGCACTCGAGGCGACCGAGTAGGAATGTCAGGTCCCGATCCCGTCGACGACGTGGTCGCGACGATCGCCCGCTCGGCGTCGGAGATCCGGCAAGGACTGGTCGGTCGTCGAGGCGACGTCGACGAGGAAAACCCCAGTGGGGAGACGCAGGCCGAGGCGGACGTCTGGGCCGACGAGTTGCTCGAAGACCGGCTGACGTCGATCGACGGCGTCGCCCAGTATGCAAGCGAAGAGCGCTCCGAGATCGTCGACTGTGAGGGTGAGGGCTACTGCGTCGCCGTCGATCCCCTCGATGGCTCCTCGAACCTCAAGTCGAACAATACGATGGGGACGGTGTTCGGCATCTACGACGAACCGCTCCCTGCGCCAGGGACCGCGCTGGTCGCTTCGGGCTGGATCCTCTACGGGCCGATCACGACGATGGCGTACGCCCGCGACGGCTCGGTTACGAGGTACGAACTCACCGGCGGCGAACGAACCGTCGTCGAGGAGAACGTCACCATCCCAGCCGATCCGCTCGTCTACGGCTTCGGCGGCCGCGTCCCCGACTGGCCCGAGGAGTTCGATGCGTACGCCCGCGAGGTCGAGTCCGATCCGGGTCACAAGCTCCGCTATGGCGGCGCGATGATCGGCGACGTCAACCAGGTGCTGACCTACGGCGGGATCTTCGCGTATCCCGCTCTCGAGGGGGCACCTCGTGGCAAACTCCGCCTGCAGTTCGAGGGGAACCCGATCGCGTACCTCATCGAGGCAGCCGGCGGCCGCTCCTCCGACGGGAGCCAGTCGATCCTCGAGGTCGAACCGACCGACGTCCACCAGCGCGTGCCGGTCCACGTCGGTAACACCGAACTGATCGACAGACTCGAGACCGTCCTCGAGTAACGACTGGCTGTCGGCCGTCGTATGGCCACCGTCCAGCCATCGGCGTATAACTTTTCGTGTCAGCGATCCGTCGTTCTGACCACGCGAGCGACGGGGAAGTCCGCACGGGTGGCGGACGCCGACCACCGCAGGATTATCCCGCTGGGACTGGGAGGGAGCCGTGCCATGTCTGACGCACACTCTCAACTGGAGGCGGATATCGCCGCGCTCGAGGGTCTGCCGGTGTTCGTCGCCTACAACGCGAACGTCGACGCGGTCGTCCGCGTCGGCGAGGAGCTGGAATCGTTTCTCGAGCGGCCGTCCGATCCCGGTTCCGAACTGCCATCGAGTCCGCTGCACTCGAAACGGGAACTCGCCGCGGCGATCACGCATACGATGGCGGCTGGCCGAGGGGACGAGATCGCGATGACCGACGCGTTCGCCGCCACGCTCGAGGCGGATCTCGAGCCCGACAGCCAGCAGATGGGCGGCCAGACGGGGATCATGACGAACCTGCTCACCGCGCTGGGAACAGCCCCGATCACGTACACGTACCTGGTCTCGGACCGACAGCTATCGATGTTCGACCACCCTGACGAGATTCGCTATCCGACCGTCGATGACGGGCAGGTACGGTACGTACCCCTCCCCGAAGCGGTCAACACGGATCGGACGAAGATCAACTGGGTGTTCGAGTTCCGGACGGGAGACGAGTTTTTCGGCGTGACCGCACCCGAAGACACCCGGTTCATCGCTGCCTCGAGGCCGCCGGAGTTCGACCTCTCTGCGGGGGAACTCGACGAGGCGATCGACCAGGTGGGCGAGGCCGTCGACGGAGCACTCCTCGCAGGCTATCACAACCTCACCCCTGCCCACGTCGAGGACGGCTACGAGGAGACCCACCGTCACGCCCGCGAGGTCATCCGTCGGCTTCGGTCGGGGAGCGACGTCGACGTCCACGTCGAGTACGCCGTCACCCACGACGACGACCTCAGAGCGAGCATGTACGAGTGGATCCTGCCGGAGGCGACCGTCGTCGGCGCGGACACGCACGAGCTGACGATACTGCACGACGACGCGGGCCTGGAGGTCGTCGCAGAACCGCCGTCGGAGGCAACGCCGTTCGAACCCGACGAGATTCTCGACCACTACCGGATGCTTGAGGCGGTTCGCGAGGAACTCGGCGTCGACTGTATCCAGCTCCACGCGATGGAGTACCACCTCGCTGTGATGGAGTCGTACCACTCGCCGAAGGCGCTCCGACGGGGCCTCGAGTTTTCGGCCGTCAACGCCGCTACCAAGGCGGCGCTGGGACACATCTCGGAATCCGCGGACCTCGAAACCGGCCTCGAGTACGAGCCCTCGGCGATGGGACGTGAAGCGATCGGCCTGCTCGCCGATCACCTCGGCGAGACGGCCGACGGCGGCGTCCTCACCACGCCCACCGTCGCCGCCTGCCCCAATCGCGTCGTCGACGAACCGGCGGGGACGGTCGGCATCGGCGACATCGTCTCCTCCTCGAGTTTCGTTCTGGAACTCGCCGTGGCCAACGACCAGTAAGCGTGACTGACGGTGTCTGCGAGTGGTGTCACGGGTGTTTTGCGCTCACCGGTACGCAAAACACCGGCACCTCGGCCTGACGAACCACGTTTTCGGTCACGCTCCCGAGGAACCACTGTCCAATTCCCGTCCGACCGTGGGTTCCCATGACGATGCCGTCGACGTCGTTTTCGGTCGCATACGTGGGTATCTCGGTTATCGGCGACCCTGTCACAATCGACCCCGAGACGCCCACCCCGGCATCCTCGCCGCGCGCTCGGACCGCGTCGATGACCGCCTCTGCTCTGTACTCGAGGGCCTCGAGGAGGTCGTCCGCTTCCGGCACATCCGCGAACGGGCCCATGTCGACCGAGTAGAGTGCGTGTATCGACGACTCGAGTCGGTCCGCGAGTTCGATCCCCCACTCGGCCGCGATCGTCGCGCCGTCGCTGCCGTCCGTAGGAAGGAGGAACCGGTCGAACCGAACCCTGTCGATGGCAGGCTCGTCGGCGTTCGGCGGAACCGCGAGTACGGGAGTCCGTGCCGTCCGGAGAACGTTTTCCGTCACACTGCCGAGGAGTACCCTGTCGAGCCCCGTTCGACCCTTCGTTCCCATAACGATGACGTCGATCTCGCGTCGCGTGGCGTACTCCCTGATCGACTGGAACGGAGTGCCCTTCCTGATCGTCGTCGTAACCGCTATTTCCTCGTCGTGGTCCGCGGCCAGCCGGGCGATCTCTTCGACCGCCTTCTCGGCGCGCTCCTCGAGCGACTGGAGATCCAGTTCGTCGAGATCCCCCGCCCGGAGTCGGGATTCGACGATCGACAGTACATGGACATCCGCGTCGATTCGCGATGCGAGCGCAATCCCGCGTCCGGCTCCGGCGAGTGCGCCATCGCTACCGTCGGTCGGTATCAGTATCGATTCGATGAACCGGCTCATAGGCGAGTCTTCGGGTGCTTCACCGGCTCGAGGAATAACTGTGTGGGGCTCGTCGGATCGGTGGTGCGGTTTCGTCGTGACTTCCCGTACCGATTCCTGATCGGTTCAGGAATCGAGTCCCAGGGAGTCGACGAAGATCTCGAGCAGGTCCACCAACTGTCTTGGCAGCAGGAACTGTTCCCGGACGCGCTCGCGGGCGTTATCGCCGAACGACCGGCGGCGTTCGTCGTTCTCGAGGAGGTCGACGATTCGATTGCCAGCACCGATGGCGTCGTCAGGCTCGACGAGGTAGCCGTTTCGGCCGTCTTCGACCTGGAGGGGGATCCCGCCGACCGTCGAACCGACGACCGGCGTGCGCTTCCACAGCGCCTCCGCGACGACGAGACCGAACCCCTCGCGAAGTGACTTCTGGACGACGACGTCCGACAGCCGCTGAAGGGCGTTTATGGCTCCGTCCGGGAGGTCCGTCAGGGTATGGACATCCGGGTCGTCGACCGCCTCTGCGGCGACCTGCTCGTACAGCTCCAGTCCCTCCGGGTCGTCGCCAGCCATCCCGCCAGCCAGCGCCAACTGTAGCTCCGGGACCGCTTTCTTGGCGGTTCGGTACGCTTCGAGGGTACCGAACTGGTCTTTCCACGGATCGAAACGGGACACCTGCGTCACCACTGGCGCGTCGAACGAGAGCGGATCCAGCCGGTCGCGTTCGGCCGCCAGCTCGGCGTCCTCGAGCGGTCGGTTCTTCTCCGTTATCGGATCGATCGACGGGGAGACGATGCTCGTTGCCGGGACGTCGACCACCGCGTACGCCGAACGGCTGAAGATCGCGTGATCGATCGGGTCGGTGTACGCCGAGACGAACGCGAGATAGTCTTCGACCGGCTCGGTGAGATCGACGTGACACCGCCAGATTATCGGTGCGTTTGGCAGCTGTTCGTCGAGTCGCTCGAGCATGCCAAGCGTCTGGGGATCGTGGGCCAGCACGAGGTCGTACTCGGCTTGGATCTCGGCCGCGTTGGTCGCGGTCACCTCGCGATAAATGACTTTCATCTCGTCAGTTACCGGCTCGCCGCTTCCCTGGAGGCCGTTGTGAACCGCCTTCGTGACCTCGAAGAAGTCGTCGTCGGCGTCCATGACGAGCCAGTCGGTCTCGATACCGAGGTCGGTACAGACCGGCACGATCGAGCGGAGCAACTCCGCGACGCCGCCACCCGTCGCGGTCGAGTTGATGTGCAGGATTCGAGCTTCGGATAGCGTTTCGGCGAGTTCGCGAAGCTGCTCGAGCAGGTCGCGCTCGGTCACGGCGGCGTACGCCTCGATCGAACGGTCCGGGAGCGAGGGGGCGTGCATCGTCCGTACCGCTTTCCACGACGACGGTGGTATCTGTTGGGGTATTCATGTCGAGTTCGCGTATTAGAAGGCCTGTAACTAGCGCTTGCTAACGCTTTGGCCCAACAAATATACACGCCGGAGGTGGAGTCCGGATCATGAGTGACGATCCAACCGGCACACATACAGGAGCGGACGAACCGCTTCGAATCGGGCTCAACGGATTTGGACGGGTCGGACGGTGTCTCCTCCGGGCGTCGCTAACTCACGACGACGTCGATATCGTAGCGATCAACGACGTGATGGACGACGACGACATGGCATACTTGCTCACGTACGATTCGGTTCACGGTCACCTCGAAGGGGTCTCTCGTCGCGGGGACACCCTTTTCGTGAACGACCAGGAGTTTCAGTTACTCTCGGGGCGCGAGCCGTCTGCCCTCCCGTGGGACGGGCTCGACGTCGACATCGCCTTCGAGGCGACGGGCCTGTTCCGGACCCACGACGAGGCTGCCAAGCACCTCGAGGCGGGTGCGGACAAGGTGATCATCTCGGCGCCGCCGACGGGCGAACCGGCGGTCCCGATGTTCGTCTACGGCGTCAACCACGAGGAGTACGAGGGTGACGACGTCCTCTCGAACGCCTCCTGTACGACGAACTCGGTTGCGCCGGTCCTGCAGGCTCTCGACGAGGAGTTCGAGGTGGTCTCTGGATTCTTGACGACCGTCCACGCCTACACCGGCAGTCAGGCGCTCGTGGACGGCCCCCTCGAGAAACGACGGCGTGGCCGCGCTGCCGCCGAGAACATCGTTCCGACGACGACCGGCGCGGCCGGTTCGACCAGCGACGTGCTCCCCGAGTTCGAGGGCAAACTCGAGGGGATGGCGATGCGGGTACCGGTGCCGAACGGGTCGGTCACCGACATCACTGTCAACATCGAGGAGACCATCGAGCGAGACGAAGTGACCAACGCGATCCGGACCGCAGCCGACGACAGGCTGGCCGGCGTCCTCGGCTACACCGACGACGAGATCGTCTCCCGGGACATCGTCGGGCTGCCGTTCGCCTCGTACGTCGATCTCGAGTCCATGATGGTCGCAGCCAACGACACGGTGAAAGTGCTCGCCTGGTACGACAACGAGTACGGCTTCTCGAACCAGATGATCAAACTCGCGAGATACGTCGCGAGCGAGTCAGAGAGCATCGACGCCGAACGGACCGTCTCCCACTGACAGCCCGAAGACCACCCCACAGCCATGACTACGTTCCGAACGATCGACGACCTCGAGCCCGAACGACGACTGCTGGTCCGCATCGACGTCAACGCGGCCGTCGAGGACGGGGTCGTCCAGGACGACCGACGGTTCGCCCGCCACGCCGAGACGATCCGGGAGTTGCTCGCGGACGACCACGCGATCACCCTGCTGGCCCACCAGGGTCGGCCCGGCCGCGAGACGTTCGTCTCGCTCGAGGCACACGCCGACCTCCTCGCCGACCACCTCGATCGTCCCGTCGCGTTCGTCGCCGACACCGACGGGGACGAGGCGCTCGAGGCGATCGACACCCTCGAGCCCGGCGACGTCCTTCTCCTCGAGAACGTCCGGATGTGCGACGACGAGTTGCCCGAAGAAGCGCCCGATGTCAAAGCCGAGACGGACCTCGTCCAGACGCTCGCCCCGGCGTTTGACGCCTACGTCGGGGACGCGTACTCCGCGTCCCACCGATCACACGCCTCGATCGTCGGCTTTCCGCGCGTGATGGACGCCTACGCAGGCCGGGTGATGGAACAGGAGTACACGGCGATCACGGCCGTCCGCGAACGGGAGTTCGACGGCCCCGTCACGATGATCCTCGGCGGGACGAAGGCCGAAGACACCATCCCGATCCTCGAGTGCCTCGACGACACCGTCGATCGGTTCTGTCTCGGCGGCGTCGTCGGGGAACTCTTCTTGCGGGCCGACGGCCACGACGTTGGCTACGACGTCGCGGACACGTCGCTGTTCGACCACCAGTGGGATGCCTACCAGGCGGACGTCACACGCATCCTCGAGGCCGACCGCGACCGACTCTCCCTCCCGACGGACCTCGCCTACGAAGCCGACGGCGGCGAGCGAGCGGAGACGGCGCTCGAGGGGGTGTCGAAAGAACGTCCGTTTCTCGACGTCGGCTCGGAGACGGCTCGGCGATTCGCCGAGTTCGCATCCGACTCCGCCGCGGTCTTCGTCAAGGGTGGCCTCGGCGTCTTCGAGGACGAGCGGTTCGCCGACGGTACCGTCGCCGTTTTGACGACGATCGCCGACGCCAACTGCTTCTCGGTCGTCGGCGGTGGCGACACCGCCCGGGCGATCGAACTGTACGATCTCGACGAGGCGGAGTTTTCACAGGTATCGATCGCCGGCGGCGCGTACGTCCGCGCGCTCACCGGCGACCCGCTCGTCGGCGTCGAGGCGCTCGAGCGTGAGCAGTGACGTCGCTCATCGCGTGTCGAGCTGGCGACAGTCCGTAACACCAGATCGCCGGTGCCGTCTACGTGCTACGGATGTATTGCTCGTCGATGCCGACGTCGAGCAGCCGGTGCTCTTTCCGACCGTACCAGGCTCTCAACTCGTCGCTCGAGATCGACCGACCCACGGCGCCGTGATCGAGACGTAGATAGCGACG
Organism: Natrarchaeobaculum sulfurireducens; assembly: GCF_003430825.1. Classification (NCBI taxonomy): domain Archaea; kingdom Methanobacteriati; phylum Methanobacteriota; class Halobacteria; order Halobacteriales; family Natrialbaceae; genus Natrarchaeobaculum; species Natrarchaeobaculum sulfurireducens. Next base: position 2,551,763 of record NZ_CP024047.1, on the reverse strand, counting down.
CCACTCAGGAGCACTCCGTAGAACGCCCAGCGTGGCCACCCCGTCTCGAGAAAGAGCAGCGTACAAAACAGGACCCAGAGCGTGATGATCGCCAGATCGGCGAGCAACCGGTATCCAGCTCTGGCGACCGTCCGAACGCTACCGGTTGGCCGCGTTGTGTGCTCGCTATCGGCGCTCGACGGTCGGTCGCTGGTCGATGATGTTCGGTCGTCGGCTGATCGTGTGGCGTCGTTGGCTGATGCTGTACCGTCGTCAGCCGATCGTGTGCCTTCGTCGGGCGCTTCGGTGCGGTTTTCGGTTCTGGTGTTATTCATCGTGATGTTCTCATCGTCCGACTCGAGCGATCAGAAGTGATAGCCATACTCCTCGGTGAGCGTGTAGGCGGAAACGCCCCAGACGTAGCTCTGGCCCGGCCACCACGTGCGGGCGTTGTTGAATCCCGCGACGAGGACGTCCTCGTCGTCACCCTCCGGGTCGGAGTGGTAGCTGACGGAGCCGCTATCGCCGTCGGTCAGATCCATCTCGCCACCCCAGCGCAGTTGGCCGCGCCGGCAGAACTCGTCGGTGAAACAGGTGACAGCGTCGAGACCCTGAATGCGACCGGTCGTATGCCCGGTAAGCGCACCGACTTTCTCGAGTTCCTCGTCGCGGGCGATGAGATCGGCGATTCCGTACCGGGTGAGCTGTCCGCGGACGCGCCGGGTGGTCGGAGCGTCGATCCAGCTTGCAGGTTGGAGTGGCCCGGTGGGCTCGATCGCAGCGACGTCTTCGACGGGGTGGGCACGTTCGACGGTCCCGAGTTCGATCGACTCGGCACCCTCGACCGGAAGCAAGGTCTCCTGACCGACTGGGTCTGAGACCGCCTCGAACGCGTGTTCTGCCGTGGCGAAGAACGACCGCTCCCCGTCAGGATGATAAAGCGCCGGTGCGAGCGTCGCCATACTCGAGGGTGTCTCGCACGCGACGCCGCTCGGTGCCGTCCCGCCGTCGACGGACGAAGCCAACCGCGGTCGAGTCGAGTCGGGTCCCTCCTCGAGGTTGTCGATGTCGACGATCGTTTCGGCATTGATCGAGATCCCGTCGGCCACTTCGCGGACCATCTCGGGAATCGAACTCCCCTCAGTCGAGACGCCGATCGAGACGGCCGCGCTTTCGCTCTCGTAGCTTCCGGGGACCACCGCGCTGCCGAAATACCCCGTAAAGGCGTATCGAGCCAGCAACTCGTTCACCTCGAGGGCCGTCTCGACGGCCTCGTACCAGCCTGCTGGGACGTCCCGGGTTCGTTCCTCGAGTGAGAACGGATCGTCGGGATCAGATCGGACTACCGCGGTGACGACGGTCACCTCGTCGTCGTCAGCCGCGAGGAAGTCGTCGACGCCGAGCACCGACGCCAGCCCGACCGCAAAGCCGCCGCTGGCAGCGGTCCGAAGGAACTCCCGACGGTCGATCCCTGACTCGAGTCGATTCCGAAGACCTGCAGCTCGGCTCCCGGAGCGCTCCGTACGTTCTCCTGACATACCGGTGTCTCGGTGCTTGAAAACGGTGCGCCCCGTTCGGTCAAAGCTAATGTTCACGTACACGGGGTGGTCGATAGCTACTGGTAGGTAGTGCAAAACCGTCGAAAGCCACAGCGCTTGCACCTGCTGTCAGCTGTCTCCGTTCCGGCAGTCGGTTCTGTTGGGTCCGAGTGGACGGAAGTCGCCAGTTACCGGCTCGCGTGTCGTACTGTCGGACAGAAGTCACTGCGCCTGTTCATCACATAATACCTGAACGACCGAAGACGAACATTCGTGCTCGAGTGGCCTCGAGCGTACGATGTCTCCGTGTTGGTGACCACGGAGACAGCGACTCGTCTCCCCGGTTCGACTCAACTCTCCCCCGACCGTCGGCGCGGCGCTCGCCCGGTGGTTCTCCCGTGCGAACCGAACTCTCTGCTTTCGGTTCGATTCTCGCTCCCGACCGATCCCGTCACCTGAATGCCTTTTTACCTGCCCATACTCACTGTGATATATGGACATCCGTATCGCACAGGGTGCAACCGACGACGAAGTCTCGGCGATCGCGGCTGCCCTGGCCGCACACCTCGGTGACTCGGTCGAGGTATACGTCGGTGATGCGTCGGAACCGACTGTCGTCTACGACCACGAGGGGCGCTCGAACGACGACGGCGACGCGTCGACCGCGAGGGACGGCGACTCAGACGAGCCAGCGCTCGAGCCGACCAGCCGTGAACGACGGCTCAGAGACGAAATCGAAGACATCCTCGAGGGGGGGCCAGAGAAGTATCGCGAACAGCTCCCGGAGGAGGACAAACTCTTCGTCCGTGACCGCCTCGACCTCTGGTTTGGTGGCGAAGACGATGCCTTTCTCTTCGAAGACGGCACGTTCGCGGCCTTCGACGACTGGCACCCCGACGGCGTCGGCGAGGAGACGGACGACAGGCTGCCCGCGGACGGCCTCATCACCGGTGGAGCGACCTTCGAGGGTCGGGATCTGCACTTCATGGCCAACGACTACACCGTCAAACGCGGGAGTATGGCCGCAAAAGGCGTCGAGAAGTTCCTCCGGATGCAACAACGCGCGCTGAAGACCGGCCAGCCCGTCCTCTACCTGATGGACTCCTCCGGCGGCCGGATCGACCAGCAGACCGGCTTCTTCGCCAACCGCGAGGGCATCGGGAAATACTACTACAACCACTCGATGCTCTCGGGTCGAGTCCCCCAGATCTGTGTCCTTTATGGTCCCTGTATCGCCGGGGCGGCCTACACGCCGGTATTCGCGGACTTTACGATCATGGTCGAAGGGATGTCCGCGATGGCGATCGCCAGCCCGCGGATGGTTCAGATGGTCACCGGCGAAGAGATCGACCTCGAGGAGTTGGGTGGCCCGCAGGTCCACGCCCGCGAGTCCGGCTCCGCGGACCTCGTCGCCCGGGACGAAGAACACGCCCGCGAGCTGGTCGCCCAACTCATTACGTACCTGCCGGATAACGCCGACGAGACGCCGCCACAGAAAGCGGGTAAACCGCCCGCGAAGTCGCCCGAGGGCATCGACGCCGTCGTTCCACAGGAGCCGAACAAGGGATACGACATGGTGGACGTCATCGATCGGATCGTCGACGAAGGCTCGTATTTCGAGTTACGACCCGACTACGGCGCAGAGATCATCACGGCCTACGCCCGGATCGACGGCCGTCCCGTCGGTATCGTCGCGAATCAGCCCGCCACCCGCGCGGGTGCGATCTTCCCCGACGCCGCAGAAAAGGCCGCCGAGTTCATCTGGAAGTCGGACGCGTTCAACATCCCCTTACTCTACCTCTGTGATACGCCCGGCTTCATGGCCGGCTCACAGGTCGAAAAGGAGGGGATCTTAGAACAGGGCAAGAAGATGATCTACGCCACCTCATCGGCGACGGTACCGAAACAGACCGTCGTCGTCCGCAAGGCCTACGGCGCTGGCATCTACGCGATGGGCGGCCCGGCGTACGACCCCGAGAGTGTCATTGGCCTCCCCTCCGGCGAGATCGCGATTATGGGTCCTGAAGCGGCGATCAATGCCGTCTACGCGCGCAAACTCGCCGAGATCGACGATCCCGACGAACGCGACCGCCGAGCCCAACAACTCCGTGAGGAGTACCGCGAGGACATCGACATCCACCGAATGGCGAGCGAAGTCGTCGTCGACGAGATCGTTCCCCCGAGCGAGCTGCGCCGGGAACTCGTCGCCCGATTCGACTTCTACGCCGATGTCGAAAAGTCACTCCCGAGCAAAAAACACGGAACCATCCTGTAGCGGGCACCGTCGAGGCTCGTCTCGAGGGCGATTCTCGTCGCGCCCACCCTGATCCTGCGAACCTGCATTCGCTGCACAGATCGGTAGTGTGCCCCACCCGTCGAACCGATTTGTAGCACGGCCTACTCGTTGTGTCTCGTTCTCGAGCGGCCGCCATCGTCTCGGTTATCAGTGCTTACCGATCGGTGACGGTCGTCTACGCTTGCCATAACAAAACACACGTCGCCTGTAGCGGAGCGTACTCGCTCTCGACGGCGACAGCCGGTTCGACTCCGGCGGGGAGCCTATGAGTTCCGACGGTGCGTACTCACACCACCGCATTCCCATCGACGTCACGCCGGCCGCCCTCGAGCGGGCGCTCTGGGCACTCGTCGCGCTCTCGCTCGTTGGGGACGTCGTAACGACGTTCGTGGGCCTCCACCTTGGACTGGCAGAATCGAACCCCATCGCACGGAGCGCGATCGACGGCTACGGACTGGCCGGGATGCTCGCACTGAAGACGTTGGCGGTTGGTGTCGGCCTGGCCTGTCGACCGATCCTCCCCGATGTGTACAAACCGATCGTCCCCGCCGGGCTCGCGATCCCGTGGACGATCGCCGTCGGTATCAACCTGTATATGATCTCGTCAGTGGTGTGAGTCCGGCCCCGCGTCTCGAGGCCGGCGACTACGTCTCGGCTCGGTGGCGTTTCAGCGAGAGAACGGTGCGATCGAACGCACAGACGAGCTCGTCGTCCTGGTTGAACACCTCGACGTGCATGGTGACGATGCCGCGTTCGCCGTCGCTGGTCTCGCGCTTGTCGGTGACCGTCGACTGGACGCGGATGGTATCGCCGTGGAAGACCGGTGCCGGATGTTCGACGTCGTCGTACGAGAGGTTCGCGACGATCGTACCGTCGGTCGTCTCGGGGATGGAGATCCCGACGGCGAGGCTCATCGTGTAGAGGCCGTTGACCAGGCGCTCGCCGAAGTCGGTGTCGGCAGCGAACTCTTGATCCAGGTGTAACGGCTGCTGGTTCATCGTCATATCACAAAAACGCTGATTGTCGCTCTCGCTGATCGTTCGACGGCGCTCGTGTTCGATCGTCCGGCCGACCTCGAACTCCTCGTAGTAGAGCCCAGTCATAGCGACAGTGTCGGCGACCCGATACTAAAGCGTGTTGGGCCGTGGCGAGGCTGTCTCCGTCGAGCGTCCGTTACCCCCCCTCCAGGGTGTCCCATCAGCGCGATGCGAACGTGAGTCGTGCAAATATTGCACGAACCGGCGTCCAGTGACAAGGGTTATAGCTGGTGATCGGAAATTCTCATACCATAACCCGCGAGCCGTCGCCTGGGTACGGATTTGTCGACTCCCGTCAACCCGGGTGGCACTTCGACGTGGGGGCCACCAGTATGACAACAGCTAACCCGAAATCGGAACCGAACGAGGAGAGTGCCGTCGAAACAGCCCGCAGACAGCTCGAGCGGGCCGCTGCTCACCTCGACGTCGACGAGGGCATCGTCGAGCGACTGCGCCATCCCCGGAACGTCTTCCGGGTGACGATCCCGCTCGAACGCGACGACGGGACCAGGGAGATGTTCACGGGCTATCGCGCCCACCACGACAGCGTTCGTGGCCCGTACAAAGGCGGGCTGCGCTACCACCCCGACGTGACCGAAGAGGAGTGTGTGGGACTCGCGATGTGGATGACCTGGAAGTGTGCCGTAATGGACCTCCCGTTTGGCGGCGCGAAGGGAGGCGTCGTCGTCAACCCGAAAACGCTCAGCTCGGCCGAGAAAGAGCGTCTTACGCGTCGCTTCGCCGAGGAACTCCGCCCGGTCATCGGACCGATGAAGGACATCCCTGCCCCCGACATGGGGACCGATCCGGCCACGATGGCCTGGTTCATGGACGCCTACTCGATGCAAGAGGGCGAGACATCGCCGGGCGTCGTTACCGGCAAACCGCCGGTCGTTGGCGGTTCGTACGGACGTGAGAAGGCACCGGGACGAAGCGTCGGCATCATCACTCGGGAGGCGATCGACTACTACGGCTGGGACATCGAAGACCTGACTATCGCCGTCCAGGGCTTCGGCAGCGTCGGTGCGAACGCCGCACGCTACCTCGACGACCTCGGTGCCTCGATCGTCGCTGTCTCCGACGTGGACGGCGCAATCTATGACCCGGACGGACTCGACACTAACGACGTCGAAGACCACGACGAGACGCCCGGCATGGTCTCGGGCTACGACGCTCCCGAGACGCTCTCGAACGAGGCACTGCTCGAGCTGGACGTGGACATCCTCATCCCGGCGGCGATCGGGAACGTCCTCACGGCCGAGAACGCTCGCGAGGTCAAAGCCGACCTGATCGTCGAGGGCGCGAACGGCCCGACCACGTCGACGGCCGACCAGATCTTCGAAGAGCGCGGCGTGGCGGTGATTCCCGACATCATCGCCAACGCCGGCGGCGTCACCGTCTCGTACTTCGAGTGGCTCCAGGACATCAACCGCCGCAAATGGTCGCTCGAGCGCGTCAACGAGGAACTCGAGACCGAGATGCTCAGCGCCTGGGACGCGATCTGTGCGGAGTACGACGCCCGCGACGTCACGTGGCGCGATGCAACGTACATCGTTGCTCTCTCACGCATCGCGGCAGCGCACGACGCTCGCGGTCTCTGGCCCTGACTCGGTCCGTTCGCTCTCGATCAGTCTTCTCCGCGCTCGATCGGACCTGACGTCCATCCCATACGATTTTCCCAGCATTCCTTTATTTACGGCCGGTGGACTTCCCGTATGGTCCGCAGAAGCGTCCTGTTTACACCCGGTGACCGTCCTGAGATGCTTCGCAAGGCAGCCGACTCCGGTGCCGACGTGATCGTCTTCGATCTCGAAGACGCCGTCTCGCCCGATCGAAAGGGCGAAGCCCGGACGACGGTCCGCGAGGTCCTCTCCGATTCCGCGTTCGATCCCGACTGTGAAGTCTGCGTCCGCCTCAACGCCTCGAGCGAGGCGTTCGGCGACGATCTCGCGGTACTCCTCGAAGACAGCACCAGCCTTCGCCTCGATAGTGTCATGCTCCCCAAAGTCGAGTCTGCAGCCGACATCGACGAACTCGAAGCCGAACTCGAGGCCCACGACGAACCCCGCCCCGTCCTCGCGCTCCTCGAGAGCGCCGCGGGTATCCTCGCTGCCCCGGACGTCGCCGCCGCCGAGGCGACCGACGCGCTGGTGTTCGGGGCCGAGGACCTCTCCGCTGACCTCGGTGCGACTCGAACGCCGGAGGGGACGGAGGTACTTTACGCCCGCCAGCGGGCGGTGGTCGCGGCGGCCGCTCACGACTGTGTGGCGATCGACACCCTCGTCACCGATTTCGGGAACGACGAGCGACTGCGCGAGGACGCGGCTGTTTCCGTCCAGCTTGGATACGACGGCAAACTGGCGATCCATCCGGCACAGGTCGCCCCGATCAACGAGGCGTTTACGCCGTCGATCGAGGAGCGTGAATGGGCCGAAGCCGTCCTCGAGGCCAAACGCGAGGCCGACAAAGCGGGTCGGGGCGTCTTCGAGGTCGACGGCGAGATGATCGATGCACCGCTGATCGCCCAGGCCGAACGCATCCTCGAGCGCACCCGTGCCGCCAACCATCGGAAGTAAGCCGCCATCGGACGAGCGGAATCGCTAGAACGGAACGACCGCCCACGGCTACACAGAATATAACCATCTCACTACACCTTATATTGGATATTATTTACTAATTGGCTTTCAAAATGCTTATTTCGGTGACCTCGGAACCCCCAGACAATGTCAGAGACAGCCAACCCGTTCGAGAGCCTCCAGTCGCAGATCGACGAGGCGGCTGGGTATCTCGACGTCGAAGCCGACGTCATCGAGCGCCTCAAGCATCCAGAGCGCGTGCTCGAGACGAATCTGACGGTCGAGCTCGACGATGGCTCGCTCGAGCGATTCAAAGCGTTTCGCTCGCAGTTCAACGGCGATCGCGGTCCATACAAAGGCGGTATCCGCTACCACCCACAGGTCTCTCGCGACGAAGTGAAGGCGCTGTCGGGCTGGATGACGTACAAGACGGCGATCGTCGACATCCCACTTGGCGGCGGAAAAGGCGGGATCGTCGTCGATCCCGACGAATACTCTACGGCCGAACTCGAGCGTCTTACCCGGTCGTTCGCGAAGGAGTTGCGTCCGATGATCGGTGAAGACCGCGACATCCCCGCGCCGGACGTGAACACGGGTCAGCGGGAGATGAACTGGATCAAAGATACCTACGAGACACTCGAGAACACCACGGAGCCGGGTGTCATCACTGGCAAACACCTCGCCAGTGGCGGTAGTGAGGGTCGCGTCGAGGCGACGGGTCGATCGACTGTCCTCGCCGCTCGAGAGGCGTTCGAGTATCTCGGGAAGGACCTCGAGGGCGCAACCGTCGCCGTCCAAGGCTACGGGAACGCCGGCTGGATCGCCGCCAAACTGATCGACGAGATGGGTGCGACGGTCGTCGCGGCGAGTGACTCTTCCGGCGGAATCTACAATCCAGACGGTTTCGATCCCGTCGCCGCCAAACAGTACAAAAACGAGACCGGCAGTATCGTCGGCTACGAGGAGAGCGAGGACGAACTCACCAACGACGAGGTCCTCACCCTCGACGTCGACCTCCTGATCCCTGCCGCCCTCGAGAACGCAGTCGACGGCGACCTCGCAACCGACATCAACGCAGACGTCATCTCTGAGGCCGCTAACGGCCCGTTGACGCCCGATGCCGACCGCATACTCGAGAACGAGGACGTCTTCGTCATCCCCGACATTCTCGCGAACGCCGGCGGCGTCACCGTCTCGTACTTCGAGTGGGTCCAGAACCGTCAGCGGTTCTACTGGTCCGAACAGAAAGTCAACGAGGAACTCGAAGGGATCATCGTCGACGCCTTCGACGCGCTCGTCGGAACGATCGAAGAACACGATCTCGACAACCCACGGACGGCTGCGTACGTCGTGGCGATCCAGCGGGTCGCGGACGCGTTCGACGAAGCTGGGACGTTCCCATAGGTCGTCAGACTGCCGGATAGAACGAGTGTGAAAATTCGTCGCACCCACCCGGCGAATCCTCTTCAGTAATCTCTGTCTGACAGTATCAGTATCGCCCCAACGCGGCTGTACGCTGATACGTTTTCGCACGACTCGACATCTTTATCAGATTCGCAGCACACCGGTTGGCAGAGCCTAATGGTTCGGGAACGGGTCGCCTGTTATCGTGACCGGGTCCGCCGCGAACTCACCGCGGCGTTTCGGGAAGAACACACCGAACACGAGGTCGCGATCAGTTTCGCCATCGGCGTCTTCGTGACGACCCTACCGACGGGTGGGTTAGGGATCGGCCTCTTTCTCGTACTCGTCTCGGTGTGGTCCTGGATCAGTAAACCAGCTCTCTTTGCCTCCGTGGCGGTCCTCAACCCGTTCATCAAACCCGTCGTCTACGTCGCGAGCTTTCAGGTCGGTGGCGTGTTCGTTCACACGCCATCGCTCGAGTCGGCCGGATCTGCCACTGAAACCGCCAGATTTGCCGTTCGACAGCTGCTGGTCGGAAACGTGGTGGTCGCGTTCGTCCTCGCGGCCGTCGGCTACCTCCTCGTCTTTCATCTGATCAGCGCCCATCGCGAGCGAAAACGACGGGGGTCAGGGCCGACATAGCGCTCCCATCGCTCGAGTACTGGCCCATCCAGCGTCGGCTCGAGATCGGGAACTGGTCGTTCGCCTCGAGTTGGTTAGACGACGGTATAGGCGACGAGTCCGACGCCGAGGAGGGCGACGGCGACGGCTGTCCCCTTCGTGACGCGGACGCGATCCTCGTCGTTTATCTCGTCCGCGTCGATCGGCGTCATTCGCTGGCGATGCTGGGCCTGGACGATCGCCGGTGCGTACCGAACGCCAGCGAGCCCGAGCGCAACGAGTCCGAGACCGATTACGAGCGCGAGCACGGCTCTCAGAGGCCGATTTCTCGGCCGATGACGAGGTGTTGAATCTCGCTTGTCCCCTCGCCGATCTCCATCAGTTTGGCATCCCGGTAGAACCGCTGGGGGGCGAAGTCGGTCGTGTAGCCGTAGCCGCCGAGCACCTGGACGGCGTCCTCTGCGACCTCGCGGGCGGCCTCGCTGGCGTCGAGTTTCGCGAGGGCGGACTCCCGCGTGACGGGCTCGCCGTCGTCGTAGGTCGTCGCGGCCCTGTAGGTCAACAGGCGTGCGCGCTCGACCTTCCGGTGCATGTCGACGACCGTGTCGCGGACGGCGTCGAATCTCGAGATCGGCTGACCGAACTGTTCGCGTTCCGTGCTGTACCGCTTGGCGTGGTCGTAGGCACCCTGGGCGAGTCCCGTCGAAAGCGCGGCGATGGAGATTCGACCGCCGTCGAGGGTCTTTTTCGTCTGGTCCCAGCCGTCGCCTTCTTCGCCGAGTAATCGGTCCTCGGGGAGCCGGACGTTCTCGAGTCGGATCTCACAGGTCGGCGAGGCGTTGAGCCCCATCTTCTCCCAGATCGTCGTTACCTCGAAGCCGTCGTCTTCGCGGGGATCGACGATGAACGTCGAAATGCCATCGTAGCCCGCCTCGGGGTCAGTGACGGCCTTGACGAGAATCGATCCGGCCTCGCTGGCGTTCGTGATGAACTGCTTGGTTCCGTTGAGAACCCACTCATCGCCTTCCTTTCGTGCGGTCGTGTCCATGTCGGAGGCATCGGAGCCACTCTCGGGTTCGGTCAGTGCCCAGCCGCCGAGATACTCGCCCTCCGCGAGCGGGCGTAGCCAACGTTCTTTCTGCTCGTGGGTGCCGAACTGCTCGATCGGTTTCGATGCCAGCGACGTGTGTGCGACGTACGAGAGGCCGATCGATCCCGAGACGCGACCGAGTTCCTCGGCGACCAGCGAGTACATGAGGGTGTCGCCGCCGAGCCCGCCGTACTCGTCGGTGATCGGGACGCCCATCACGTCCAGCGCTGCGAGCTGGTCGAAGATTTCGGCCGGAAAGCGATGCTCGTCTTCGATCTCCTGGGCGATCGGCTCGATTTCTGTCTCGCAGACCTCCCTGACGGTATCCCGAACCATCCGGTGTTCGTCGGGCAGCGTGAACTCCATACGCAATATGCGGCCGGATACGGATTGAATGTTACCCCGCACACGGTGGATCGGAGTATTCGCCTCGCTACAGGAGACACACACCGCCGAGTAGGCTACCCGAGATTACCGAAAATCCCCGACGACGGCGAGAGCGCGGCGTTACCAGCCCCGCCTTTCGTCGCGGTCGTCGCCGTCTTCGTCGTCTCCGTCGTGGTCACTGTCTTCGTTAGCCTCGCGGTCGTCGTCGAACACGTCCCAGTCACCGGCGTCGTTCTCGTTACGGGACTCTCGATCGCTCGAGTCGTCCCAGCTACTGTCGTCCCACGGGTCGGAGTCGTCCCAGATGGCACCTTCGTCGTCGCGGTCGTCGCGTCGGTCGGACTCGGATTCGTCGGCTTCCCAGTGGTCTTCGCGGCCAGCACTGATCGGCCCGTCGCGCCCGTCGCGCTCGTCATCATCGCGAGCAGCCGCTCGCTGGTCGGGAATCAGGTCGAGATCGCGGTTCGTATCGCCGAGCAACAACAGCGCGTAGTACTGGAAGTACGTCCGGATCGGCATCTGGATGAGTGCGACGACCAGCAAGGCGACTAGTACGCCCAGGAGGACGACTGGTATCGCGAGCAGAAAGCCGATCTCGCCGAGCATCACGAGCAGGACGAGGAGAATCACGAACGGAATCGCCACGAGTACGAGCGCAAAGAGGATCAAAAAGCCAGCGGCGATGTTGACCACGAGTTGGAGGATCCAGACCAACAGCAGATAGACGAGGTACTCGGACCAGTTACCGGTCAGCGTCGGCCAGAACCGCCGCCAGCCGGAGAGGACGCCGCGTGATTCGAGCAGCATAATCGGGGCGACGAACTCGGAGGTAAACCGCATCACGATCACGTACACGAGTCCGACGCCGATGCCGACCAGGGCGAGCAAGAGGAAACTCCCGAGGATGGCTTCGGTGCCCGAGGCAGTCAGAACGATGGCAGCCGCGGGGACGGCGAGCACCGCGAACGAGAGTAGCCCAACGAGGAGCCGAAAGCCGAAGAGTCGGAGGCCCCGGCCCAGGTTCTCCCTGCTGAATCGGCGAATCCGAACGTCGTTCGAGCGCAACGACTCGACGAAGACGAACTCCATGATCGCCCCGACGATCGCAAAGAACAACCAGAGCAACACGGCAAGGAGGACGAGGGCGAGTGCGATCGCGAAGAACTCATCCGGGAGCGGCTCGGCCATCGGGTCGGCCGCTGGGTCGGCCGCTGGATCGGCCGGTGCCAGCTCCTCGGTCTCGGAGACGATGCCCGGATCGCTCGGAATACCGCCGCCCAACCCGATCCCCGTAACGAACAGGACGACGATCGCCAGCTTCAGCCACAGCCACGGCCGTATCGGCAACAGGAGGTCCCGCGTTACGTCGATCGCATCGCCGAGGTCGTCGACAGCATCCATATCTGCTGTTACGTTACGTTTCGACGGTGAAAATAATACTGTTCTTCCGGACAGTCGGGCTCGCTATCCGTGACCCCCTCACTACTGATGGCGTGACCGCCGATGTGGTATTTCGGGATGCATATATGGCTCTGTCACGTCCCACCGACGTATGGACATCCGCCAGCTCGCTCGAGGAAGTATCGAGTGGGACCGTATCGAACGTGTGATTCGGACGCTGGCGGATCGACACGACCGCGACGTCGTTCGCGTCGAGTTCCTCGAGGCGGACAACTGGCTGTCGACGCCGTGTGTGATCGACGAGGAGTTCTTCGTCAAGATCGTCTCCCGGCAGAACGCTCTCGTTCACGCGCTGTTGACCACGGGCCGAAACGTCGGCGCGGTGTCGTCGGGGACCGGCGGCTTCTTCGATCGGTTCGATACGCCCCTCGAGATGGTCGAACACGAGTACGAGGCGACAGAGCGGATGCACGAAATCGGCGTCAACGCACCCAGTCCGATCGAGGCGTTTGAGGTCAACGGGCTCGGCGTCCTCGTCCTCGAGTACCTCCCGGAGTTCGAGACGCTCGATTCGGCCGACGACGCCACCGTCGCCGAACTCGCCCCTGACCTGTTCGCGATGCTCGCGACGGTCCACGACCACGGACTTGCCCACGGCGATCTGCGATCCGAGAATATCCTGCTGTGTGACGACGACCTCTACTTCATCGACGCCACGAGCGTCACCGGAGACCGCGTTTCGGAGACGACTGCCTACGACCTCGCGTGTGGCCTCGCCGTCCTCGAGCCCCGGATCGGTGCTCGCGGTGCCGTCGAGGCCGCCTCGTCGGCGTACGAACCACGCGAACTCCTCGCTGCACGGCGGTTCCTCGATTTCGTCCGGCTCCGACCCGACCACGAGTTCGACTCGACGACGCTCCGAAGCGAACTCGAGAAGGTGGCGGATATAGAGCAGCGTCGCTGACCGAGGGGGCGTCCTCGAGTCAGCCGACGATCGAAGCGGCGAACAGTTCACGGCAAAGTGGTCCGTGTGAAAAGCCGGGGCTGAGCTCGGTTGTGGAGTCAGTCGGACGAGTCGTGGTCGAACAGGACGCCTGCGCCGTCACTGCCGATCGATGAGACTCGACAGGCATCCCACAGCGTCGCACTGTTGCTGGTGATCACGGGCACCTCGAGGTCGGACTCGAGTGCGTCCACTGCGTCGAGTGACCGGTAGTTCGTACAGGAGACGAAGACGGCGTCGACGCTCTTGACCGACTCGGCCAGTGCTGTCGCCTGATCGCGTGCGTCTTCGGGCTCGAGCGCGCCGATCTCCGTGTTCGCTTCGATACCGCGGCCGTCGATACGCACGACCTCGAAGCCCGCGGCCTCGAGGAAGTCGCGTTCTCGCTCGTCGAGATCGGCGGTGTACGGCGTCGCGACGGCGATCCGCTCGGCCTCGAGGATCTCGAGGGCCCGGATGACCGACCGGGCCGTGGCGACCGCCGGCACGCCAGCCGCGTCCGACAGCGTCTCCTCGAGTTCGGCGTCGAATCCGGGGCCGTGCAGCAGGCTCCCGGTCGTACAGGCGTAGGCGACGACGTCGACGTCTGCGTGTCCGAGGAGTTCGGCCGCCAGCGTGGCGTCAGCGCTCATCGCGTCGAGTTCGTCGACGCTGACGGACTCGAGGGCCATCCGTGCGGCGTGGACCGAGACGCCGTCGGGGGTGTACTGGGCGAACTCGACCTCCGCGGTCGTGTTCGAGGAGGGGACCACGAGGCCGAGTCGACCCGGCGAGTCGGTGCCGTCGCTCATCGCTCATCTCCAGTCTCCGTTCGCTTTTCGTCGTCGCGGTCGGCCTCCCTCGCCTCGTCATCGCGGTCGGCGGGGTCGCCGTGGCCGCCGCCGCCGGGGGTTCTGACTGTGACCGTCGTCCCCGCCTCGACGTCGACGGTCGTCTTGGCCGCCACAGGTTCACCGTCGATCAGATTCGCACCCGGTGTGGCGTCCTCTCCGCCGCCGACGCCGCGTGGTGCGTGCCGACGGCGTTCGGTCAACAGCGAGACCGTCGCATCTCGATCGACGGTGACGGTTCGTTCGAGGCCAAGTCCGCCACGGAACTGGCCGCGGCCGCCGCTGTTCGGCCTGAGTGCATACCGTTCGACCCGCAGCGGGTACTCCGTCTCGAGCGATTCGATCGGCGTGTTTAGCGTGTTCGTCATCCCGACCTGTACACCGTCCATCCCGTCTTTTCCTGCTCGAGCGCCGAAGCCGCCGCCGATGGTCTCGTAGTAGGTGAACGAACTGTCCCGCGCACCGATCGTCAGGTTGTTCATCGTCCCCTGGCCCTGTGCGGGAACGCGGTCGGGCGCTGCTCCGGCGAGCGCCGTGAAGACGACGTCCGTGACTCGCTGGCTGGTTTCGACGTTCCCGCCGACGACCGCCGCCGGGGGTTCGGGGTTGAGCAACGACCCCGTCGGCGCTTTCACCGTGACGGGCTCGTAACAGCCGTGATTCGGCGGGATCTCCGGATCAGTGACACAGCGGACGACGAAGTAGACCGCGCTCGTCGCGACCGCGAGGGGGGCGTTGAGATTCCCGTCGAGTTGGTCGGCCGTTCCGGCGAAATCGACATCGACCGCGTTGCCATCGACGGTCACCGTCACGGCGATCTCGACGTCCTCGTTCGTCAGCCCATCGCCCTCGAGGACGTCCGTCGCCTCGTACGTTCCATCGGGAAGCGCCTCGATCTCGCGGACGATCCGCTCGTGGGAGTAGCCGATGACGGCGTCGAAACCGTCGAGGACGGTCTCACGGCCGTGCTCGTCGAACAGCGAGGCGAGCCGGACCTCGGCGCGTTCGTTCGCCGCCAGTTGCGCTTGCAGGTCGGCCTTTCGTTCGCTGGGGTTTCTGACGTTCGCGAGCACGAGCGAGCGGACGTCTTCGCGAATCTCACCGCCTTCGACGAGGCGTGTCGGCGGAATGCGAAGTCCCTCCTGGTAGATCTCGCGTGCGCCGGCGGGCATGCTTCCAGGAGTCATCCCCCCGACGTCCGCGTGGTGGGCTCTCGAGACGGCGTAACCGACGATCTCGCCGTCCGGTGCGAGCGGTGAGACCATCGTCACGTCCGGCAGGTGCGTGCCACCCCTGAATGGGTCGTTGAGCACGAAGACGTCGCCGGGCTCGGGATCGTACTCCGTGACGGCGTCGACGGACTGGGGCATCGCGCCGAGATGCACCGGAATGTGCTCGGCCTGCGCGATCATCCGCCCCTCGGCGTCGAACAGCGCGGTCGAGCAGTCCCGTCGTTCTTTGATGTTCGGCGAGTACGCCCCGCGGATCAGGGTCTGGCCCATCTCCTCGGCGACGCTCTCGAACTGGTTTCGCAACACCTCGAGCGTGATCGGATCGATTCGGTCGTCGGTCATCTTCGTCATCGGTCTCGCACCTCTTCTCGGCTCAGTACGAGCGTTCCGTCCGCGAGTACGTCGCCCACCCAGGCCGGTGGCACGACGGTCGTACTCTCTGCCTGTTCTAACACCGCCGGTCCGGAGATGGTCGTGCCGGACTCGAGGCGGTCACGGTCGTACACTGTCGTCTCCCTCGTGCCGACGTCCGGGAAGTGTGCCTCCCGACTGCCGAGTACGGCGTCTCCGTCGCCGTCGTGGCGGACGACGGGTTCGGCTCCCTCGACGGTCGCCGTCGCTCGCAGGTTGACGACCTCGATTCCTTCCTCCATCGTGTAGCCATAGGCCTGGTCGTGGGCCTCGTGGAACCGCCTGGCGACGGCGTCGGCATCGAACGACTCGTCGACGGGGACGGTCAACTCGAAGCTCTGTCCGGCGTACCGACAGTCCGCAGCGCGGGAGACGACCGCCGCATCGGAGTCTGACGTATCCGCGAGGACGTCGGAGACGAGGTCGTCGTAAACGCCCTCGAGTCGGTCGCGGTCTGCGGTCTCACGGGTCATTTCACTTCCCGTTCGACTGTCCGAGGCGCGTCGCGCCTCGTTCTCGAGTTCGACCCCGACCGTCCGCACGGCGTCGTAGCTCTCGTCGGCCGCCAGCAGTCCGAACGCCGACAGCACGCCGCCCGGACGCGGAATCACGACCCGGTCGACATCGAGCGCCTCGGCGAGCGCCGTCGCGTGCATCGGGCCAGCCCCGCCGAAGGCGACGAGGGCGAACTCGCGCGGATCGTGACCGCGTTCGACGGTTACCGACCGAATCGTCCGCGTCATCGTCGCGTTCGCGACGCGATAGACGCCCTGGGCCGCCTCGAGTGCATCCTCGAGGCCCGCTTTCTCGGCCAGCCGCTCGAGAGCATCGTGGGCGGCCTCGACGTCGAGT
This sequence comes from Natrarchaeobaculum sulfurireducens, assembly GCF_003430825.1. Lineage (NCBI taxonomy): Archaea > Methanobacteriati > Methanobacteriota > Halobacteria > Halobacteriales > Natrialbaceae > Natrarchaeobaculum > Natrarchaeobaculum sulfurireducens. The sequence goes on along the minus strand of NZ_CP024047.1, from coordinate 2,535,106 downwards.
GTCATCTCGCCGCCGAGGGCCGTTTCGGGGCCGATATACCCGAGAACGACGTTGGCGTCGGTTACCGTCGCCTCCGTTCCACCACGGCCATAGCAGGCCGGGCCAGGCTGAGCGCCCGAGGATTGGGGCCCGACCCGCAGCGCGCCGCCGGCGTCGACCCAGGCGATCGAGCCGCCACCCGCGCCGACGGTGTTCACGTCGACCATCGGCGTCCGGATCGGGACGCCCGCGATTTCCGAATCCGTCGTTCGTTCGGCTTCCCCGTCGCGGACGAGGCTGACGTCGCTCGAGGTGCCGCCCATGTCGAACGTAACGAGCCCCTCGACGTCGGTGTCGTCGACGGTCGCCGCAGCGCCGACGACGCCGGCTGCAGGGCCCGAAAGCGTCGTCGTCACGGCGTGTTCGCGGACCGTCTCGGGGTCGGCGATTCCGCCGTTGGCCTGCATGATCTGCGGTGCAGGGATTCCAGACGCTCGAGCTTCCTCGACCAGTCGACCCACGTAGCTGTCGATCGCCGGGCGAACGTAGGCGTCGACGGCCGTCGTCGACGTTCGCTCGTACTCACGGAACTCGGCGAGCACCTCGTGTGAGGCAGAAACCGGCACGTCGAGTTCCTCCCGGAGGACCTCGGCGACGACTTGCTCGTTCTCGGGATCTGCGTAGGCGTGCAGCAGGGAGACGGCGACGGCCTCGACGGCTTCTGCCCGGAGCGTCTCCGCGAGGGCACGCACCGCTTCCGGGTCGACCGGCTGTTCGACGCCGTCCGCCGTCGTTCGCTCTTCCAGTTCGAACCGTCGCCGACGCGGGACCAGCGGGTTCGGTTTTTCGGCGTCGAGATCGTACAGGTCCGGCCGATCCTGTCGACCGATCTCGAGGACGTCTCGAAAGCCCGCCGTCGTCACGAGTGCCGTCTTCGCGCCACCGCGCTCGAGCAGGGCGTTGACCGAGACGGTCATCGCGTGGGCGAACTCGTCGAGGTTGCTCGGATCGATGCCGGCCTGTTCGCAGGCTTTCGCGATCCCTTCTAAGACCCCGACGCTCTGGTCGTCGGTCGTCGGTACTTTCGCCGTTACGAGTCGATCGTCTACTGAGAGCGCCACGTCGGTGAAGGTTCCACCGACGTCGACGCCGATTGCGGTGTGTTGGGTCATACTGATTAGAGACCGAGCAGTCCGGTCAAGACGTCGATAAACGCTGGAAGGTTGTCGTTGAGTGTCAATACGCCGATCATGATCGCTACCAGCGTAACGATTCCCCCGAGCAGGTTCTGAATGGGAGAGTTCGTGTGCTCACCGAGCAGCGCTTCGTTGTTCATCGCATAAATCAGGAAGATGGCGAGAATCGGCAACAGCAGCCCGTTTGCAACCTGTGCCAGGAGGATCACCTCGACGGGGTTGAACCCCATCCCGGAGAAGATAATGCCGACCCCGAGGATGGTGATCCAGATCGCACGGAACCGGGTGGATTTGAGGTCACGGTCCCAGCCGAGTGCACCTGCCGTGGCGTAGGCCCCGGCGAGCGGTGCGCTCATCGCACTGGTAAAGCCAGCCGCGAACAGCCCGATTGCGAAAAACGTCAGGGCGAACCCGCCCATCACCGGCTCGAGTTGGTCGGCCATCTCGCCGACGTCGGCGATCGAGGTCCCTTCGGGGAACACCGCTGCAGCGGTGACGACGATCGCCGTGGTGATCAGCCCGCCGACTGCGACCAGGAGGATCGTGTCGTACTGGACGTCCTTGAGGTCCTCCGGATCGTTCCACTTCTCTTGCACCGTACTCGCGTGCAAGAAGAGATTGTAGCCGACGACCGTCGTACCGATGAGTCCGGCGATCAACAACGCCGACCCGTCGGGGACCGTGGGGACGAGCCCGACGGAAAGCGCCCCGATATCTGGTTGAACGACGATTGCGTTCACGATGAACGCAAGTCCCATCACCACCACCAGCCCGATGAAGACCCGCTCGATGAGCTTGTAGTTTCCAGTGAACAGCAATGCCCCCGCGACCAGCCCGATCACGGGCCCCCAGATGTTCTCTCCAACGCCAGTGATCGTCGTGAGCCCGGCCGCGCCACCGGTGATGTTGCCGGTCTGGAACGCCGCGGTACCGATGCCGATCGCCGTCACGACCAGCCCGACCGCGAACGCACTTAAGACAGGATTGTCGAACTGCTTGCGCAACGCTTCCCCCAGCCCCTGCTGGGTGATCAGGCCCAATCGAGCGCTCATCTCCTGTAACACCATGGTCGCCAAAATCGAGAAGACGATGGTCCACAGCAGGACGTAGGCGTACTCCGCGCCGATTACGCTCGCGGTCGTGACGGTGCCGGGACCGATGAACGCCGCCGCGACTAACGCGCCGGGTCCGACTGATCTCAGTCTGTCTGTGATTGCCATGTTCGTGATCCACTCACAACCCTCTTCCTGTAGCGTAAAAGGGTTGTTAAGACACCCTCATACACAGGATGACGATCCTAGAACGAGGTATGAAAACGTATGAATTGCTGTGTGATGACTAGCCACTCACTCTGTGGTCGGGCGCTCGGTGATGATCGCCTTCGAGACTCCCGGCTCGATCTCGACATCGACCGGCAAATCGGCCGTGCTACGCTCGATAAACCGCGACATGAACCAGCGAACCGGCTCCGACGGAAACACGACGTGATAGACCCCATTGTCCTCGTGTCGAACCGCCAAAAACCCACAGAACGAGAGCCACTCGAGTACGTCCCCGACTTCGTCGAACCGGTCTGCGTACTCGCGAGCGTGGTAGTCAGAGACACGATCGGCGGCCTCGACGAACGACGGATCGGGGCCATCACCGTCACAGACGTGTTCTAAGAACGCGTGTAAGAAGTCGATGTCCAGCAAGACGTGCTCGCCAGACGAGAGCATCTGATAGTACTGTTCTAAATTATCACTCGGTCGACCAGTTGCCGCCTCGAAATTCGCCGCATAAAACGTCAGTGCACGGCGCATAACTTCGCTCTGTCCCGTGCCCGTTTCAGCACTGAGCGTCTCGAGTGCCGTCGTCGAATCGTCGTCGAGCGATACTGTGACGCGTCGTGTCATACTCCGCAGGATGCACCCCGTGCTGGTATAGTTCACGGAACTGGGCAACCGATTGTCCATTCGGTCACTTCTGTTGGGTTCCGTGTTTATTCGTCGACTTCCGAGTCGTTTCATGTTCGGGTTGTTTCCGACCGAACCCGTCGACGTGGCCGGTCGATCCAGTTCGTCGTCGCTCGTCGGCTCGCTGTCGTTCGGGACTGCCAGCCGGACAACCGCCGCAACCGGGTCAGTGTCGATGAATCCGACCTGCACGCACGTCGATGGGGGCCGCGAAATACAGGAGCGGGTCTCCGTCCGGATGGTCGAATCCGTTGGCTCGAAAGAGCGTGTTGGCCTCGATGTCGGCCCACGCGGGAGCGAGGTCCCACGGCTCGTGACCGATATCGCCGTAGTAAAGCCGCCCCCGATCGTTCGCCGTATAAAACCGGTACCGCTCGGTCAAAAACGCCTCGAGCGACCCAGGATCGGGCGTGTCGAACGCGCCGTCCGGGCCGTACCGGGCGTCGAATCTGGCTGGATTCGCCCTGCGCGTCCGGCGGCGACTTCGAAACGAGACGATCCGGTCGGTCCCGGTGCCCTGCGTGTCGATATCCATCGTCGCCCGATAGTACGGCAACCGAAACAGCGAGCGAGCGATGCCGACGCCGAGGCGGTCGTCGGCATCCAGGTTGAAGAAGTAGACTCCCGGCGTCCCGTCGACTGTGACGTACGTCCGGAGGTTGAGTTCGCCAAAGGACAGCCCGATCGGCGAGCCGCTCGGTCGGATGTCGTCCATCACGAACGGAACGACACCCAGGTACGCGTCGCCGTGATACGTATCGACGGCCACTCCGTCCGGCAGCCTTCCGGTGAGCCGTTCGGGATCGACGCGCCAGTGGGCGAAGAGCAACTCCCGCCACTGCATCGACAAGAACGCTCGCATGGGTGATCGTTAGGACACGTCCCGTTTTCCGGTTTCGGTAGCGGAACCGTGTGTACTCGTCGACGAGCGTCCGCGAGCGGGTCTCGGAACAGATTTACTTGCCCTCCACATCGTTCCGGCCAGCATGTGGCCGCTCGGACACGTCGCCATCGCGTACCTCTGTTATACTCTCTCGACCCGCCTCCGGTACGACCTCCCGCCGGGACACCTCGCAGTGCTGGCACTGGTCTTCGCCAGCCAGTTCCCGGACCTGCTCGACAAACCGCTGGCGTGGTATCTGGGTATCCTCCCGACGGGTCGGACGCTCGGTCACTCGCTGTTGTTCCTGGTGCCGCTTTCGATCGCGGGCTATCTGCTCGCCCGGCGGTACGCTCGAGGCGAGTACGCCATCGCGTTCGCGATCGGGGCGCTTTCGCATACGATCGTCGACGCGGTGCCGATCCTCTGGGACCCCGACGAAACCGGGGCCCATCTGCTGTGGCCCATTACGCCCGTCGACGCTTACGAGAGCGGTGCGCCGAGCGTCCTCGGACTCCTCGTCGATTCGATGAGTGACCCGTACTTCCTCTCGGAGTTCGTCTTCGCTGCGGTCGCGCTGGCCGTCTGGCGAGACGACGGCTATCCCGGCCTCGAGCCGATCCGTGGACTGCTCGAGCGCGTTCGCCCGACGCCGGACAGTTCCTGAGTCGGCCTGTTGTGAGTGTTTCTCGAGAGATAGGGCCGAGTGCCACGGTGGACTGGCGACGGTTCGTCTCCTCGAAACGCCGGATTTCGTCCCGGCGTCGTCTCTCAGTGGTGAGTCAGTGAATCCGTCTCGAAAGGGATGAACGAGGGGTGCGGACGTGGAGAGGGGACGGACGAGGTTCGCTCGGTCCCGGGAGCCGAGCGTTCGACGGCCCGGAGTGACGCGCTGTGCCGGTTACGACGTGAAAAGCGCCTGTACCGGCAATTCTGCTGAGGGTGCGACCGAATAAAAAGTCAGCGGTCGGTAGCTGCCGTGACCTCACTCCTGTCGGCCAACTCGCCGGTCGTCCAGTGCGGGAAACTCCTCGCGAACCGAATCGACGCGGCCCGGCTCGAGTTCGCAGGTGATCAACGACGGCTCCTCGCCGCTCGAGGCGAGTGGGACGCCCCACGGGTCGTAAACGGTGGACCGGCCGAGCAGCGTCGCGTCGGCCTCGGGGAAGTGGCCGCTGCCGTTTATTGTCGCGACATAACACTGGTTTTCGATCGCTCGGGCCCGCGAGAGGGTCTCCCAGTGTTCGATCCGGGGATAGGGCCACGCGCTCGGGACGAGCAAGAGGTCGGCCCCGTCGTCGACGAACCGGCGGTACAGCTCCGGAAATCGGAGATCGTAGCAGGTCGTGACGGCGACGGTCATCCCGCAAACGCTCGCCGTCTCGAGTCGCTCGCCAGGGACGAGCAACTCCGACTCGGCGGACTCATAGCCGAAGAGGTGGTGCTTTCGATACGCCAGCTTTCGGTTCCCGTCGGCGTCGAACAGGACGGCAGTGTTTGCTAGCCCCTCGTCGGCAGGCGTCGGAACCGACTCCGTCGCGGCGAGGTCTTCGACGATGCTTCCCGCGAGGACTGCAACGCCGGCGTCGGCGGCTGCCTCGCGGACCCGCGTGAGCGTCTCGCCCTCGACAGGTTCGGCGAGTTCGTCGTACCGATCGAACGCGAAGAAGCCGACCGAAAACAGTTCCGGCAGTGCAACCAGATCCGCGCCACGGGCAGCCGCCTGTTCGATCGCCTCGAGTGCACGCTCGAGGTTTGCCGTCACGTTACCGGCCTCGACGTGCAGTTGCGCGAGGGCGATCGTCAGTTCGTCCGGGGCGGACGTCGAACCAGTCATCGGCTCACGCCCCACCTCGGTCGAGGTCGCGCTCGAGCGCGCGCTGGAGATTCGTCAGTTCGTCGTCGAGGTTTCGTTTGAAAAACGTCTCGACGCCTGGGAACTTGCCGTCGACGACGAAGCGGTTCTCGAGGCGCGAGCCGCCGTCGGTCTCGACGATCGTGTGTTCGCCGGTCACCTCCATCACTTTCGAGCTGCCGACGAACTTGACGTACTCCGGTGGCCTGCGGGAGACGTCTTCGGTGTCGACCTGTACCGTTCGCCGTACGAGTGGAATCGGTAAGTCGACGTGCCAGGTAACCCGCCGTCCGTCAGGATCGGTGGCGACGAACTCGTTGACGACGCTGATCGATCGGGCCCGGTTTTTCGGATCGGAGATGAAGTCCCAGACGCGATCGGGGGGTGCCGGTAGTTCGAACGACCGCTCGACCCGTACAGTCATGCCTCTACGTGGGGGATTCACTGATAAAAAGGCCGTGGACCGCACCCGTCTTTCGAGCGGTCACGGTCCGGGTGTGACCGCCTAGTCAACTCACCGTCACTTTCCACGTCGTCGAGCGGGCACGCCCCCACTTTTCGATGTCGATGTCGTCAGATTTCTCGGCCAGATGCGGGAGCCGTGCACCTACCTGCTTCGACGAGAGTCCGATTGCGTTCGCGATATTTTTCGCCCGGAAGTATCGTTCACCACGGGCGGTGCTCTCGCGGAGGTACGAGAGGATCCGCTGCTCTTCGTCGGAGTAGTCGGTCATCGTCCGTGCCCGCCAGTAAGGCCTCCTCGCTCTTAACGTTTGCAGCTATCGTACTCGCTGAACGTCGCTGTCTACTGTTCGCGAAGCGACACTCGACGCTCGAGGCCGCCGGTATCGACATCGGCAAGTTGGTGCTGTCGCGTCGTCGAGGCGCCACCCCTGAGCCGAACCTCCATCAGCCGAACGTGAGAACTCGCCCCCGCGGCACCGTTCGATACGCTCATACGCCATCGGGGGCGTACGTGACGCTTACCGATGACTTCTCAGCGGGCAGCCGACGTGTCACCGTTCATCGCGATGGACGTCCTGGAACGGGCGAACGAACTCGAGGACGTAGTTCACCTCGAGGTCGGCGAGCCGGACTTCGAGCCACCAGCCAGGGTGGCCGAGACGGCCATCGAGTCGATCCAGGCGGGCAACACTGGCTATACAGCTTCGCGGGGAAAGCCGGCGCTCAGACGAGCGATCTCCGCCTACTACGACCGAACGTACGGCGTCAACGTCGATCCCGGGCGTATCGTGGTGACGCCGGGGTCGTCCCCGGGGTTGTTGCTCGCGATGGCGGCCATCGTCGATCCCGGTGACACCGTCGCCCTCACGGACCCACACTACGCGTGTTACCCGAACTTCGTTCGAACCGTCGGCGGCCGGGTCGAGACCATCCCGCTCCGTCCGGAGAACGCCTTCAAGCCCGACATCGGCGACTTTGAGGCGGCGCTCGAGGCGTCGACCCGCGCGCTCGTGCTCAACTCACCTGCAAACCCGACTGGGGCCGTGATGGACGGCTCGACCCTCGCCGCCCTCTCGAGGACTGCATCCCGGACCGACACGACGATCATCTCGGACGAGATCTATCACGGCCTCTCTTACGGCGTCGACGACCACACGATCCTCGAGTACACCGATGACGCGTTCGTCCTCGACGGCTTCTCGAAACGCTTCGGGATGACCGGTTGGCGACTCGGCTGGCTCGTCGTCCCGCCGGCGTTCGTCGACGCCGTCAACCGGTTGATGCAGAACCTGCTGATCTGTGCGCCCAACTTCGTCCAGGACGCCGGCATCGCTGCGCTCGAGCCGTCCGCCGACCGACTGGCCGAGATCCGCGACCGATACCGGGCGCGTCGCGACCTGCTGGTCGACGCTGTCACCGACTGGGGGCTCGACCTCGGTTACACCCCACAAGGTGCGTACTACCTGCTGGTCGACGTCTCCGACCTGCCGGGTGAGACGCTCGAGATCGCCGATCTGTTCCTCGAGACGGCGGGCGTCGCCGTCACACCGGGCGTCGACTTCGGCGAGTCTGCGAGTGAGTACCTTCGATTCTCGTATGCGACCGACACCGAGTCGATTACCGACGCGATCGACCGACTCGAGCGTCTGCTCGAGCGTACTGACGTCGTCTGACCCGGACTGCCCCAGTTATCGGGCGCACCCGCGGCTCGGACGGCGGTTGTGCCGGCACCGACGTACAGTAGACCGTCTGAAAAGCAGGCTCGTTCGGGTCGGCGGACCGGGACCGGGTGCTCACGCTCCGTCGTCGGTCGAGTCGGGGAGCGAGTCGACGGTCAGCCCCAGTAGAGGTGGATGCCGACGACCGCCAGCGAGCTAAAGATCATGGCTGCGGCGAAGCCCCATGCAGCCTCGATGTCCGGTGCACCGGTGTACATCAGCGCGGCACCAATGACCGCGATCGCGCTGAGTGCGAGCGCGAGTCCGACACCCATATCCGTCGACGACTCCGATTGCGTAGCCATGATCGGGCGTTGTGAGTGAGGTCTCTTAATTGCACTTATTTTAGCCGACCCGATCGAGAAGCGGTGTCCGGTGGCGGTTAGACGGACCGGCTACTCGAGTCTCGAGGACCTACCTGATCGTCGTGTGTTCTGACTCCTCGTTGAGAGCGAGGTTGGCCGCGATCTCGGCGTTTCGCATGGCGTACTGGGCGGTCTGCTGGAGGCTGACGAGTACCTCGCGGACCCGCAGGAGATCCGCGTTGTCCATCTCGGGGAGATCGGCGAGAATCTCCTGTTCTCGATCCGAAATCTCTCTGAACAGACGGCGAACCTCGTTCGATTTGTTGTAGTCGCGTTCGACGGCTGCCTCGACTGACTGCGTCGTGATCAGGTCGACCTGCTCGTTGAGCTCCCGGATGTCACGCATCACGGAGCTGTCGACGTTCAGGCTGTGCCCGTCGGTCTCGATGACGATCTCGGCGATGTCTTCGGCGTTGTCCGCCGTCAGCTCGAGATTCTTCGCGATCGATCGGTAGCCGATCAGGGGGAACCCGCTGTTCAGTCCAACCGCGCGGGCGAGGTTCGGGTTCTGGTAGGCGGTGAAGATCAGTCGAAGCAAGAGGACGAAGATCTTGTTCGCCTGCCGCTCGCGGTTGAGCGCCCGCTGGGCGAGGTCGGGGTTACCGTGAGCGAGTGCTTTGATTGCCTCCCCTCGCATCGTCTGGCCGGTCCGCTCGAGCCGTTCTAGCAGGTTGTCGAGCGTGAAGTCTTCGGGGTCGACAGAACACCGAATGGAGATGCTCTCGGGCGTCTCTTCGATGACGCCAAGGCCCATCAGCTGCGTTTCGGCCTGGTAGACCGCGTTGATGTGATCGGAGTCGAGCGCGCCGTCTTCGCGTTCGATTCGAATAATTCGTCGGCCGAGAACGTACTGGGCTACGATCGCACGTTCGACGGCGTCAGCGTCTAACTCGTCTGTGTGGATGATCGCCTCGGTCTCTTCGGTGCTGGCGGACTCGGGCATCACTGTCAGCGTGCCCTTGCCGCTGGTCCGAAGCGACACTTCGTCGCCTTTCTCGACGCCGTGTTCCGCTGCCCACTCGGCAGGAAGAGTCATCGCGAGCGTAGACGGGCCGAGTCGCTGCACTTTCCGCGTTTCCATACCGGGCCGTATGCACGACCTGGCCTTAATATTGACTATATTGGCATTGCATATTCTCTAAAACGTTATATTGTCCCGTCTATACGAGGAAGTCGACCAGTCCTTATACAACATTCACGAGCCGGGTGGTGAACCGACCGGTTCGGACCCGAATCCAGCCACGGAGGGCCTCGTCGATCTCCTCGTCGTCAGTATCGACGCGAAGAACGTCCAGAGCGTCTAGCTTCTCGTCGGCGGCGACGACCTCGACCGTGTCGGCCAAGTCGATGACGGCCGGCGATATCTGGTGGTTCCCTCGCCCGAAGATGAAGCCCTGGCCGCCGATCGGCGAGACGACGATCGTGGTCGGGTCCTCGAGCACGTCCAGAATCTCGGCTTCGGACGCGTCGCGGACGAGGACCTCGCCGTCACGCCAGACGTCGACGCCGAGTGGCGACGGTTCGAAACCCAGTTCCGTCTCGATCGCGCCGACGGTACTTCCAGGGCCGAAGACGTAGGTTCGGCCCGATTCGACCTCGCGAGCGAATCCTGCGGCCAGCGAGTCGGGACTTCCGCTCGCAACCTGCTTGCCGGATTGAACGTCGGGGGCAACCGGAACCGGGGCGATGGCCCTGAGTTCCGAGCGTACCTCCCCTTCGCGGTAGGCCTCCTCGTCGATGTCGTTCACCTCTCGGGAGTCGACGCGCTCGAACTCGGCCGCGATCCGCCCCGCGTCGGCTGGCGTTACCGCGAACACCGACGAATATATCTTGACGCCCGCCGGTACGCCGAGCATCGGCGTCTTCTCTCCAGCGCCCTCGAGGACGCCCGCGACGTCGACGGCCGTCCCGTCGCCCCCGACGAAGAGGACGAGGTCGACGCCGTGTGCGAGTATCGCCTCGACGGCTGCCCGGGTGTCGGCCGCACTCGTCCCGGGGTTCGCCGGGTCCTCCGGTCGGTGCTCTGCATCCCCGTCGTCGACCGGGTCGTAGACGACCGTCGGTTCGTAGCCGGCGTCGCGGGCGGCGTACTCACCCAGCACACCGGCTGCAGTGAGGACGGATACGTCAGGCTCGCGCCGTCGTAACGACCGAAGCGCCTCCCGTGCCCGGTCGGGAGCCCGTGGCTCTGCGCCTAGCTCACGTGCGTCCTCGAGTTTTCCGTCGGTTCCTTTCAGGCCGACCCGACCGCCCATACCGGCGATCGGGTTGATGACGAACCCCAGCGCGTCCATACGGTCCGTTCGGCGGGTCGACGCAAAAGGATGTGGTGGTTCCGCCGGCCCGTATCTGAAAAACTAAGAGGGATCGGCCCCGACCGTCGGCCATGAACGAACTCACGTACGTGCTCGAGGCGGAACCGGTGTTACCGATGGACATCGTCGGCTGGGGGACGCTTGCGCTCGGCGTGCTGGTGGCGCTGCTCTGGCTGGGCTATCTGTACCGCTAACACTACACCTTCTCGACGCGATCACGAAGCCACGCTGTAGCCTCGGCTGTGGTCGCTTCGTCCGCACTCTCGATCGCGATTCGGACGCTCTCGCCCGGATAACTTCCGACCGAGACGTCGAATCGCTCGCGTAACTCCGCAAGTCGGCCGAGTAATGCACTTTCGGGTTCGTCTGCGACGACGACTTCACGGTAAGTCGGCGTCCCAGAAAACTCGGGTTCGATCCCCTCGAACATCGCTTTCATCTCCGCCGGTACGCCGGGTAAGACGTAGATTCCCTCGAGTGCGGCCCCTGGAGCGACGCCGACCTCGTTGTGTAGCGCCCGGGCCCCCGCCGGAAGCTCCGTCGTCCCTTCGGTGAGGTCGTTCCGGGAATACCCCGAGTCCTCGAGCCAGCGAAGCGCGTCTTCGTGTTCTTCCATCGACCGGCCAAGGGCAGCTGCGACGGCCTCCATCGTGACGTCGTCGTGTGTGGGCCCGAGTCCGCCCGTGACGAGTACGGCGTCGTACTCGGCGCGGTACTCGTTGACAACGCGGGCGATGTCTCCGATCCGGTCTGGAACGGTCGTGACCCGCTCGACGCCGACGCCACGGTCGGCTAGCCGCTCACAGAGCCACGTGGCGTTCGTATTCGTCGTCCGACCGGCGAGCAACTCGTCGCCGACCGTTACGATTGCGACGTTCATACTCCCCGTTCGAACGGTGACCTCAAATGCGTCTCGTTCGACCCGGTCGGTCAGCCCGGACTCGACTCCCGATCGATGTCTCGTCACTCACACCGAATATCTATTATAACGTACGCTCTTCTGTAGGAGATTGTTGATACTGCTCAGCTGTCGCTGTGGAATCGAAGAGAGCAAGGACACCGCGTCAGCGGTGTCCGTTAGGCATGATTCCGCTAGATGTGTTTGGGTCGGAATCGGTCGCAGCGGACCTGTTGCAGCAGGTTCGCTGGCGTAACGGTGTTACTTGCCCTCGCTGCCGTTCTGACCTGGCGGTCAAGAACGGCAGCTATGGGCACTTTCAGCGCTATCTCTGTAAGAATTGCGACCGCACGTTCAACGACAAGACCGGCACGATCTTTGCCCATTCGAAGGTCGCGCTCAGGAAGTGGCTGTTCTCGATTTACGCATTTCTCCGGTTTAACACGAGTCTTCGCCAACTTCAGCTAGAGATCGATGTTCAGTACAAAACGATCTACCAGCGCGTCGAGCGCTTCACGAAGGCGCTCGACGCCCGGTCACTCGACCTCGTCGGGTCGGTCGAAATCGACGAGATCTACGTTTCTGCAGGGTTGAAAGGCCGCGAGCGCGACCAAGAGTCGCGCTCGCGTGGCCTGTCCACGCGTGGGCGAGGATCGTACGACCAGGACAAACCGCCGGTGTTCACGATCGTCGATCGTGGTACCGGCGATCGGTACGTGATCCCAGCGAAATCCGCCGATGAATCGACTATTCGGCTCCTTCTCGCAAACCGCGAGAAGGAGCCACTGACCATCTACACGGACGGATTTCGTGCCTACGATCCGCTGGCCGAGGACGACGCATTCGACCGCGAATACGTCGTCCACGGCGACGGCGAATACGCCGACAAAGACGTTCACGTCAACACCTGCGAGAGCCACGGATCGCTGCTGCGACCGTGGTTCTCGCCTCATCGAGGCATCTCAAAAGATAAGCTCACACAGTATCTCCGAGCGTTCCAACTTCGACGAAAACTACTGCGGAAACCAGGGCGAGAGGCACTCAAACACGCTGTCAAAGCTACGCTGTGAAATCAACAAAGTGCTACACAAGAGCGAATCAACAAAGTGCTACACAAGAGCGTATAACGTATTTCACAGTAACCGCAAGATTCACTTCTGATACTTAATAACACCGTACTGATGTCCCGTTCGGATCGAAACGATGGCAACTCGAGAACTGTTCTCTCTGCGCTGGGGAACAAGTATAGCGCAGAGATTTTGTGTGCAGCCGGAACACCAAAATCAGCACAGACGCTGAGCGAGGACATCGAGATCCCGATTGCAACGTGCTATCGGCGAATCGAAGAACTCGTTGACGCTGGCCTGCTGACCTGCGAGGGTCGTCGACTCTCCGAGGAGGGTCGTCGAACGAACATCTACCGGCGAACACTCGACGAAATCGAGATCGATTTCGGCGGCGAGACACCATGCGTGTCTCAGAAACGCCGAACCGAAGCGAAGAATAGACTTCAGGATCAGTTTCAGGGATAGATTTTTCGTCGCCGTGTGTCGATCAACCGTTTCGATAGGTCGGCTGGTCGTCGAGATAGCACCACGACGTTCGGTTCCGGTTCGTCTCTGCGCTGGTGCTGGCGGCACGTAGGATCATCCTTAAGTATTCTCTCGAGAATACTCGAGTATGACAGACAGCGTAGTAGGGTCCGACCGTGAGTCAACCGTCGGGTCGACCACGGACGCAGCCGTCGTCGGAGCCACCCGGACGCTCCGTGTCGGCCACGATCGTCCCATCAGGATCAGTGCTGGACACCGGCTGTTACACCACGACGGCAAATGCTCGCGCCCCCACGGCCACAACTACGAGGTCACGGTTACCGTGGACGGACAGCTAACCGAGGAGGGGTGGATCGCGGACAAAGGCGATATTACTGCAGTTATCGACGAGTGGGACCACATGTTCTTGCTCGAGGCGGGTGACCCCCTCGTCGACGCCTTCGAGGCGGCTGGCGACGCTGACGGCGTCGTCGTGCTCGAGCATCCACCGACGGCCGAGGTGATGAGCGTGATCCTCGAGCGTAAACTCCTAGACGCATTGCCCGAGACCGTCACCGACGTCGCGGTCGAGGTGAGCGAAACCAGCGAACTCTGTGGCGGTGGACCGATCTGAGATGCCGGTCTCCGATTCGGTCGATCGACCGCCGATCGAGAGCGACGACGCGCATCCGACAGCAGGCGACGGCCTCCCGATCAACGAACTGTTCTACTCCCTGCAGGGAGAGGGAATCCTCGCGGGAGTCCCGTCGGTGTTCGTCCGTACGAGCGGCTGTAACCTCCGATGCTGGTTCTGTGATTCCTATCACACGTCCTGGGAGCCGACGCACGCGTGGCGTTCGCTCGAAGAGATTATCGCGGACGTAAAACGTTACGACGCCGACCACGTCGTTCTGACGGGTGGCGAACCGCTACTTCACCAGGAAAGCGTTACACTGCTCGAGGCACTCGACGACCGCGGCTATCATACCACCGTCGAGACCAACGGGACTATCTATCGCGACGCACCGATCGACCTCGCATCGATCAGCCCGAAACTCGCGAGCAGTACGCCGACCCCCGAGCGTGTCCCCGAGGGAAGCGACTCGAGTGGATGGGGCGACCGCCACGAACGCGATCGAATCGACATCGAGGCGCTCGCCCAACTGGTCGAGAGCTACCCGTTCCAGCTGAAGTTCGTCGTGGCCGATGACGAGGATATGCCAGAGATCACCGAACTCCTGACGACGCTTCGTGCGGCCGCGAGCGTCACGATTCCTGACGACCGTATCCTCCTGATGCCGGAAGGCGCAACCCGTGAACGCCTCGCCGAGACGCGCACTCGAGTCGCAGACCTCGCGTTAGCACACGGTTTTCGCTACACGCCGCGACTTCACGTCGATCTCTGGAACGACGCACCCGAGACCTGACTGTCCTAGAATAAACCATCACTCACGATACAAAACATGGCCAACGAACCCAACGCGACGACGACCGACTCACAGCCATCCGTCGACGACTCGAGCGGCAAGCGAGCCGTCGTACTGCTCTCCGGCGGGATGGACAGCGCAACCGCCGCCTACGAGGCCCGTGCTCGCGGGTACGATCTCTATGCCCTGCATACGTCCTACGGCCAGCGGACCGAGGATCGCGAACTCGAATGTGCCCGCCGGCTGGCCGACGACCTCGACGCTGTCGACGTCCTGTGTGTCGAGACCGGCCACCTCGCCGCGATCGGGGCCTCGAGTCTCACCGACGACGAACTGGCAGTCGACGACGCCGACCTCGAAAGCGACGAGATCCCTGACACCTACGTGCCGTTTCGGAACGCAAACCTGCTCTCGATGGCGGTTTCGTACGCGGAGGCGAACGACTGCGAAGCCGTGTTTATCGGCGCTCACAGTGAAGACTTCGCTGGCTATCCCGACTGTCGACCCGCCTTTTTCGACGCGTTCGAGCGAGTGGTCGAGGTCGGTACCAAACCAGACACCGACATCGCGATCGAGACTCCGTTCGTCGACGCCTCCAAGACCGAAATCGCTGCCCGTGGGCTGGACCTCGAGGTCCCCTTCGAACACACCTGGAGCTGTTACCGCGCGGATGAACCCGCCTGTGGAACCTGTGACTCCTGTGGGCTTCGGCTTCAGGCGTTTCAGCGAAACGGCGTTCGTGACCCGATCTCGTACGCCGAGCGACCGTCGTACGTCGACGCCGAGTGAGCCGGGGTGGGAAACCGACTGCTTCGCGTTCCGACCAGTCGGCTGCGAACGAAAACATTCACCCCCCGACGCGTGGAGACGATAACTGATGGGCAGCCGACCACTCTCGTGGGTCCGCGACGACGGTGAGTGGACCACCCCAGGGGGTCGACGAGGCGAGTTTCTCGTGTTGCTCGTCGGCCTCCCGGTATTCGCCTGGTTCGTTCACACCGGGCCGGGGTTGCCACAGATCACCGACCACGGCTTCGCCGCGGCGCTCGGCGTGGGCTGTGGGTTCTGGTATACGACCGCTGGACGGGAACGGATCGTCGCGTCCGTACCAGAGGGTATCGGCACCTGGACCGTCGTCTCCGCGTTCAGCGGTGGGATTGGACTGTCGGTGCTCGAGTTCGTGCCGGCGACGGACGCGCTGATAGCGGTGCTTCTCGTCGCAGGGACAACGGTCGTCTGCATCTACGTGCTCCGGCTGGTGTCACCGATTCACGACGGCGTCCAGCCGCCTCGACGAGGCGCTGCCCCACCGCCTGCAGTGGGCGTGGACGACTGAGACGGTGTGATATGAGTGCGAACCGAGGTCACTCGACTGTGGGCAGCGACCACCGGTATCAGGGGATACCGATCCGGACGATAGGGGGCGTCGATTCGCCGCTCTCCGTACTGCGTGCGTGCTCTCGTCGACTGGTCGGCTACCATCGGTTTCAAGGGATTCAATACGAGCGACTGCGAGGTACGAACGATGAGTATCCCGTCGTTCGCGATCGGCATCGCCGGCGGCACGGGTGCCGGGAAGACGACGGTCTCGCGCAACGTGGCGGACGCCGTCGGCGAACCCGTCACGCGACTCCCGCTCGACAATTACTACGAGGACCTCTCCCATCTCCCGTTCGACAAGCGGGAGTCGGTCAACTACGACCACCCCTCGGCGTTCGAGTGGGACCTCCTGTACGACCACCTCGAGTCGTTGTTGCTGGGCCAGCCGATCGAGATGCCCCAGTACGACTTCGAGGTGCACAATCGGACGGACGAGCGCATCACCGTCGAGCCGACCGACGTGATCGTTCTCGAGGGAATTCTCGCGCTGTATGACGACCGAATCCGCGAGATGCTCGATCTGCGGGTGTACGTGATGACCGACGCCGACGTCCGTATCCTCCGACGGATCGAACGCGACGTCGTCGATCGCGGCCGTGATCTCGAGGGCGTCATCGAACAGTACCTCGAGACGGTCAAGCCGATGCACGAACGGTTCGTCGCGCCGACGCGTAAGAACGCCGACGTGATTATCCCCGAGGGAGCAAACCGGATGGCCGTCGATCTCCTGATCGACAAGATCGAAGCCGAACTCGACGACGACCGGGCCGATCGACGGCGTGAACTGTCGTTCGATTCGTCATCGCTCGAGTAAGCCGCGTTAAAACAACGAGAGTTCTCCCGTCACCCGATCGACACGGTCGTCCGCTGCGGGACCGACAGCGAGTGCGGTGACGGTTCCCGGCTCGAGCTGGGTGTGGCCGGCGTCGCGGACGACCGCGTTGGGGATCCCGTCGCTGTCGGCGATCGCAGCGAGTTCGTGCAGTTGGCGTTCGCTCTCTCCTTTGAGAACGACTTTCTTCTGGCCGCCGCGTTTCCACTGGTCGCGAAGCTGACTGTCTGCCTTTTCGTAGGCCGACAGCGAGGCGTGGGCGACCTGCGCAGCGAGCTTTCCCTGGCCCATCCCGACGTCCGTGCGGGCGACGATGGCCTGTTTCATGCTCCCATCCTCGAGGGCGAGGGCTAAAGCGTCGGCGATCGATGCGAAACGGCTGCTGGGCCGTCGTGTCGGATGGTATCGTCCCGGTTGCGTCACGTATTTGACGCTGGCATCGATACTGTCGGTCATGGACTACACGCGGCGATCGTTCCTCGGAACCGCAGCAGCTTCCGGCGCTGTGGTCGGGCTCGCGGGCTGTCTCGGAGGCGGTGAGACCCCTGACCCGCCCGTCGCAGGCGACCCCGACGCGGACGTGACGGTGACGGTGTACGAAGACTTCTCCTGTCAGTTCTGTCGGGATTTCAAAGAAGACGTCTATCCACAGCTCGAGGCCGAGTACCTCGAGCCGGGTCGGATTCGGTACGAACACCGGGACTTTCCCATCGTCGACGAGTGGTCGTGGTCCGTTGCCGACGCCGCCCGGGAGATCTACGAAACCGAGGGTGACGACGCGTTCTTCGCGTTCGCCGACGAAATCTACGAACACATGGGCGCTTACTCCTACGACGACATCGAGTCCGTCGCGGACGACATCGGAGCCGACGGCGCGGCCGTCCGCGAGGCGGCCGAGCAGGAGACCCACCGGTCGACGATCGAAGCCGCCCAGTCGTACGGGCAGTCGAACGGCGTCGAAGGAACGCCGACCGTCCACATCAACGGCGACCCCGTCGACCTCCAGGCGATCGCGTTCGATCAGGTCGCCGTCCCGATCGAGCAGGCACTCGAGGAGTAGTCCGAATCGAACCGTTTACGCCCCGGCCGTTCGACTGCCCGGGTATGATCCTCTCCGATGCGGACATCCTCGACCGACTCGAGGCGGGCGACCTCGTCGTCGATCCACTCGACGATCCTGAACTACAGATTCAACCGGCGAGCGTCGACCTTCGACTCGGCCGGGAGTTCCTCGAGTTCCAGCGGACGAACATCCCCTGTATTCACCCCAACTCCGAGCACGAGGTCGACGAGTACGTCACCGAGACGGTCGTCGAGAACGGTGACGACTTCATCCTCCATCCTGGCGACTTCGTGCTCGGGACGACCCACGAACGCGTCGAGATCCCCGCGGACCTGATCGCCCACGTCGAGGGCCGCTCCTCGCTGGGGCGACTCGCCGTCGTCGTCCACGCCACCGCGGGACTGTGTGACCCCGGATACCGCGGCCAGATCACCCTCGAGCTCTCCAATCTGGGTACCGCGCCGGTCGCCCTCACGCCGGGTATGCGTATCTCACAGCTCACTTTCACCGAACTCAAGACGCCCGCCGAACGGCCCTACGGCAGCGAGCGCGGCTCGAAGTATCAGGACCAGGACGGTCCACAGGCCTCGCGCATCCAGAGCGACGACGAGTTCGGCGGCGACCAACTCGAGCGCGGCGACTGACCGACGCTTACGTCTCCGGGTTGGGGCTGGGCAGCACTCGATGCCGTCGTGGCGGGACGAGTGAGTGTCCCCACCGTCGGAGTCGGAGATACTGGAGGATACCGTTGCCCCCGCGGGGCCCGACGCCATACTGGCCGAACGCTTCGCCGACCATCGCCTCTCGAACGCGGATAAACTCGGCAATTTCTCGCTGGAGTGAGACGAAATGGAGACCACAGACGTCGCCGTCTGTCGTGTTGACGTCGCGGCGAAGTAGTACGGGGTCGCCGTCTTCGCGTGCTCGAGCGAGTTTCTGTGCGTGGCCGACGATGCCGCGCTCTCGGGCGTCGTCCTCGATTCGATCGGCGGTTTCGGCGACGCGGGCGTCGGTTCCCAATCGCTCGCCGTACTCGCCGACGGCCTCCTGCTGGGCGTGGTGTGGACTGAACAGCCGCGCGACGCGGCTCTCGTGGTCGCTCCCGTCGAACCAGGTCTCGAGGTCGAGTTCGAGGGTCTCGATGTGCTGGGTCGTCCCGCCGGCGAACGCGCCGTCACGGATCGTCACCCGGTCTTCGGTCGCCTGACTCTCCCGAAAGCCCGAGCGAAACCCCATGAAAAACGGGGCCTCCTCGGGGACCGGCTCGCCGTCGGGAATCCCCTCGAGCCCGGCCTGTCGGTCGGCTGGCAACCCCGGTCCCACGAACCCGGTTCGACGGCTCGTTCGGTCGAACACGTCCTCGAGCGAGGCCGACGTTTCGTGTCCGTTCAGTGTTTCGCGCTCTCCGAACAGGGCCTCTTCGACGGCGAGCACCACGGCAGCGTCGTCGCTCGCGAGATGTAACAGCGCGTCCGTCCCGTCGACCGTCACGTCGCTCTCGGCGGCGAGGACGACGATCGGGTCCGGCTCCGGCAACTCGACGGCCTCCTCGAGCGCGGCGTCGAAGCGATCGAAGTACGCGGGCGTATAACCCAGCGTGAAGAGGATGCCGTCGGGGGCCCACGCGATCGACCGTTCGACGCCCTGTAACGCCGCCGCGACGGTTTCTCTAGCCGTTTCGTCCGGCTCGCGGCGCAACGACAGGTCGAGGAAGACGTGGTGGGCGGGCGGACGGTGATTTCCGTCGCTGTCCGTCTCGAGGACGTCGTTCCAGGCGTGTTGTCGGTCGGGAAGCGACGCGGGGTCCGTGACGCCATCGGGTGCGCTGACCGTCGACTCGCCCTCGAGGCAGGCCGCAACCGTAGCGCTCACGCCGGTCGCCACCGCTGCACGGAGGACCGCCCTTCGCGATCGATCACTCGTCCCGCCGTCGTTCGGTTCGTCGTCTGCTGGAACTCGCATTCGAAGTCGATCAGTAGCCCGACAGCGTCAGCCGCGCTGTCGTGACGAAGTTCGTCAGTCCCGAGGCGTATGGGAGCTGGTTGACGGGGCCGATCATGAGGAGCCAGAGAATAACTCGTTCTCCCTGGATCGGATCGCCGTCGACGTACTGGGCCGGATGGTAGAAGCTGTAGGGGATCGTCTCCTCGGAGAGCCGATCGGCAGTCTGTTCGCCCGGACCGATCTCGTCCTCGTCGCGTCGGGCAACGACGACCTCGAGCCCGTCATCGAGCGGGACGTCGATCCTCTCCGATCCGTCCGGATTGGCGAACCTGACGATCGTTCCCGGTTCGCCCTCTACATAGAACTCTTCGTCGGGAGTTGTCCAGTCCTCACCGTCGAAGTAGTCGATCTCTGCGCCGTCTTCGGTGCCCGGCGTGACGTCGATCGCCTGTGCCGAAATGTAGTGCTGGAGGACCGGTTCGTCGTAGGAGCCGTCCGTGCCGTACTCGTCGGTGTTCGCCCGCCGCTTTCCGGCGAACTGTGTGATGAGTCCGGGGCCGGTTCGCCGAAAGATCGGCGACAACGTTCCGTCCGCGTAAAATTCGTAGGCGATGTCGTAATTGTAGGGACCGAACCGAATCCCGGAGTGGAAATCGATGCTCTCGTGCCCGATCGCACTCGAGTGGTAGTGCGTTTTCAACTGGAATCCACTCGGAACGTCGTCACGGGCCGGGAAGTCGAGTCGTCCGAGCATCCCCGGACCGCCGGAGACCGAACTGTGGACGTCCCAGAAGAGCAGATCGCCGCTGAAGACGCTGTCGTCGTCCGGGAAATACCATTCCCGCGTGTTTCGGTCCTCTCGTGGGGGCAGGTAGTACCCTGTGTACGTGACGGGAGCGTTCATCGCCTCGAAGACCGGACTCCCCCGGAACGACGCGGCGACGGTAACGCCCTGTGCGTCTGCGTGTTCCCACTCGAGGTCCCAGTCGTCCCGTTCGAACGACTCGTCGGGGAGTTCCATCCGGTGGTGACCGTCGTTGGCCGTGTAGTACGGGCGCTGTTCGGTTGGGACGTCGGGGACGGCGTCGAGGACTGACTCGTCGGCCGGGACGATGGTCTCGACGAGTTCGTACAGCGGGTACTCGACGGCGTGGTCGACGACGGCCACGTCGACGAGTACGGGCGCTTCCGGATCGGAGCCGTCGATGAACGCGCTGATGGTCCGAACGTCCCCGCCGTCGTTGACGTTCAACACCGCGGTTCCACCCTCGCCGTGACGGAGGTCTGCCTGCCCGAGTCCGGTGTAGCTTCCCGCTGCGCCTTTCCACGATGGATACCACTCCAGTTCGGTCACGTCTCCGATAGCCTCGCGGACCACGTCGGTCTCGAGGATCGCCTGGCCGATCGCCATCTGGTCTGGGCGCTGAGTCACAGACCAGCCGATGTCCTGCGGGTCGGTGATTTCGAGGGCGACGATCTCGTCGGTGTGCCGGTCGATGAGGCCGTAGACGGTCTGTCGGTTCTCGGCGGTAACCTGAAACTCGCCCTCGTCACCGTCGGGAAAGCCCTCTTCCTGCACTCGAAGCGCGGTCGGGCCCTGAATGCTGACCGTCTCGAGGTGGTTCGTGAGGACCTCGTAGGCTTCGAATCCGCCGACCCAGTCGCCGACGAGTGCGTGGACTTCGGGGTCGCGAAGCAGCGTCTCGACCGCCCGACGCTTCCGGTAGGCGTGGGCTCGTTCGTAGCTGTCGCCGTCGAACTGGCGCACGGAGGCGAAATCGGCGGTATCCATCCGGGCTGCGGGAATCTCCGTGTCGACCTGCTCGTCGTCCGGGTCTTCGACGGCCGACGGCTCTTCTGACTCGCCGAACTCGGTACACCCAGCAACGGCCGCGAGACCGCCGCTTACAGCGGCCAATCGTACGTACTCGCGCCGAGAGACGTCGCCATCGGTCATTATGACAGCAGTATATCAACACTCTATAGGTAGTTTTGGACGTTTCTCACGGACCGCGCCGCGCCGACGGGTTGATCCATCGAGCGATGCAGTCACGCAAACCGGTCGCGTACGATCGAACCTGTGGTACGCTCAGTTTACCCATGGTCGTGGAGGCCCACAGTTATCCCGGACGCGCTCGTAGCCTCGAGCAAGCAATGCAATTCGTCGAAGAGATCGTCGTCGACGAGTTCCTCCCGACGGTGCGGTCGCTGTTGGCCGGGGAACTCCGCGAGCGCGGGCTGACACAGAGCGACGTCGCGGCGGTGCTTGGCATCAGTCAGAGCGCCGTCTCGAAGTACGCCCACGGCGACGTCGCCACGAACGACCGGATCGCCGAAGACGACCGCGTCGAAACGCTCGTCTCGGAACTCGCCGACGGTCTCGCGTCGGGGGCGATTACTCCCGTTCAGGCGCTGATCGAGATCGAAGTCCTGATACGCGACCTCGAGAGCGGCGGTGACGTACTCGCCCAACTCCACGAAGAAGCGGTTCCGGAACTCGCAGACCACGGAGCCAGCTTTCGAATTCACGATCCCGAGAGCGACCTGCGAACGAGCGAACGCGTCCTCTCGTCGCTTCGGCGCGGCTTGCGCATCCTCGAGAACGCGAGCGGCTTCGCGGGTCTTATCCCGGCGGTCGGGTCGAACCTCGTCGCGTGTACGCCGGACGCCGAAGACGTCGACGACGTGGCCGGCGTTCCCGGGCGGATCTTCGACGTGAAGGGACAGGCGACGGTGCCCGCCGACCCGGAGTTTGGCGTCTCCGAACACGTGGCGACGGTGTTGCTTGCCGCCCGTGAACAGGGTGCAGATGCCGCCGCTGCGACTAACGTCCGATACGACCCGAAACTGCTCGCAGAACTGGTCGACCGCGGCCACGTCACCGCCGAGTTCGACGAGTCAGCGGACGTCGGTGAGAGCGTCGCCGAGGCGCTCGCGGTCGACCCCGACGCGACCGTGCTGTACCAGACCGGTGGGATGGGTATCGAACCGCTGATTTACGTCCTGGGGCCGGACGCCGAGTCGGTCGCGGACACGATTCGCTCGCTGCTTTGATCATGGATCGGATGACGATTCGCGACCGCGTCGGGATGGACGACGAAACCGCCCAGGAGTTCTATGGCCGCTGGGCCAGCCTTTATGACCTGATCGCTCGATATACGCCGGGAATTTCTCACCTGCGACGGCGGGCGGCGGCCGCCTGTCGACTCGAGCCCGGCGATACCGTCGTCGAGATGGGCTGTGGAACGGGCACAAATCTGCCGTATCTACGCGAGCAGGTCGGCCCCGACGGCGTCGTGGTTGGAATCGACTTCACGGGGCCCGTCCTCGAGCGCGCCCGCGACCATACGAGCGAGTACGACAACGTTCACGTCGTCCGGGGCGACGCGACGCGGCCACCGCTCGGGCTGTCCGAGGAGACGCCGCTCGAGGAGCCGGCGATCGACGCAATCCTCGCGACGTTCGTCGTTGGGATGCTCGAGGACCCGTCCGGTGCGGTCGACGACTGGTGTGACCTCGTCGGCCCTGATGGCCACGTCGTCCTCGCGAACGCTGCCCGCAGCGACGAGTGGTACGCGCCGCCGGTCAACGCCGTCTTCCGGGCGATCGTCGTGCTCTCGACGCCGCCGACGACGACGCTCCGCTACGAGACTGATCCACATCTGCGACTCGACAGGAAAATCGACGCCGCTCACGCCCGACTCCGGGAGCGGTCGGCCGCCATCGCCGACGAGACACACGTCTTCGGCGTCGTGAGATTGACTGGGGGACGACTCGCCTAGCCGTTCGTTCGACGCGCCGACTGCGCCACGGCTTCACCTGGCTCAGGCTGTCGTCTCGAGGTCGCCGAGTTCGAGTAGCGACGCTCGAGCCCGTTCGGGTAGCGGCGTCGGTCGTTTCGCGTCGGGGTCGACGTGGACCATCGTCGTCTCGGCAGTCGCCGCGACGCCGTCGTCGACGCGAATCTCGTAGCCCATCGTACAGCTCGAGTCGCCGAGGTCGGTGACCCAGAGGGCGACCGTCGGCTCGTCGTCCGCGACGATCGGCTGCTTGTAGTCGATTTCGAGGTTCGCAATGACGAACGGGACGTCCTCGGCAGGGATTTCGAGGGCTTCCTCGAGAAACGCCACGCGGGCCGTCTCGAGATAGCTGACGTAGACGGCGTTGTTGACGTGATCGAGGGGGTCGAGGTCGCGGTATCGAACGGGAACGTCGACGGTAAACGGGTCACTCATGCTACCTACAGAAAGTCGGGTGCCCGAAAAGAGGGCTCCGGTTGGGACGTCGACCCCGTGTTACTCGAGTGCGTACCGTTCGGCGTGGGCCGGACAGAACTCGGGGTCGCGAAGCTGGGCGTCGATCAGGTCCTCGTGGTAGTGAGCGTTGAACAGCCGACAGCCCTCGCGGTCACAGAAGGCCTCGCCCGTCTCGAGATAGTGATACGCCTGCAGGACGTAGCCCATGAGCGCCTCGGTCGTCCGAGGGTCGTGTTCAAGCAGGAACTCGCCGTCGACCTGATTCTCGAGCACCTCTCGTGGAGGCGTATCACCCGAGATCATGGCGTGGCGTTGCTGTTCTCTGTAGTACACTTCCGGTTTCGCGGGTGCCTCATAGAGGCCGGGCACCGACAGCACTGCGGGCTGGCCGAGCACGCTTACGCGCTTGTGCCAGCGGCCGTCGTGGTCGCCCCAGGTAGCGATGGCCCGGTCGAGGATGGCGACGTGTAGCGTCTCGAGTCCGCGTTCCTCGCTCGAGAGCGCAGCGTTGAGCGCCCGCTGGAGCTGGACGCCGTCGTAGAGGACGCCGCCTTCGCGCTCGGGCTGGTCGAGGGCGCGCGCTTCGTACCGGATCGTTCCGAGCATGGTGTTGCCGGTCTCGCGGTCGTACGGCGAGAGCACCCGCGCCCGGGCGAATCGTTCGGCGAGGTCGTCGGTCCGGTAGACGTCGAGGAATCGATCCCGGACGACGACCTCGGCGTCGATGCGGGGCTCGATCCAGTCGGCGATGGCGTCGACGTCGACGACGCCGTTGGCCGCTTGAGGGGACGCCGACGCCTCCCTGGCGGCGATGGCGTCGACGTCGACGACGCCGTTGGCCGCTTGAGGGGACGCCGACGCCTCCCTGGCGGCGATGGTCGACGGCGGCCGGTAGCAGACGAGACGGTCCATTGCTGAATTCATATCGCGATATACAGTGTTCGCTTGTGGGGATTCACCGGGGTGTTCCGTCGGCGACGGCCGTCAGTCGTCGGCTGGCGTTGCTCTCGAGGTGATGTCGACCGGGTCGGCGTCGACGCCGAGTTCGTCGATGGCTTCCTGGGCGGCGCGTTTGCCCGAGACGAGCATCGCGCCGAAGGTTGGCCCCATCCGCGGGAGGCCGTAGGCGGTCGCGACGGCCATCCCCGTGGCGATCAGGCCGTCGTGGACGAGGCCGGTGTGTTCGACGACGGCGTCCTCGCTTTTGCCAACCCACATCGAGTCGTGGCCGGGCGAGTCGTGGCCGGGCGCGCCGTACTGTTCGCTCTCGGTCTGGTCCATCACCTGGCCGCGCTCGCGGGCATCCTGTACGCCGGGGGCGTCGAGGACGCCGCGCTCGTCGAGTTTCGTGATCGCCATCGCGTCATGGCCGGTCGCGTCGATGACCAGGTCCGCCTCGACGGCGATGGGATCGACGCAGGTGATCTCACGCGGGAGGGCGTGGACCGGCGTCCAGTTCATCACGATCCCCGAGACCTTGTGGTCCTCGCGGATGACGATGTCCGTGAACTCGGTCATGTTCTGCATTTTCGCGCCCGCGTCACAGGCGGCTTTGATCAGTCCCGAACAGGCTTCCGGGCCGTTCGCCACGTACAGCCCCTCGCTGTCCTGAGACTGCTTGTACGAAACGTCGAGTTCCGCCAGAATTCCCTGGGCCGGATCGCGCACCGTCACCTTGTTCATCAGAAAGCCGCCGAGCCAGAAGCCGCCGCCGAGATAGTTGTTCTTCTCGACGACCATCGTCTTCACGCCGCGTTCGGCGAGTTCCTTCGCGGCGGTCAGCCCCGAGGGGCCGCCGCCGACGATGATGACGTCCGAGTCCGAGAAGTCCATGAACTCCTCGGTCCACTCCTGGCCGATTGCACGCGTTACGTCTGCTTCACCGACGTCGCTGAACTGGTCGAATTCGGACATACAACTAGGTGGTATTGCTTGGTGGTGAAAAGTCTGTCGCGCCTCTTTCAACTGCAACCACGACTGAGCTGTTCCGACGGGCTGCTCACTCGAGGTGTGGCTCGATCGTCTCGTCGAGCAGTCCGTCGGCGATCAGGGCTTCGACCGCTGTGACGTCCCGATCCGGTCGTCGATCACCGGACAGCGGCGGGACGACGGTCCGCACCGTCTCGTAGACGTCGTCGGTTCCGGCACCGAGTGTCTCGTCGACGTAGTCGGCGGCCTCGACGCCACAGCGCAGTTCGGCCGCGATGACCTGTCGGGTGCGCTCGAGCACGCGGCGGGCATTGACCGCCGCGGTGGCGCTCATGCTCACGTGGTCTTCCTGGCCGCCGGAGACGGGGACGGTGTCGGTCCCGGCACGGCCGACGCTTCGACACTCCGCGACGAGCGACGCGGCGGTGTACTGGACGATCATCAGGCCGGATTCGACGCCCGACTCGCGGGCGAGAAACGGTGGGAGGTGAGACTCCTGGAGATTCGGGTTGAGCAGCCGGTCGATGCGTCGTTCGGCGACCGCAGCGAGGTCGGTCAACGCGGCGATCAGATAGTCCAGGCGATGTGCGAGCGGCGCGCCGTGGAAGTTGCCGCCGGAGACGACGGCCGCGCGGTCGGTGCCCGAGGCGCGGTCGTCGAGGGCCGCACGCGGGAAGACGAGCGGGTTGTCGGTGACGCTGTTGAGTTCGACTGCGACGGCCTCGCGGAGGTGTGCTACCGCATCGCGGACGGCCCCGTGAATCTGTGGGAGACAGCGAATCGAGTAGGCGTCCTGGACGCGGTCACAGTTCCGGTGCGACTCAACGACGGCTGACCCGGCGGTCACCTGCCGGACGACGCGGGCGCTTTCGGCCTGGCCGCCGTGGGGACGCACGTCGTGGAGCGGTTCGGCACAGGCGGCGGTCGTCCCCATCGTGACCTCCGTCGTCAGCGCGCCGGCGACGTCCGCAGCCCGGCAACACTGCTCGGCGTCGGTGACCAGCAACGCGGCGAGCCCGAGCGTCATCTGGGTGCCGTTGATCAACGCCAGCCCCTCTTTGGCCCGCAACTCGAGTGGCTCGAGGCCGACCGCAGCCAGCGCCTCGTCGCCTGGAAGTCGCCGGACGCCGTCTCCGTCTCCGTTTTCGCCGGTCGGAACGGTCGCTTCGCCCTCACCGATCAACACGAGCGCGAGGTGGGCGAGCGGGGCGAGGTCGCCCGACGCCCCGAGGCTTCCACGGGAGGGAACGACCGGATGAACGGGTTCGTTCAGGAAAGCCGCGAGGGTCTCGAGCACCTCGAGTCGGATCCCGGAATACCCCTTCAGGAGTGCGTTCAGTCGCGTCACGAGCATCGCACGCACCGCCTCGCGCTCGAGGTGTCGGCCGCTGCCGGCGGCGTGGCTTCGCAGGAGGTTCGTCTGCAGCTCCGACAGCGCCGCCCGGGGGATCCGCTCGTCGACGAGCTCGCCGAATCCGGTGTTGACGCCGTAGACGGGATCGCCGGCCTCGAGTACGTCCTCGACGCGCTCGCGGGACGCTCGGACGCGCTCGCGGGCTTCGGGTGTGATCGAGACCGCCTGTCCATCGCGAGCGACGGCGGCGACGTCGTCGATCGTCAGCGAGTCGCCATCGAGTTCGACCGTCATCGGCTCACCCCCAACCCAGCCGTAAACGCCAGTTCGCCGCCGATGAACGCACTGTCGACGACCGACGTCCCGAAGCGATACGGAACGTGGGCGTGTGATGGGGCCTCGAGCACGAGCAAGTCGCCGGGGGCACCGTCACGGAGGGTCCCGCTCCCCGCCGGAACGGCCTCGATAGACGGCCGATCGGCGCCGAGGGCGAGACCGCCGGCGTAGGTGCCGGCACGGACCGCTTCGGCCGGTGAGAGCCCCATCCCAACGCAGGCCAGCGTCGCCGCGAACGGCAGCTGTGGCGCGTAGCAGTTCGGATTGAAGTCCGTCGCGAGCGCGACTTCACCGCCTGCTGCGAGAAACTGCCGCGGGTCTGCGTACTCCGTCCCGAGGGCGAAGGCCGTCCCCGGCAGGAGCGTCGGCGTCACGCCCGCCTCAGCCAGCGCCGTGGCGTCGTCGGCCGTCGCTTGCAGAAGGTGGTCGGCGCTGACGGCCTCGAGGTCCGCGGCGAGCCGACTCCCGCCGAGTCGGGCGAACTCCTCGGCGTGTACCTTGGGTACGAGCCCGTGTTCGCGGCCGGCCTCGAGCACCCGCCGCGATTGCTCGACGGAGAAGACGTCCTCCTCACAGAAGACGTCACAGAAGGCGGCCAGGTCGGCGACTGCCGGGAGTTGCTCCTCGATCACGCGGTCGACGTAGGTGTCCGTCGACTCCCCGTCGGGCACCGCGTGGGCACCCATGAACGTCGGGACGACGGTAACAGGGTGACGGTCGTCGGCCCGTCGGATCACCTCGAGCAGCCGTCGCTCGGTGTCGGTCTCGAGACCGTAGCCCGATTTCACTTCGACCGTCGTCGCGCCACCGGCCAGCGCCTCATCGAGATGACCGAGCAATCGCTCGAGGAGGTCGTCCGCGCTTGCCTTGCGCGTGGCCTGAACCGTCCGCAAGATGCCGCCGCCCTCGGCGAGAATCTCCTGGTAGGATTTTCCGCGAAGTTTGGCCGCGAACTCGTCGGATCGATCCCCGGCGAAGACGGCGTGGGTGTGGCTGTCGACGAACCCGGGGAGTACGGCCCGACCGGCCGCGTCGACGGCTCTGTTGGCGCTTTCGGGTGGATACTCCCGGACGACCTCGTCGGTCGGACCGACCGCAACGACGTGGCCGTCGGTGACTGCGACCGCGCCATCCTCGAGCCGCTCGAGGACCGCGTCCGGCTCCGTTGGCGGCTCGTGAGCCCCTGGATGGCCTCCGTCGGTCGTTCCCGTCGCCGGACCGACGACGAGTTCGGCCGCGCCGTGGACGACCAGGTCGGCGTCGGTCATCGACGTTCACCCCCTCTATCGCCGTGTCGATTCCCGTCCCCGCGGCTCGTCGCACCGGCGAGTGCGTGCGCGACGACCCTGGCTGCGGCGTCGGCGGTTCGACCATTCCGATCGAGCGGCGGTGCACATTCGACGACCTCGAGTCCGACGAGTCGGTGGTCTCTCGCCAGTTCGTAGACGAGCCGGAACAGCTCACGTGGCGTCAGTCCACCCGGCGTCGGGGCACTCACGCCCGGGGCGTGTGCGGCGTCGAGGACGTCACAGTCGACGCTCACGTAGACCGCATCGACGTCGGAGACGGCGTCCCGAGCCCGATCGAGCGCACCCTCGAGGTCGCGGCCGACATCCGCTGCGGTGACGACGGTGCCGCCGCGTTCCTCGAGGTAGTCGGCGTAGACGGTCGACGTCTCGAAGTGGCGTACGCCGACGCAGGTGTAGGCATCGAGGCCGGCCTCGAGCAGCTCCCGATAGGGCGTGCCGCTCGTTGGCTCCGCTCGGACCGCGCGGACGTCGAGGTGGGCGTCGAGGTTGACGACGCCAACGCGACCGTGCTCGAGCAGCGGGACGACGTTGGGCACCGTCAGGGAGTTGTCCCCGCCGAGAAAGACCGGGAGCGCCGCCGACTCGTGGACGGTTTCGGCGGCCTCACGGACGCCCTCGCGGATCGACTCGAGGTCGGTCGTCGCCGGTTCGACGTCGCCGTAGTCGCCGACGGCGGCGATCGATCCCGCGGTAAAGTGGTGGCTCTTTACACCTGCGAGGGCCTCGCGGATCGCGTCCGGGCCGTCTCTCGCGCCCGTTCGACCGATGACCGCGGCGTCGAAGGGCTCGCCGACGAGAACGGCGTCGTAGGCCTCGAGATCGGCCGCTCGAACGGGTTCGTCCGGCTCGACGCGGATGGGTTCGACGACGTCGCCGAAGGTCTCGTCCGCGGGATCGCTCGAGGGGGACGACCAGACCGGCGGATCGGCTCGCGTCATTGGTCCTCCATCGGCACGTGGACGTCCGACTGGGCGGCTTCCTCGAGGGCGTCTTCGTAGCCAGCGTCGGCATGGCGCAGGACGCCCATTCCGGGGTCGGTCGTGAACACCCGTCTGGCCTTCTCGGCGGCCAACTCGGTGCCGTCGAGGACGACGTGGTTGTTCGTGTGAATCGAGTTGCCGATGCCGACGCCGCCGCCGTCGTGGACGCTGACGATGTCTGCACCTGCCGCACAGTTCACTAAGGCATTCAGGATCGGCCAATCGGCGATCGCGTCGGAGCCGTCTTTCATCGCCTCTGTCTCGCGGTTTGGGCTTGCGACGCTGCCGGCGTCGAGGTGGTCGCGCGTAACCACGATCGGCGCCGAAATATCGCCCTCGGCGACGAGGTCGTTGATCCGCAAGGCGAATCGGGCGCGCTCGGTGAGCCCGTCCGGATCGTCACCGGCCTGG
The DNA here is from genome assembly GCF_003430825.1 of Natrarchaeobaculum sulfurireducens. Lineage (NCBI taxonomy): Archaea > Methanobacteriati > Methanobacteriota > Halobacteria > Halobacteriales > Natrialbaceae > Natrarchaeobaculum > Natrarchaeobaculum sulfurireducens. Next base: position 2,504,726 of record NZ_CP024047.1, on the reverse strand, counting down.
TAGCCGAGCCAGCAGACCCGGCTTGGCAGCCCCTGGAACTGGACGCGCTCCTGTGCGAGGTCGATCCAGCGATGGAGGTGCGCTTTCTCGGGAAACAGTTCCCTGATCGCCTCGTCGGTGCGGTGGATGTCCGCCTCGTCGCCGGAGAGAGCGACCCAGCGGAACGGTCCCTTGCCGCGACAGAACAGCGGCCGGACGTACGCCGGTACGAACCCGGGGAAGTCGAACGCGTCCTCGAGGTTGCGGTGTGCGTTCACCTGCCCGCGGATGTTGTTGCCGTACTCGAAGGCGACCGCGCCGGCGTCCTGCATCGCGAGGATGCCCTCGACGTGGCGACGCATGGTATCCAGGCTCTCCTCGACGTACGCCTCGGGGTCGTCCTCGCGCAGGGCGTCGGCTTCGGCGACGGTGTAGCCCGCGGGATAGTACCCCTCGAGTTCGTCGTGGGCGGCCGTCTGGTCGGTGACAACGTCGGGGACGAACCCCCGGTCGCGCATGGCGTCGAACAGCTTGGCGGCGTTCACGTGGACGGCAATCGAACGCGGTTCGCCCTCGCGTGCAGCCTCCTCGGCCATGGCGATAGCCTCGTCGACGGCGTCGGTTTTCTCCATACAGTAGCCCGTCTCGAGACGTCGGTCGATGCGCTCTTCGTCGACCTCGGCGGCAATACAGACGCCCTCGTTCATCGTGACGGCAAGCGGCTGAGCCCCGCTCATCCCGCCGAGTCCGGCCGTAACCGTGATGGTCCCGCGGAGCCCCTCCTGTTCGGGGAAGTGCTGGCGGCCGACCTCAGCCAGGGTTTCGTAGGTGCCCTGGATGATCCCCTGCGTGCCGATGTAGGCCCACGAGCCGGCGGTCATCTGCCCGTACATGATCAGGCCCTTCGCCTCGAGTTCGTGGAACTGTTCCCAGTCGTCCCACTGTCCGACGAGGTTCGAGTTCGCGATCAGCACCCGCGGTGCTCGCTCGTGCGTCTGGAACCGCCCGACAGGCTTTCCCGACTGGACGAGCAGCGTCTCCTCGTCACCCAGTTCGCGCAACTCGTCCAGTATGGCGTCGTAGGCGTCCCACGAGCGAGCCGCCCGCCCCGTTCCACCGTAGACGACGAGATTTTCGGGGTCTTCGGCGACCTCGGGATCGAGGTTGTTGTTCAACATCCGGAACGCAGCTTCCTGGCGCCATCCCTTACACTCGAGGTCGGTACCAGTCGGCGCACCCTGGTAGGTTCGCCACTGCTCGCTCGGTGATCCGCGGGGCGGCTCTCGGTGCTCGCTCATACAGTGGAATACGATCGCACGGCAGGAAAGCTCCGAGTTGCCATACGGAGTGGTATTTATATACACTTGGGGCAATACGTCGGCTATGTACGAGGCGATCTTCCGCGTCGACGAGCCATCGTCGCCGATACCGACCGCCGGTCGCGACGTGCGGGTTGACCTCTGGTGTACCGACCACTGTGATCTCGTGCGCGCAGTTGGGGGCGACGCGGACGAAGCGCTCGCAGACGTCGCTGCGGCCGTCGGCATCGCCGATCGCATCGTCGCCGGTGAGGAACACGTCGCCATCACCGAGACCTGTCTCGCGAGCGAGCGCCCGGACAACCTCGAGCGCTACGTCGGCCGCCACGGCTGTCTGCTCCTTTCGCCGCTGCGGTACGCTGACGGCAACCGTATCTGTCGGCTGCTGGCGCTCCAGTCGGACGCCCTTCGTGACGTCTATCGCGACCTCGTCGCGGACGGCTACACCGTCGAGGTCGAGTCGAAACGAACCGTCGAGACGGTGGCAAGCGACCGTCCGCTGCTCGACCCCGGCGGGCTCGTTCCCGAACTCACCGCCCGTCAGCGGGAGACGATCGAACTCGCGATCGCGGGTGGCTACTACGAGATCCCCCGCGAGATTTCGACCGCCGACATCGCTGACCACGTCGGTGTCGAGCGTCGAACCGCCGAAGACCACCTCCGACGCGCCGAGCGCAAACTCATCGACGCGATCGCGACCTATCTGTAACGTCTCGAGGTCGACTGTGATTGCCAATCGGCACGCGGCTGCTACGGGTTTGATAGTGCGAGAAGACGTTCGTCGTCGACTTCATGATCATCTTCAGCTGATCGGGGACGATCCCATCACGTCTGGTGGATAGCGTGGGGTTCGCAGTGGAGAAACTCGGTAGCTGGGCGCTCGAATCGCCCCTCGGCGGTCAAATCCGAAAAAGACTTGTGCGGGTCACTCCGTGACGACGACCGTTCCGACCATGTCGGCTTTCACGTGGGGTTCACAGATGTAGTGGTAGGTGCCAGGGACTTCGAACGTATGGGCGTAGGTTTCGCGCGTCCCCAGTCGGCCACCACGGTAGTCGTGCCAGGCTTCGATGGCGGTGTCTTCGTCCTCGTAGTCCCCGCTCGCGAAGTACTCGGCGTCGTCTGGAATTTGATTCTCGAGGGCCGTTACGGTGTGGTCGGCACCGCTCGTGTTCTTCCAGACGACGGTTTCGCCCACGGTCGTCTCGTACTCTCTGGGGACGAACTCGTTTCTGGTCATCCCGATGTCGCAGTCGTCGCCGCTACAGAATTCGTCGTCGTCACCAAAGACACTGAGAACTGACGTACAGCCGGCCAGCCCTGCGGTGGCCCCACTCCCGACGGCGGCGAGGTAGACGCGCCGGTTCATACGCGGTCCTTAGGGAAGTCACGGTATAACGGCCCCGGTTCGTTCTCGAATAAATCGGGTGCGATCGTTCTCGGTAGGTCGGAACGCCCTGTGGAAGTCGATTTTGGTCGCGGACAGACCACGAAACGAAAACACGTAAGGCACCCGCACGCCGAATCCGCGAACATGCTTCCGCGGTTCGTCGGTCGACTCGGCGTCGCCGACGCGGTGACGGTCGCCAACGCTGCCCTGGGATTCGTCGCCTGCGTCGTCGCGTTCGTCGACATCGACCTCGCTGCCCGCCTGATCCTGCTGGCAGCGGTCGCAGACGGGCTGGACGGGATCCTCGCGCGCCAGTACGGCGGGACCGAGGCCGGTCCGTACCTCGATTCGCTCGCCGACGTCGCCTCGTTCGCCGTCGCTCCAGCCGTCCTCGCATTCGTCGTCGTTAGCGATGGTCTCGGGATCGGATTCGAGACCGTCACGGCCGAACTCCTGCTCGTGACGGCGGTCTGTGCGCTGTTCGTCGCGATGGCCGTCACCCGGCTTGGACTCTACACCGCCTACGACACCGTAGACGAGTATACCGAGGGCGTCCAGACGACGCTCGCGGCAACGATTCTCGGCGCTGCGATCCTTGCAGGCGTCGCCGGGCCGTGGCTCGTCCTCGCGATCACGGCGGCGTTCTGTTATCTCATGGTCTCGCGGATTCGGTATCCCGACCTGCTGGTTCGAGACGCCGGAATCATGGGCGTCGTTCACGTGCTGGCGATCCTCGTCCCTGGGTTCGCCAACCGGTCGTTCCCGTTCGCCCTGTTGGTCCTCGGACTCGCGTATATGACGCTCTCTCCCTGGTTCTACTGGCGGTCAGTGCCATCCTCGGCGCCGACAGATGCCCCCGAGAACGCCTGAGACCGATCACCTCTCGAGCAGGTCTGTGACCGACTCCCCCGAGAAGGACTGCCGAAAATCGCCCTCGAGAAGCGCACCGAAAGCGACGCTGCATGGAAACGCTTAGGGCGGTCCTGAACGCACCGTCTGGTATGTACGTAGTCACGCGTCGGCGTCGTCCCCCGGCGAGGGTGGTAGCATGAGCGAGGACGAGGCAAACGGTGACGAAGCCGCGGCCGACGACGAGCCATCGGTCGATCTCGAGTCGATCGAAGCCGACCTCGAGTCGGTTCGTGGCGACCTCGACGACCTCGAAGACGACCTCGAGGCGGCCGACACCGAAGCCGACCTGGACGTCGTCGAGGGTGACCTCGAGACCGTCCGTACGGACCTCGAGTCGATCGAGGTTCCCGAACCACCCGAGTCCGACGACGAGGACGAGGACGAAGACGACGAGCCCGCCCCCGAAGAGGAACTGCAGGAGACCTACGACGACCTCGAGAGCGACCTCGGCGACCTCGAGGACGACCTCGAAGAGCAGCGTGGTCCCTACGCCGAGGACGTCGTCAGCGAGATCACCGGCGTCAGCGGGACGATCACGGGAACTCGGTGGACGTTCGAGGGCGACGAGGAGCTGATCGAGGCGACTGAGGACTTCCTCGCGGGTCTCAACGAGTTGCTCGGAACCGACGTCACCCTCCCGGACGACCTCGAGCCCGCTCCCGGCGCGGAACTCGGTGACGACGGCCCCATCGACGGAAACGTCCCCGAGCGACTCGAGGCGACGCTCGAGGAATCCACCGACGCCGTCGAGGCCGCCGATCTCGACGCCGACGACGACGCCGAGACGATCGCCGGGCTGCTCGAACGCTGCGACGACTTCGAGTCCGACGTCGACGATGCGACCGAGTGGACGGACCTCGAGGTGCGCGAACAGCTCCGTCGCGAGGGCTTTTACGATGTCCTCGACCACGTCAAAGACTTCCCACCGGAGTGGCACGCCATCAAAGTCCACGAAAAGCGAGGTAACGTCGAGCAGATCCTGCTGGCTTACGAGAGCCTCGGCTCCGACTTCATGGAAGAACACTGCCTCGAGGCGCTCGAACGGATGGGCCCCGAGGAGGCGATCGATCCCATGCTCCAGAAAGCGGGTCGTCGCGACACGGCGGCGATGAGCATCCTCGGGAAGATCGGCGTCGCAGACGACGAGGTCGTCGAGACGCTGCTCGATTACGTCGACTCCAACCGCGACCTCCAGAAACCGGCGTTCCGGGCGCTGGGCGAAATCGGGGCCGAAGACGCCGTCCAGCCCATCGCGAACCAGCTCGTCGCCGACGATCCGGACGTCCGTAGCTGGGCGGCCCGCGCGCTCGGACTGATCGGTGACACCCGCGTTATCGAGCCGCTGGCTGACGTCCTGGCGGACGACGAGGAAGATCGAGTTCGGGCGAGCGCCGCCTGGGCGCTCAACCAGATCGGAACCCAGGACGCCCTCGAGATCGTCGCCGACTACGACGCCGACCGCGCCTACCTCGTCCAGGTCGAAGCGCAGAAAGTCGACCTCGAGCCGGCAGCCTGAGTCGGGTTACGAGTTCGGGTTCAGTTTTTCGTCCAGTTGCTGGCGCCCACACGTCGCGGAGGAGCTATCCGGTTTCGTCTCTGTCAAACTCATTACTGAGTGATAGGATTCAGCGCCCGTGCTGAACCCACAGCGCAAATGTGGCACTCGATAGAGCGCGATCTGCGCGAAGAGTCGAACGCTCAGTACAGGCCGCATATGCATCATAGACCATACTATCCATCAATTAGGGTTAATTTCTCACGTGTCTCAGTTGGAATTGGATTGACGTATTTCACATCTTCGTCGTTACAAAGATCGTCGAAATCGCCGTCGGTTGTAATCAAGTAATCGGCGTCATATGCTCGTGCAAGCGCGAGGATGAACGAATCGTACACGTCGTGGTTTTTGTCAGCGCTGATCTCGTACGCCTCGAGCAGCGTTGTCTCGGTAGCACTGACGATTCGTGCAGGGCTACGAACAAGTGATTGGATAGCATTCCGAGCATCAACTGCGTCTACTCCAAAATTGCTCGTCATCAGATACTGTGCTCGCAACGGATAATAATCAAACACGAGCAAGACGTTTGGTCCATCAATTGCGTTTTGGACCCACGGATACACATCGTCATGTGCAGGATGATCATCGGTGAGCGCGATTGCTAGTACGTTCACGTCAGTAAGAACTGTCACTTCAGTAGGGAGAGAATCAGTCATCAGATAGTCGCTCACTGGTCCATCGGCCCGAAGAGGGTTTCTCCGGCATCAGTTGGTGTCGTGTTCTCCCAGTTCTTCTGACCGGCTGTTGCTGTCTCTAATTTCGAACTTGGTTTGGGGTTGACTTCAAGCACCGATCCGACAAGAGTTGCAGGAATCTCATCGTTTGATTCGATTCCTAATCGGTCCCGAACCTCTTTTGGGAGTGTTACCCGCCCTCTATCGTCCACTGTGAGTGTAAGTTCTTCCCCGTTGTTCGCTTCAAATGCGGACTTTCCCATTTTGAATCGCCTAATTCCCACTACTCTGTTGACATACAAAACTCTTGCGCCACTCGAAATGCTGATCAGTTCGCACGTGTAGTCAGCAGGTGCTTCACTGATTTCGACGTGAAGCAAACAAAGTCATCGTGCTGCATCCATGCTCTGTATGCAGCAGGCCTCTGTTGACAGTGATTCGGGAGTTCGGACAGAGTTTGCTGAGTAACAGCGACAAAGCGATCCTCTCCCACTCGTTTCGACTACATCGAACGTGCACAACTTCACCGGAAGGCCGTGCTGTATATCTGTTTTACAGTCAGCAGCCAACTCTTGTCGTTTGCTGATGATTTCAACAGCGCCCCGAGTTTTTAAATACGATTGGGCGACCAAACTGACCGATGTCGTCTCCTCGAGCGAGGGTCGCGATCATGCTCGTCCTCTGTGCGCTCACGATCGCCGGAACTGCTCCGGCCGTGGCTGCAGCCGGCGACGGCACGGCTGGCATCGAGTCGGAATCGTCGCCGGTCGACTGTCACGCCGACCGAACGGCATCCGCCGACCTCGAGGAGCCACGGATCGTCGAACTCTATCCTAACCCGACGATTGACGACAACGTCGGCGAGTATCTGGTCGTCGAGACACCGCCCGAGACGACGTTCGAGAACTTGACCGTTACCGACGGCCATACGACCGCCCGGTTTCCGGACGAGCGCGTCTCCGGTCGTGTGGCTGCGAGCACCGACGCGACGGTCACCGAGACGCTGACCGACGACCCGGTGATCGAGCTCGAGGGGAGTATCCGGCTCGCCGTCGACGGTGACGACCTCGAACTCCGGGATGGTGACGAGCCGGTCGACGCCGTCTCATACGAGCGAGCGCCGCTCGCCGAACGCTGGCACCGGATCGATCCTGACGGCGCGAGCGAGACCGAAGACGCAGCCAGTGCGCTGGACGATGTGGCCGGGGCTGAACGGGACGGCCAGGGGAAGTGGCATCCTCGAGATGCGACCTGCCTCCCCGTCTCGAGCACCGCCGTCGATGAGGCGACCACGTTCGTTCTCCCCGATTCGCCCGAGGTGCCACGGGAGACGCTCCAGGCGGCCGACGAGCGTATTCTTCTCGCTGGCTACACGATCAGCTCCGACGCCGTCGCTCGAGATCTCGTCGACGCGGTCGATCGCGGGGTCGACGTGGCGGTGCTCGTCGAGTCGGGTCCCGTCGGCGGCACACCCGCTGCGAGCGAACCCGTCCTCGAAATGCTCGACGCTGGCGGCGTCGACGTCAGAGCTATCGGCGGTGAAGGCGCTCGTTACCGGTATCACCACCCCAAGTACGCCGTCGCCGACGATCGGGTGCTGGTGACGAGCGAGAACTGGAATCCAAGCGGCGTCGGCGGCGAGTCGAGTCGCGGCTGGGGTGTTCGCGTCGTCGACGCCGACCTCGCGGCGGACCTCGAGGCGGTCTTCTGGGCTGATTTCGAGGGCCGGGACACCGAGCCCGGAGCGGCGTTCCGAGCGAACGCCACCTTCGTCGAGGGAGACGACGCGGCGGACGATCGGACCCGCACGTTTCCGACCGACCACGACGCGACGGCGGTCAACGCAGACGCCGTCGACCTCCTTCTCGCGCCGGACAACGCCGAAGCGGCGACCCTGGAGCTTCTCGGCGGTGCTGACGACGAGATCCTGATCAAACAAGCGAGTATCGCGGCCGACGCGACCGTCCTCGAGGAGACCGTCGCGGCGGCCCGTCGTGGCGTCGACGTCCGGATCTTGCTCGATTCAACCTGGTACCACGAGGACGAGAACGCGGCGCTCCGGGACGACCTCGAGCGAACCGCGGCCACGGAGGGCCTCCCGCTCGAAGTCGAACTCGTCGACGAGACGGACCGGTTCGAGAAAATCCACGCCAAGGGTGTCGTCGTCGATCGGGAGGTCGCGATCGTCGGCAGTGCGAACTGGAACCAGAACGCCTTCGAGAACAATCGGGAGGTTCTTCTGGCGGTTCACGGGACTGAGGCTGGCGAGTACTATGCGGACGTCTTCGAGGCGGATTGGGAGGACGATCCGTGGTCATTGCCGTTTGGCCTCTCGGTGACGGTCGTCGTGGCGCTCTTGCTCGCAGCGGTGGTGGGTTATCGCTACGTTAGTTTCGGGACCGAACGAGCTGTCGGTCGAGGACGCTCAGCGGAGTAGTGTCGGCAGTTTCCGCCGGGTCAGTCGGCCCGGCCCTCGAGTTCGAGGTGTTTACAGCGGTCTCGTTCGGCGTCGAAACAATCGGGACACTCCGCTGGCCGGTCGATGATGGTGTCCAGGCGCTCGGCGACGGTGTCGTCGATGACGCTCTCGAGTGCGCGGGCCTCCTCGCGGTACTCTTCGACCTCGAGGACGTTCGCGAGGAACCGTTCGATGATACAGTAGGTCTGGAGGGCATCGTGGGCGCGCTCGAGCCCTTCGTCGGTCAGGCTCGCGCCCTTGTACTTCTCGTGTTCGACGAGATCGCGTGCTTCGAGTTTGCCGATCATCTCGTTGACGCTCGCGGGGCTGACCTCGAGTAAGTCGGCGAGCGTCCCCGTCGAAGCGGGGCCTTCTTCGATGCGCTGGGCGAGATAGATCGCCTTGAGATATTGGTCTCCAGTGTTCATCGCTGTCCTCCGTTGGAGTCGGCCGTGTCCGTCGTCCGGTCGGTCGTGTCTGGCTGTACCTCGATCGGCCCGCCCGCCGCCTCACTTGCCCAGATCATGCTCTGCGCTCCATGATGTCGGTTACGTCCTCGACACCCTCTTTTTCCTCTTCACGGATGTCATACAGCGTCTCGAGCAGCCGGTTCCGATCGATCGCGAACTCGGCGTCGGACGTCTCGACTGCATCGATCAGGTCGTCGTAGAACTTATAGGCCGTCTCTTCGTTGGCCAGTTGATCGTAGAGGACCCCATCGGTGTCCTCCGGCGGGCCGTACCGGGCGCTGACCAGCTGGTTGATCTCCTCGTAGGGGACGGTTTCGGCGTCGAGTTCGTCGACGAGCGCCTCCAGCCGTTCGCGATGGTCGGCCGACTCTTCGGCGGCTTCCGCAAGCAACGCGTACACCTCGTCGTCGATCGCGTCCCGTTCGTCCTCCGGGAGTGATTCGAGGTGGTGTGCGGCGCGGGACTCGACGACCTCTTCCAGCACGACCCCGATCTGGAGGAGTCGAGCGAGCTGATGGTCGCTCGAGACGCGCTGTCCCAGACTCATAGCTACTCGTCGGTGGGCCCGTTACTTAACTTCAGGCATCCAGTCGATAACATTGTGCGCGCGGTGTCTGTCCACAGAAGGGGATGTCGTCGACGAGTCTGACCGGACCCGTTGACAGTACTGCGATTCGCTAGACCGTCACATAGAAGGTTCACCAGCAGCATGAACAGGTATGAGCCAGGCGGAACCTTCCTCAGGCGTCCGGTTGACGCTTGATCTGTGGCACCCAAACTGCTGGGCCATCGAAGCGACGGGCCAAACCGGCGGTGGTGTGTTAGCACACGCGATCTACGACTCACCCAGCGCTGTCAGTGATAGCCCCCGAAGGGTCAATGGCCTGTTCACCGCGTTTGGAGAGACAGTCGACGAAGTCGAGATGCTCCTCGAGGCTATTCGAGACTCCGAGCACTCGGGCGACGTCCTCGAGTTACAGGAACGATTCGGCCGGGCGCGCAACGCGCCGGGAAACGTCGTTCGTGAGTTCTTCGTCGAGTACGATCCGAACGACATGATGTGTCCGACTCTCCTCGAAAACGGATTCGTCCACAGCGCGCCGGTGCGCATCCAGGGCGGCAGCGAGGAGTGGCACGTCTGCTTTGCAGGCGAACGCAGTGAGATCGAAGACGCACTCGATCAGGTTCGTGAAACGTCGGGAGCGGACGTGTCCGTCGCATCGATTACGACGTCCGATCCGGATGGCCGTTCCTCTCGTGATCGGCGACTCGACAATCTGACGCCGACTCAGCGAGAGGTGTTCGAACATGCCCGTGAGACGGGCTACTACGAGTGGCCCCGTGGAACGACGACCCGCGAACTCGCTGACGACCTCGACGTCTCGAAATCGACGCTCTTAGAGCACCTCCGGAAGGCAGAGTCGACGCTCCTCGACCCCTGAGAGTCGGGGCTACAGGAAAGCACAGGCTGACTGGGACCCTGTCCAGTCACACACCTCAGGACAACGTCGGGTATAGTATACGGGATCACTACAGGCCGTAGGGGGGTGACTGTGTGCGACGGTCGGTGCGACCGGTAGCGTACCGGCTTACCCGATCTCGAGGCGGTATCGGTCAGCTGAGGATCGCTCGAACGGCGAACAGGAGGTTCTCTTTGCGTTCTCTGACCCGTCGGTAGAAGTACGACGCCCATTTTTGCCCGTAGGGGACGTACTGATAGACCTCGACGCCCGCGGCGGCGAGTTCGTACTGGGCGTCGGTTCGAACGCCCGTCAGCATCTGGATTTCGTAGGGTGTCCCGTACTCCTGGTGGAACTGGCGAGCCCGTGCGATGACTGCTGGATCGTGACTCCCGATGGCGACGCCGTCCTCGAAGTGTTCGAACATGTACTCGATCAACTCGAGGTAGACCTCGTCGACGCGACCCTTGTCCTTGTAGGCGACCTCACTGGGCTCGTCGTACGCTCCCTTGACGATTCGCACTTTTCCCGGTGCGTCTGCCAGACGTTCTACGTCCTCGCGGGTTCGCTTGAGGTTAGCCTGGAGACAGAGTCCCATCCCGCCGTGTTCGCGGACGAGCGGCTCGTAGACGTCGAGGGTCGCATCGGTCGTCGTGTGATCTTCCATGTCGACCCAGACGAAGACGTCCCGTTCGGCACCGCGTTCGACGATTTTGGTGAGGTTCTCGTCGAACACGTCCTGGCCGAGGTCGAGGCCGATCTGGGACGGTTTCACCGAGACGCAGCCGTCGATGCCCGCGTCCGCGATCTCGTCGATCAAGCCGATATATGCGTACGTATCTCCCGTCGCGTCGGCCGGATCGTCGTAGTGTTCGCCGAGGAGGTTACAAATCCCGGCAACGTTTCGCGTGTTGAGCGTTCGGACGTGCTCGAGCACCTCGCTGGGTGACTCACCAGCGACGAATCGGTTAGCGATCGGTGGAATCATCTTACTATAGTAGGTCGAGAGCGTCCCAATAAGCTACGACCCGACCAATTCTATCACCTTCCCGTTCGGAGAAACGAACTCGAGCGGCCCGAGCCGACCATGGGAGGGTCGACGTACACGGTGGCCGCCGAGTAGGTACAGGTATGTCCGAACAAGCGACGACAGACCCGTACCGCCATTACGTAAACGGCGAGTGGACCGACGGACACGGCTCGGAGACGTTCGACAGTGAGAATCCGGCGACCGGCGAACCGCTTGCGACGTTCCACCGCGGCACGGAAGCGGACGTCGACGCGGCGCTCGAGGCTGCGGAGGACGCCTTCGAGGAGTGGCGTGAACTTTCACATATCGACCGCGCGGAGTACCTCTGGGACATCTATCACGAACTGCGCGAGCGCCACGACGAGCTGGGCGAGATCATCACCAAAGAGTGTGGCAAGGAGATCTCCGAGGGGAAAGCAGACGTCGCCGAAGCCTGGCACATGGTCGAGTGGGCGGCGGGCAACGCCCGTCACCCACACGGTGACGTCGTCCCGAGCGAGATCGGCTCGAAAGACGCCTACATGCGCCGTAAGCCCCGCGGTGTCATCGGCTGTATCACGCCGTGGAACTTCCCCGTCGCGATCCCGTTCTGGCACATGGCTATCGCGCTGGTCGAAGGGAACACCGTCGTCTGGAAGCCCGCCGAACAGACGCCGTGGTGTGGCCAGATCATCGCCGAGATGTTCGAGGACGCCGGAATTCCGGACGGCGTCTTCAACATGGTCCAGGGCTTCGGTGACGCTGGCGCGGCGATCTCCGAGGACGAGCGCGTCGACACCGTCCTCTTTACCGGCTCCGCGGAGGTCGGCCACGAAATCGCGAGCAAGGTCGGTGGCGAGCCGGGCAAACTTGCAGCCTGTGAGATGGGCGGCAAAAACGGCATCGTCATCACCGAAAACGCGGATCTCGATATCGCCGTCCACTCGGCGGTCATGTCCAGTTTCAAGACGACGGGCCAGCGCTGTGTCTCGTCCGAACGCCTGATCGTCCACACGGACGTCTACGACGAGTTCAAAGACCGCTACGTCGAGATCGCCGAGAAAGTCGCGGTCGACGATCCGCTCGAGGAGGACACGTTCATGGGGCCGGCGATCGAGCCGGAACACGTCGAAAAGATCCAGAAACACAACGAACTGGCCCGACAGGAAGGTGCCGAGGTTCTGGTCGACCGATTCGAACTCGACGACGACGAGATTCCGGACGGCCACGAAGACGGCAACTGGGTCGGCCCGTTCGTCTACGAGATCGAGTACGACTCGGACCTGCGCTGTCTGAAAGAGGAGTGTTTCGGCCCCCACGTTGCCTTGCTCGAGTACGACGGTGACATCGAACGCGCCCTCGAGATCCACAACGACACGCCCTACGGATTGGCCGGCGCCATCATCTCCGAGGACTACCGCCAGATCAACTACTTCCGTGACCATGCAGAACTCGGCCTCGCGTACGCGAACCTGCCGTGTATCGGTGCGGAGGTTCATCTCCCCTTCGGCGGCGTCAAGAAGTCGGGCAACGGCTACCCGTCCGCCCGCGAGGCCATCGAGGCCGTCACCGAGCGCACTGCCTGGACGCTGAACAACTCCAAGGATATCGAGATGGCCCAGGGCCTCTCTGCGGACATCACGACCCAGGACGACTGAGCAGTCCCGGACCACCCAGTCACTTCTCGTTGCTGTACACGACTGTCTGGTAGTACACAGAGCGCGCTGTGAACGCTCGAGCGCCGTGTTTTTGCCCGTACGAACCCGTTCTCGACTCCGAACTGTGGTGTGAGTAACTGTTAACACATCATCCGTGTACGTCTGTGGTATGGCAGACCCACGCATCGTCGCGGTCGGATCGTCGCCAATCGGTGCGACAGACCTGACTGGGTGCGACCTCTTCACCGCGGCGCTGACGGAGGCGTTCGACGGGCTGCCCGACCCGGCAGAACTCGTCGACGCCATCTATGTCGGCAACCAGTCCGAGACGTACGAACACCAGATCATGTACGGCACCCTCATCGCCGAGTGGGCTGGGCTGCGGAACGTGCCCGCCGAACGCGTCGAGGGCTGTGCGGCCGCCGGCGCGCTCGCGCTGAAACACGCCGTCGAAGACGTTCGGTCGGGAACCAGAGACGCCGTCCTGGCCTGCGGCGTCGAGAAGATGACCGCTGGCGGCACTGCCGGTGCAACCAACGCCCTCTCGGCTGCCTTCGATAGGGCCCTCGAGCAGCGCTCCGGAATCACGGCCCCGAGCCAGTACGCCCTGCTTGCCCAGCGGTATCTCCACGAGACCGACGCGACCGAGGAGGAACTCGCCCACATCGCGGTGAAAAACCACCGCAACGCCGCCTCGAATCCTCGCGCACAGTACCAACAGGAGATCGACCTCGAGACCGTACTCGAGTCGAACTACATCGCCCCGCCGCTGAAACTGTTCGACTGTGCACCCATCAGCGACGGGTCGGCCGTCGTCCTGGTGACGAGTGCCGAGTTGGCGGCCGACCTCGTCGCTCGAGACGAGCAGGTTCGCGTCGGCGGCGTCGGCGCGGCGGCGAACAACATCGCGGTCGCCGAACGCGACCTGACGTTCGTCGAAGGAGCGAACGTCGCCGCGAGCCGCGCGTTCGACCAGGCCGGCCTCGAGCCCGAAGCCGTCGACGTCGCCGAGGTCCACGACGCGTTCACCGTCTGTGAGGCGCTCCTCTCTGAAGCCGTCGGGTTCGCCCCACACGGACTGGGCTATGAGAGCGCACTCGAGCCGGATGAGCGCTCCGATGGGTGGACCGACGTCCGTCTCAGCACGAGTGGCGGGCTGAAAGCCCGCGGCCATCCGATCGGTGCAACCGGACTCATGCAGGCAATCGAAGCGTACGAACAGCTCACCGACACGGCGACTGACGAGCGCCAGGTTCCCGACGCGGAAGCCGCACTGCTCGTCAACGAAGGTGGCGTCGCTGACGCCGTCACCGTCGCACACGTCCTCACGAACTGATCACCCATGACAGACGATAGTACATCCTACGAACTCGAGTCGCCTGAAGACGTCACGCCCGACAATCCGTTCACGCTTCCCGGCTTCTTCGACGCGATGGCCGACGGCGAGTTACTCGCCGCCCACTGCACCGACTGTGACACGCGGCTCGTGCCGCCACGACCGGCCTGTTACGCCTGTGGCAGTCGCGCGCTCGACCTCGAGGCCCAGCCGAAACGGGGCACGATCGTCTCCTACACCGAGGTTCGCGTCCCGCCGGACCCCTTCCTCGACCGCGCGCCGTTTCCGGTGGCGATCGTCGAACTCGACTCCGGGGCGCGGCTCACCGGCCGCGTCGACGCATCCTACGACGACCTCGAGATCGACCTGCCGGTCTCGCTCTCGATCCGGGAGCCGGGGCCGATCGAACGCGAGGTCGCCCGCGATCACGAGGCGGAGTGGCCGATCCACGTCTTCGAACTCGAGTGAGCGGTCGCTCGGGCTCGATCGCGTCCGCTGGCGGACGGGTGTGACGGGCCGAAAAAACCGACTTCGAATCCTGTGTTAGTCGCGCTGGCGAAGCCGTGCGGCGACCAGTTCCTCTAAGTCCTCACGCAGTTCGTCGACGGCGACCTCCTCGAGCACTGGCACGAAGAAGCCTTCGACGAGCATGTTGCGCGCCGACCGTGGGTCGATCCCGCGGGAGGTCATGTAGAACAGGTCCTCCTGGTCGATCTGACCGACCGTCGCCGAGTGGCTGGCCTCGGTGTCGTGGTTGTTGATGATCAGCTTCGGGGAGGCGTCGGCCTCGCTCTCATCGGAGAGCATGAGCGTGTTCTCACGCTGGTAGGAGCTAGTGTCCCAGGCGTCGCGACCGACGTCCTGGACGCCCTCGTAGACCGAGCGGGCGACATCGTCGGTGACGCCGCGGGTGACGAGGTCTGCCGTAGTGTGCTCGGCGCGGTGCCAGACCTTCGCATCGAGGTCGAAGTGCTGGTCGTCGTGGCCGTAGAAAGCGCCGACGATCTGGGTTTCCGAAGAGTCGCCGTTGAGCTCCGTCGAGACGCTCGACTTCGTCAGCTGCGTGCCGAGGTTGACTTCGATCCAGTTGATCGTCGCGTACGTGTCGGCGTCGCCGCGTTTGTACGAGAAGTTGTACGCTTCCTCCGAGAGGTTCTGGAGGCTGCCGTACTGGACGTTACTGTTCTCGCCAGCGACGACTTCGACGATGCCGCTGTAGTACTGTTCGTCCTGCTCGGCGCCAGTGGACTGGCGCTCGAGGATCGTCACCGAGCTCGATTCCTCGGCGACGACGAGCGTGTAATTGAACAGCGAGCGGGAGTTCTGCTCGGTGCGGATCGTCACGTCTTCTGCGTCGACGCCCTCGGGGACGTAGACGACGGTCCCAGTGCTAAACAGCGCCGTCGAGAGCGCAGTGAGGTAGTTCTCCTGGGGATCGATGACGCTGCCGAAGTACTCCTCGAGGAGCGCTTCGTGCTCGTCGACGGCCTCACTCCAGGCGAGGACCTCGACCTCGTCGGGACCGACCTGGTCTTTGTTCTCCGCGGCGTTCAGCGGATCAACGAGCGACTCGTAATCGAGTTCGTGGAGATTCGTCCAGTCGCGACCCGGCGTTCGGATGACGTCGGGCATGTCGAGTTCTTCGAGTGCATCGAGTGCCTCGAGGCGGGTCTCGAGCATCCACTCGGGCTCGTCGAAGTCGCCCGAAAGTTGGCGTACCTGTTCTTCAGTCAGATTGGCGTGTACCTGCGTCGTACTCATATTATCCGAGGCTCCCCTCCATCTCGAGTTCGATCAAGCGGTTCAGTTCGACGGCGTACTCGATCGGCAGTTCTTCGGTGATCGGTTCGATGAAGCCGGCGACGATCATCTTCTTGGCGTCGTCGTCGTCGAGGCCGCGACTCTGCAGATAGAAGATGTCCTCGTCGCCGATCTTGCCGACGGTCGCCTCGTGGGCGACGTCGACTTTCGACTCTTCGATCTCCATGTACGGCATGGTGTCGGAGGTCGACTCGTTGTCGAACATCAGCGCGTCACACTCGACGGCTGTGCTCGAATTTTCGGCACCGTCGGCGATGTGGACCAGACCGCGGTAGTTGGTGCGACCGCCGTCTTTCGAGATCGACTTCGACTCGATAGTCGATTTGGTCTCGGGAGCGTTGTGGTAGACTTTCGCGCCGGTGTCGATGTCCTGGCCTTCGCCGGCGAAGGCGATGGTGATGTGGGTGTCGGTTGCACCGCGACCCTTGAGGATCGAACACGGGTAGAGCATGGTAGCTTTCGAGCCCATCGAACCCGAGATCCACTCCATCGTGCCGTTTTCCTCGACGATGGCGCGTTTCGTGTTCAGGTTGTAGGTGTTGCGCGACCAGTTCTGGACCGTCGAGTACTGGACGTGGGCGTCTTCTTTGACGAAGACCTCGACGCCCCCGCTGTGGAGGTTAAACGCCGAGTACTTGGGTGCCGAACAGCCCTCGATGTAGTGGACTTCGCTGCCTGGTTCGGCGACGATGAGGGTGTGTTCGAACTGGCCCATTCCCTCGGTGTTCATGCGGAAGTACGCCTGGACGGGCATCTCGACGGTGACGTCCTCGGGGACGTAGACGAACGAGCCGCCGGACCAGATCGCCCCGTGGAGTGCCGCGAACTTGTTGTCGCTCGGGGGCACACACGTCGTCATGAAGTACTCTTTGACGATTTCGGGGTGTTCCTGGACCGCGCGGTCCATGTTCATGAAGATGACCCCCTTCTCCTCCCACTGGGACTTCATGTTCTGGTAGACGACCTCGGACTCGTACTGCGCGCCGACGCCCGAGAGCGCCTCTTTCTCGGCTTCCGGGATGCCGAGTTTGTCGAAAGTGTCTTTGATCTCATCGGGGAGGTTCTCCCAGTCGTCGGTCCCCTCGCGCATCTCGACGTCCGGGCGGATGTAGGGGACGATCTTGTTGACGTCGACTTCCGAGAGGTCCGGCTGTCCCGGCCAGCCGGTCGGCATCGGCATCTCCTGAAAAACCTTCAGCGCACGCAGACGCCGCTCGAGCATCCACTCGGGCTCGTCTTTGTCTTCGGACATGAGCCTGATGGTTTCTTCATCGAGGCCCTTTTCGGCGGTAAGCGCGGCTTTGTGTTCGTTTTTGAACGCAAACCGGTCTTCGGTGTTCGTCGTTTTGAGGTGTTCTTGTTCGGAACTCATGATTTGTATACGGTGATGGTTACGGTCGTAGCTTCATATCCGTTTGGCTAGTCAGAACTGGTTATGCAGTTCCGTAGACCTCTTCGCGGACCCAGTCATAGCCTTTGTCCTCGAGCTCTGCAGCGAGCGAGGCGTCGCCGCTTTTGACGACTTGGCCGTCGAGCATGATGTGGACGTGGTCCGGCTCGACGTAATCGAGGATGCGCTGGTAGTGGGTGATCTGGAGGATTCCAGTGCCGACCTCGTCGCGAAGCGCGTTGATGCCATCCGAGACGTCCTGCAGTCGGTCGATGTCGAGCCCGGAGTCGATCTCGTCGAGGACGGCGACCGAGGGCTCTAAGATTGCGGCCTGGAGCACTTCGTTCTGTTTCTTCTCACCGCCGGAGAAGCCCGCGTTGAGGTAGCGCATGGCGAACTTCTCGTCCATGTCGAGCTGTTCCATCTTCTCGGAGAGGATCTCCTGGAACTCGGCGACGCCGACTTCGCCCTCGTCTGCGGGGCCTTCCATCGGCGACGTCTCGAAGCCTTCGTCTTCTTCGTCGTCGTCTTCACCTTCGTCTTCTTCGAAAAGTTCTTCGCGCTCTTCGATCTTCGCGTTCAGCGCCGTGCGAAGGAAGTTCGACATGGTGACGCCTTCGATCTCGGCAGGATACTGGAAGGCGAGGAAGACACCCAGCGCCGCACGCTCGTTAGGCTCGAGGTCGAGGAGATTCCAGGTTCGCTGGTCCTCGTCGATCTCGACTTCGTCGCCGAACTCGTCTTCGTCGAGGTGAATCAGAACCTCGCCGTCGGTTACTTCGTACGCCGGGTGACCGGCAACGACTTTCGCCGTCGTCGACTTACCCGAGCCGTTTGGTCCCATCAGGGCGTGGATTTCGCCCGTTTCGACCTCGAGATCGACGCCCTCTAGAATTTTTTCGTCGCCATCTGCAACTTTCGCGTGTAGGTTGTTCAGTTCGAGACGTGCCATAGTACTCTGTCGTCCGAATGGTGGGTCGTCTTCCTGATAACGGTTTCGTATCCGGGTGGATACGGTTTCGAATAACGAATATTATTTCACCAAATGGAAACGCCGAATCGGTTCGACTGAATTCCGCCGATCGAACCGACCAGCTACCCTTTGTTTGACGGGTCTGGTCCAGCCCCGACGACGGCCCCACGTAACCTCGAGGATCGATGAGCAGTCTCGACTCACCGGTCGGGTGTCCACGGGAGCGACACCGGACGGATGCTACTCGAGGGTCCCGGGGCGGTCGAGAGCGTCCTCGAATAGTCAGTTAGGTGGTGAGTATTCCACCGGAAACCTGGTGTGCCCGAGTGACTCTCGATATCGACGGCTAAGCCGTTTTCTCCGCGTACGTGAAATAAAATCGCTAGCGAATCGTGACGTTCGTCCTACAAATACATACTAGACTAGACATATGTACGTCGAGTTAGTAGATCAGTTGATGATCAGGGGCCACCCCCTACTTGCGGCCGGGGTCGCAGTTACGTTGCTCGTTGCGGCCGCACTGGGTACGGGAACGTTGGCCGCTGGCGGCACGGTGATCGCGTCCGATATCGGTACTACCGGTGGTTCGGAAGCGAGCGATGCGACGACTGCCAACGGCGTATCGTTCGACGATCGAACGGACCACGAGGGATCCGACGGGGACATCCTCGAGCGATCACCGTCCGATTCCGGCGGCCAACTCGACGAGAACCTCACCAACGCGACGGGCGAGGTGACTGTCGTCGTGCGATTCGAACACGAGGAACCGGTCGGAATCACCGACACCGACTCGGATCCCGTCGAGCAGTTGCGGACCGCCGCCGAAGCGAGCCAACGCGAGTTCCGCGAGAGCTACGGCGACGCTGGAGCGGTCCGTACCCAGGACGATGCGCCGGTCGTGATCGAACGGGAGTTCTGGCTCGCGAACGCGATGGTCGTCACCGTCGACACGGACCGCGTTCCGATCGAGGCGTTCGTAGAGACCGAGGGCGTCAGTGACGTTCACGAGAACTTCGAGCTGTGTCTCGACGGGGCGGCCGTCGGGGGCGGGGAGGCAGGTGTCTATTCGACGGCCGGAATCACAGACCCGGTCGAGGCGACCGGCGACGAAACGACGTACGGCCTCGAGTTGATCAACGCGCCCGACGTCTGGGAGACGGTCGAGACGCAGGGCGAGGGAACGACGGTCGCGGTCTTCGATACGGGTGCCGACCCCACCCACGAGGACGTCGACGTCGAGGCGTGGGCCGAGTTCGACGTGTTCGGCAATCTCGTAAGTGATGATCCGACCGATGCCTACGACAACAACGGCCACGGGACCCACGTCGCGGGGACCGTCGTCGGCGGCGACGCAAGCGGGACCGCCATCGGCGTCGCCCCGGAGGCCGACTTACACGCGATCAAGGTTTTGAACGACGACGGCACGGGGTCGTTCGCCCAGATCATCGCCGGGATGGAACACGCGATCGAAGACGACGACGTCGATATCCTGCAGTTGAGTCTCGGGGTCGACGGAACGCAAGACGGGATGGTCGAACCGGTTCGAAACGCCCGTGAGGCAGGACAGCTCGTCGTCGCCTCCGTCGGTAACGACGATGACGGCCAGTCGGGCTCGCCGGGGAACGTCTTCGACTCGGTGAGCGTGGGCGCGGTCGATTCCTCGAGCGACGTCGCGAGCTTTTCCGGCGGCGAGGAGATCAGCGCCGACGACTGGGACGACCCCCCATCGGAGTGGCCCGACACGTACGTCGTCCCGAGCATAACGGCCCCGGGGGTCGGCGTCGAGAGTGCAGCCATCGATACCGGCGACGGGACGACCGCGAGAAGCGGCACCAGCATGGCCGCCCCGCACGTCTCGGGGACGGCGGCCCTCGTGCTCTCGGCGGTCGACGACGACGGGCTCGGGGACGACGAACTCGTCGACCTGCTCGAGGAGACGGCCGTTCATCCGGACGACGAACGCGAGCCCGACACCCGATACGGCCACGGGATCGTCGACGCCGTCGAGGCTGTCAACACCGCACTCGAGGAGTTCGAGGGCGAGGCGACGGTCGAGGGGACCGTCACTGACGACAGCGAGGATCCGATCGAGGGAGCGATCGTCGAGTCGGACGCCGAGGGTACGCCGACGGCCGAGACCGACGCCGACGGCGCGTACGAACTCGAGACGGTGGCTGGCGAGCAAACGATCTCGGCCGAGGCGTTCGGCTGGAACCGTACCGAAACGGAGACGACCGTTCCAACCGACGGAACGGCGATCGACTTCGAGCTGAACGAACCGATCGTGACAGTCGAGCGAACGGGCGACTCCACCAACCGGTTAGATCCGGCAGAGACAGACACGATCACCTTCCGCGTGGCAAACGTCGAGGGGTACGCCGTCAGCCTGACCGACGAGAGCGAGACCGTCGACGGGGACTCCGTCGATACCGATGAGATCGACCTCGATGTGAACGGATCGGACGCCGACTTCGACGAGCAGACGGCGTTTGCGAACCGAAATACGACCGACGAGTTTACCGTCACCATCGATCCCGAAGACGAAATCGATCTCAGTCGGATCCAGCTCGAGCACGAGTTCGACGGTCCGGGCGGGAACGTACGCGAGACCACCGGGATCACGACGATCCATTCGGATCGGGTTCCGGCGGGTACCGACCGGAATCTGTCCGACCTGATCGAGTTCGTCGTGGCGGGAACGACGATCGTCGTCGACGAGGATCGAACCGAAACCGCCACTGAGGACGGTGCAGCCGTCGAACTGGACCGTGATATTTCGCTGGCAGGGAGCGCTACACTCGCCATCGAAACCGAGGCGGAAGAGCGTGACGCGATCGGTATCAACGTCACCAACGAGTTCGCCAACGTCGAGAACCTCACCGTCGACGGCGAGGAGGGTGTCGACGTCGGCATCCGCGTCGTGGGCGACTCGGCATCGAACCTCACAGGCGACGGCCACGACGGCCTCGACGTCGACACCGACGTGAGCCCGAACGTCGACAACGTCACCGTCAGCAACGCAACCGTCGGTATCCAGACGTTCGAGGCCCGCGGGATCGCCGGTTCGACCGTCGAGGACGTCACCGACGGGATCGTCCTCGAGGAGTCGACGTTCCGGGTCTGGAACACCACGGTTGCGCCCGACGAGCGTGGGATCGTCGCCACCGCCTCGAGCACGCTCGAGAACAACACGATCGACGGGGGGACGACGGGACTCCGGATCGACGCCGCCGGGGTAGACGGAGCCGACAACGACGTCGATGGGGCGACCACCGGCCTGGCGGTGCTCGAGGGAGCCGACGGCACGACCCTCACCGACACCGCGTTCAGCGAGACCGTTGGGACGGCGATCCTGTTCGACGGGGCAACGAACAGCGATCTCACTGCATCGGCGGCGAACGAGTCCTCGACGGTCGAGTACCGGAACGTCGATATCGAGGACGACAACGCCCTCGAGATCGAACTCGCGAACGGACGCCAGATCGGGACCGTCGGCCAGAACGTGACTGTTGCACAGAATACCAATCCGCCCGACGTCGACGATCAGTTGCCGATCGACGCGAACCTCTCGATCGAGGAAACCGAAAGCGACGCCGGTGAAGTCGACCTCGAGGTCTTCTACACGCCGAACGACTTCTCGGCGATCTTCGAGGAGTCGTTCGGCCTGTACAATCACGACGGAGACGAGTGGTCAGAACTCGAGGCGGACCTGGATACGGACAGTCGAACGCTCTCGACGACGATCGACTCGTTTAGCTCCTTCAGCACCGCCGGAAGCGAGGAGGGCGGGACGATCAACGGAACGGTGACCGACACCATCACCGGCGACCCGATCGAGGCGATCGACGTCACGGCCGACAACGGGAGCACGACCAGCACCCGACGGACGAACGAGGTAGGCGAGTACGACATCTCGGTCCCTGTTCGCGACGAAACGTTCAACGTCACTGCGGGACTCGAGAACGCCTCCTACGACCCCTCCGAGACGGTGGAGACGAAGAAGTTCGAGAGCGGGGGCAATACCTACACCGTCGACCTCGAGACCCAACTCTCGAACGCGACCATCGAGGGGACGGCCACCGCTGCGGACACGGGTGACCCACTCGAGGGCGTGACCCTCGAGGCCGAGACCGAGGACGGACACCGGGTGGCAAACACGACCGACGCCGACGGCCACTACGAGCTGTCACTGCTCCCGAGTACGTACAACGGATCGTACACGCTGAACGCCTCGATAGTCGACTTCGAGGAGGAGACGATCTTCGAGGACCGGAAGCTCAACGCTGCAGCGGAGGTGATCGAAGACGTCGCCCTCGAGCCGAAACCGGGAACGATCGAGGGGACGGTGACCGACAGTGAGGACGAATCGGGGATCGAAGCGGTGACGGTGTCGGCAGACGGCGGGGAGACGACGACCGACGCCGACGGACACTACGAACTGTCGGATCTCGACCGCGGCGACCGGACGGTGACCGTCGAGGCCCACGGCTACAACGGGACGACCCGGAGCGTTTCGCTTCCGGCCAACGCGACCATCACGGAAGACGTGGCCCTCGAGCCCGTTCCGGTGTACACGATCGAGGCGGTCGACCTGCCCGACAGCGTCGATCACGGTGACACGCTCTCGGGAACGGCGACGGTTCGAAACGACGGGCTCGCCAACGGCACGGGAACGATTACCCTCGAGCTGTCGGCCCTCGAGCTATCCGATTCGTCTTCGATCGATCTCGAGCCCGAGGAGGAAGAGGGGGTCGATCTTTCGGTGTCGATCCCCAGCAGTGCGTCCACTGGGGAGTACGAGGCGACGATCTCGAGTAGCGACGACACGGCCGTCCGCCCGGTCGACGTGACGACGGCGTCCAGCGACGACAGTGGCGGCGGTGGCGGCGGTGGGCAGGGCGGTGGCGGTGGCCAGGGTGGCGGCGGTGGCGGTAGCGGTGGGAGCGGGAGTGCGGGCGACGACGGCCCGCCCTCCTTCGACAACATCCGCGGGACGCTGACGCTCGTGACGCCCTCGAGTGAGTCCTCGACGCCGATCGAAGACAGTGATCCCGATACCCCCGGAACGACCGTCATTACGACCGACGCGAACGGCGTCGAACAGGTTCAGTTCACCGCGGACGATCTTACGGGCACGATCGACATTGCCGAGTACGACCGCCCACCACAGCGGATCCGGGACGATGTAACCGCGTCGATCGAGGCGGACATCGACCGGTTCGACGACGATCCGTTCGAGATCGTCTCCTTTTCGGAGATGTCCTCCTCGCTTTCCGCCAGGGACGACTCCTCGGCGACGGTTACCCTCGACCTCGAGGCCGATTCCGTCGAGGAACCCGACCAGCTGACGACGATCAAAGAAACCTGGTCGTTCTCGCGCCAGCAGTGGGAGTGGCAGGAGAAGCCGACGACCGTCGAGGAGACGGACGACGAGACGATCACCGTCTCCGTCGACGTCGACTCGTTTAGCTTCTTCGTGCTCGCGGAAACCGAGGGCGAACCGACACCCGTCGACTCGGGGGACGAACCAGCGTCCGATCCCGAAGACGAGCCATCCGAGGAGGAGCCATCCGAGGACGACGATACCGACGACGGGATCTCCGGCTTCGGGCTCGCCGTCACCATCCTCGCGGTGCTCGTCGCCGTCGGCTGGACGGCCCGGCGGCGAACAACGTCCCTCGAGTGACCGTCGACCGACCTATCATACCGAATCCACTTTCGTCCGATCGATCCCGTAGAGAGGCTCGAGGATACTGTAGAGACGGTATCGAGGAACGAACGGATGACGACGAGACGTGCCTATACTCCCCGTCGACCTGTTCAGCGGGGCGTCGACTCCCGCTCGAGTTACATGAAGCTATCCAGGCCGGTCTGCTCCTGGCCGCTTTTGACCTCCTCCCACGAGACGTCGAGCGCCTCGAGAATGCGCTCGATCGGTCCTTTTAGCGTCTTCTCGAGCATCGTGTCGTAGTCGACTTCGAACTCCTCGGGGATCTGGTCGTCGTACTCGAAACAGATGACGTCGGGGTCGCGCTTGAACGCACCGTAGAGGGGGTCGTGCTGGGGGTCGAACCCTCCGTCCGACTCCATTCGCCGGAAGAACGCCGGGTCGATCCGATCGAGGTAGAGCCGCTTCGGTTTGCTCCCTCGCTGGAAGTTGGTGTCGAGCAGCAGGTTCGCGTACTTCGCGCCTCGAACCTGTGCCGTGTCGGTGTCGTAGTTGTCCAGTCGTTTGCCGATGCCGCCCGGGATAGCGATGTCCTCGAGGCTCACGTCGCCAGCCAGCACGTCCTCGATGACGCCGTTGACGTACTCCTTTGCACCCTCGACGTCGCCGTCTTTGACGATCATCTCGATGACCTCGTGCTGGACGCGTTTGGTGATCGGTGCGATGTCCGACCGCTGGTACTCGAAGCCGACGATGTCGATGGTGTCGACGTCTTTGCCTTCTTTCCAGACGATGTGACCCGCGTAGCGTTTCTTCTTGCCAGCCTGGAAAAAGCGCCGATACAGTTTCTCGAACTCGATCTGGAAGCGGTGGTCCTCGGCGTTCAGTTTCTCCGCTGCGAAGTCGCCGTACCGGTCGTTGATGTGCGCTTCGATCTCGAAGGACTGTTCGATCGCCTCGGCGTTCGAGACGCCGGAGCCCAACTCGAGCATCACTGAATCGGTATCTCCGTACGTAACCTGGTAATCTAGTTCGTTTGCAGCGGTTTCGGTAAATTCGATTACTTCGCGACCAGTGGCCGTGATCGCCGCTGCGGCGTCCTTGTCATAGAGTCGGAACTGTTCCCATCCCGACACGCCGTAGAGCGAATTCATGATGACCTTCACGGCACCCTGCTGGCGGTCGTACTGCTCGTACTCGGGTGTGCCGGGTTCGTGTTCGTTGCGCAGGGTCTTTTTCTCCTCGCGTTCGGCGAGCAGTTCCTCGATCATCTCGCGATTGACGCCGTCGGGTTCCTTGCGAAAGTGGGTTCCAGAGGGTGCGAGGTAGGTCTCGCCGTCGTACTCGGCGGGGTCGACCCTGGTCTCCGGCGAGGCGTTGATCGTCACCATACACATCGGGTACAGCGACTTCAGGTCGAGTACGGTGACGTTCTCTTTGACGCCCGTGATCGGGTCGAACACTGCACCGCCTTCGTACTCCTCGCCGGCTTCCTGCTGCCCCTTCGAGGGGAGCGCAAATCGGCCGTGGGCCTGGTGGAGGACGTACATGTCGACTGCATCGCCCGGCGTGGGGGCGTCCTCGAGTTTACAGCCGACGAACGAGCGCACTTCGCCCCAGAAGGGGATGATCTGCTGCTGGCGGTCGAGTTCGACACAGAGTTCGACGTCCCGGAGGTTGTACTCGAGGAGTTTCGTCGGATCGTCCTCCCAGAGGTCGCCGATCTTGCCCGCATATCGTTCCTTGCCGACGCCGAGTTCGGCCTCACCGACGGCGTCGAGCCGGTAGGAATCCAGTTCCGAGAAGACCATCCGCTGGTAGCCATAGAGCAGGTCGAAGACGACCCGGCCCTTGATGTCGGGGCCACCCCAGTTGCTCCGCCAGACCTCGTCGACCCGAGAGAGGCGGTCGATCGAGAGGTCGTAGTCGTGGTGTGGGCCGTCGAGTTCCTCGAGGCGGTCGAGGAAGTACGGCGCGTCGAAATCCTCGAAGTTCCATCCTGTGAGGACATCTGGATCCGTCGTCTCGACGTACTCGACGAACGCCTCGAGCATCGCTTCTTCTTCCTCGAACGCCCGAACGTCGTGGTCGATTTCACCCTCGATCGGATCGTAGTCGGTGATCGCCTCGGGGATCTCACCGTCGCCATCGTCGGCTCCGGTGATCCACATAACGTACTCATCACGGTAGGAATCGTGACTCGTGAGACAGACGATCGACTCCTCTCCCTCTTCTGGGAATCCGTGTCGGTCTTCGACCTCGATGTCGAAGGTCAGCACGCGTGGGTCCGCATCGACGTCGGCGGCTTCGACTTCCTCGTGGGGAATCACGAGCGAGTCGTCTTCTGTGCGGCGCTCGGGGACGCGGATGCCGCTACGGACGTCTTTGTCGATCAGAAAGCGGTTCGGAAAGAGGATGTCCGCTTCGTAGTGTTCGAAGTCGTCACGGATCTGGCCGACGTCTCTCGGGGTCTGGCCGAAGATCTTGGTCAGTTTCTCGCCCCGGATGCTCTCGTAGGGTTCGCCGTTTCGATCGTGTTCGCGACTGTCAGTCAGTCGGTCGTACTCCTCTTCCGGCGGCCGCTCGAGCGACGTCGTGGGCGCGTAGAAATACGGCCGGAAGCCGACGACCTGAACGTGCTCGAGGGTGCCGTCGTTCGTTCGCCCGAATACGTGGATGATCGGTCGCTCGTCGTCGCCATAGCCAGCGACCGTGTAGTCGACCTGCATCACCGCGAGCTCGAGTTCGCCGTCGGGCTCTGGCAGGGTCTCCGCCACGACGTCGACCACCTCGGCGGTGCTCGAGCCGCCGTTGCCGGCGACGGCGATCGCCTCTTCGTCCGGCCGGTCGTCGGACGCCGAAAACTGCGTGAGTCCGGTCTGGCCCGCCTCAGTCATGATGTCGGGGTTTGCAGGCGGCGAATAAAAATCCCCCATACTCCCGTCCGGACCGGCCATCGAGAGACCGAGTGTGTGAATTTGCAGGAGCAACAAGACATATTACGTGGTAACACATACCAAGATATCAGGTGATCGGTGTGTCTACTCTCAACGATGACGATAAGCAGGATGGCGAGCGTGAATCGACTGCACCGGAAGACCCCCAGCTGATCGAGTCCTACGAGACCGACGAGTGTGTCGTTTTCTACGACGCGTACAACCCGCTCGCGTGGGTCGAAACCTCACGGCCGCTCACGCTCGACGAGTGCGCCTGAGTCTCCCAACGTCGAATACGAACCCTTTTTTCGTCGCTCACTGACCCTACGAGCGTGGTGTTCGACCGCAGCGAACACGAACCCGAAGAGACAGACCCCGAAGCTGACTTTCGGGATCCAGAGAGCGACTCGCTCACGATTCCACGCGTCGACACCGAGGACGCAGGTTCGGGGCTCAAATCAGACATTGAGGCGGACCAAAAGATCGAGACGATCGATCCTCCCGAGGTGCCGACGACGGAGACTGAGGTCCCCAGTGAACTCGCGAAGGCGTTCTGGGCGCTCGTCATCGTAGTCAACGGGGCGGTGCTCGGAATCTCACTCGGCGCGATGTTCCTGGTCTTCGAGGGCGACACCCAGCGAGGTGGAGCGTTGTTCGCTGGTGGCGTTCTCCTGCTTGGGTTCGCGATTCGCCGGTACAGCGCGTTCCGAACGTCGGCTTCGGCGTCGGCCGACGGGATGGACACCGAGGACGGAACCGACGAGGACATACCTGACGACGATGCAACCGACGAAGACGTACTCGACGACGGTGCAACTGGCGATGATCTCCCCGACGACGATGCAACCGACGCATCCGGGTAAAGTATTTCAGGTGACGAACACGAGTACCCCTTACCGAACGCGTACCCGACTATGAAGACCGTTCAGGACGACACCGGAAAGCGGTACCTGCTGCTCAAACAAGCCGAACAGGCGAGCCTCGTCCGCGATCCCGACAGCGGAAACGAGTGTTACGTCCAGAACGACCGTCTCGAGGCACTCGAGGAGAGCCCGCTGGAGACGGCCGCCCGGACGGTCTCGAGCCCCGTGCGGACACTCCTGACGAGCGTTCACGACGAGGCGACGCTCGGCTTGCTCTGTGAGCTCGAGACGCGGGGCCCGCTCGCGATCCGGACCGTTCTATCGGCGTACGATTTCTGCGAGAGCGATCTCAACGGTCGACTCGCCGTTCTGGCCACGGCCGATCTCATCGGGGAGACCGAGATCGCTGGCGAACGTGGATACGAACTCACCGACACGGGCAAGACGGCGCTCGAGGCAATTCGGCCGACAGAGGAGGGAACGACAGCTTCCGATCGACGAACTGGCGCATCCGAGGACGATCCTTGAGCCGGCCGCTCGAGTCGCGCTCACTCAGAGGCGAGTAACGCAGCCTCCGGCGGCTCGCCGCGCTCGAGTCGCGAGCGATTCGATGTGGCGTCTTTCTCGATCCGAACGAGCGAGTCGGCCGCACCGACGAGTTCCTCGTCGTGGCTGACGACGACGATCTGTTCGACACCGAGATCGCGCATCGACTCGACCAGCGAGACGAGTTGGGTCACGTGGCCCGAGTCGAGAAACACCGTCGGCTCGTCGAGAATGAGCGGCGGCATCGGTGCCGTTCCCTCGACGCCCTCCGCGAGCAGTCGGTAGATCGCACACCGGAGGCTGAGGTTGAACAGCGCCCGCTCACCACCGGAGAGTTGCTCGGGCTCGAGGGGTTCGCCGTCTTTCTGATAGACCGTCAGCCGGTAGTCGCCGTCTAACTCGATCGACGCGTACGAATCGTTCTGATAGACCAGCTCGAACGTCTCGTTGAGCAGGCGTTCGAGGGTCTCGACGTTTCGCTGGCGCAACTCGGCGCGTAACTCACCGTAGGTCGTCTGGAGGGTTTCGGCTTCGTTGTACAGTGATTCGAGACGATCACATCGGGCCTCGAGTTTCTCGAGTTCGTCGCGGCGTTCCTCGAGTTCCTCGAGTTCGCGTTCGACTGCCCCGATCGCGTTCTGGAGTTCCGTTCGCCGTGTTTCGAGTTCCTCGAGTTTCGCGTCGACTTTCTCGATGTACTCCCGGGCGTTTTGTTCGTCCTGTCTCGCCGTCGCGACGCGCTCTTCGTCGAACTCGGATTTGAGTTCGCGCTTTCGCTTGCGTTTGTCCGAGAGCGTCTCACGACGTTCGTCGTTCATCGTCCGCCAGTCCGACCGGCGTTCGCGGTAGGTCTCGATCTCGGTTGCGAGGTCGCGGCGTTCGTCGTCGATCGCCTCGACGCGTCGGAGCGACTCGAGGACCGATTTGATCTCGCCGCGTTCGGTGTTAATCTCGCCGAGTTCGGTCCGCTTCTCGTCGACGTCGCCCGCGAGATCGTCGGCCGTCGTTCGCTTCTCTTTGGCCTCGGACTCGTACTCATCGGCTCGCTCGAGTAACTGCGTTCGACTCTCACGGCGCTCCTCGAGCGTCTCGCGTTTTTCGGCGAGCAACTGGGCGACGTTCTCGCGGTTTTCTTCGAGCCGGTCGACGCGACGTTCGGCGTCCCGGAGCTCCTCGGCGCGCTCGAGGCGTTCGTCGACGGCGTCGCGGTCGTCCTCGAGGGCATCACGTCGGTCCTGCAGGTCGGCAAGCTCCTCGCGTTTCTCGTCCAAGACGTCGACGTGTGGCGAGTCCTCGACGGGCTGGCCACACTCGGGACACTTGCCCTCCTCGAGCAGCCGTTCGCCCTCCTCGATGGCGTTCTCGACGGTCCTGATCTCTGCGGTGACGTCACCGAGATCGTCCGTTAGCTCCTCGCAATCGGCCTCGAGACTCTCGATACGGTCGGCTGCGTCGCCGAACTCGACTGGTGCATCCTCGAACCGCCCGCGAGCCGTTTCGATCCGTGTGTCGAGTTCCTCGAGGCTCGCTTCTCGCTCGTCGATGGCGTTCTCGTCGGCCTCGAGTTTGGCGGCGACGTCGTCAGCTTGCTCGCGGGCGTTCGCGGCCTGTGCTTCGAGTTCGTCGGCCGCTGTCCGGAGGCGTTCGATCTCCCCGGTCGTCTCCGTGATCGTGACACGGACGTCCTCTAGATCGTCACGGAGTGTCTCGTCGCGTTCTTCGAGGGCCGCAATCGCTGTCTCGACATCGTCTCCGTCGGGCGCATCGACCGTCTCCAGTAGCTCGGCCCGTTCCTCGGCGAGCGTCTCGCGTCGGTCTTCGCGTGCGTTAATCTCGTCTTTTGCGTCCTCGCGGTCGCGTTCGGTCTCCTCGATCTTCGAGCGCAGGGTGTCGATCTCCTCGGTGAGCGTCTCGATCTCCTCGCGAGTCTCCTCGTGGCGCTCGAGGACCTCCTTGGCGGTCTCCAGGGTCGTCCGTGCCTGCTCGCGCTGGGTCTCGAAGTGATCGATCTCCTCGTTCACCTCGGCCTGGCGCGACTCGAGTCCGTTCAGGCGCTCGTGGAGGTCCTTGTCTTCTTTCCGTTCGACCCGTTGGCGGACGTTCTCTGTGACCTCTCGTTGGCCGTCGAGCACCGACTTGACCCCCAGGCGGGCGTCGCTCGCTCGCTCGCGGTAGTCCTCGAGCGCGCCAAGCTGGAGCAGGTCGTCGATCATGTCCTGGCGATCACTCGGTGAGGCGTGGATGAGCTTGTTGACCTCGCCTTGGCGGACGTACGCGCAGTTGACGAATGCGTCGGCGTCCATCCGCAACAGCTCGGTCACCTCCCGGCGGACGTCGCGGGCGCCCTCGATCGTTTCCGTGGGCGTCTCGAGGACACACGTCGTCGTCGTTGCCCGGTCGCCCCGGAGTTTGAGTGCTCGCTCGACGTGGTAGTCCCGGCCGTCGTGGGTGAACCACAGTTCGACCTCGGTCTCTTCCTCGCCGGTCGTGATGACGTCGTCGAGGGTGCGGTCGTCGAGCGCCTTCGAGCCGTACAGCGCGAAGAAGACGGCCTCGAGCAGCGTCGACTTTCCGCTGCCGTTGACGCCGTGGACGACGGTGACGCCCCGCTCGAGGGCGAGATCGGCGTCGCCGTAACACTTGAAGTTGCGCAGCCGGACCCGATCGACTTTCACGCGAAATCACCCAGCGAGGCGTGGTCTGCGTCCTCGTCGGCGGTCGTCTCGGCCGTTTCGACTGGCTCGTCCATCGATTCGTCGGCATCCGAGCCGCTGGCCTCCGCGTCGGCAGTCGACCCTGAATCGGCGGTCTCCACGTCGGTGTTCGAACCCGAGCTGTCGGCCTCCACGTCGGCAGTTGAACTCGGGTCGGCTGCCGTGTCCGTCTCTGACAACTGGTCGGCGACGGTCGTCACGTCGGCGTCGTCCGGCGATCGCTCGGGGGCGGGGTCGAACGCCGCATCGTCGTCCTCGAGTAACTCCCTGACGCGACGTTCGACCGACTCGCGGACGTTCGAATCGGGCAGGTCGCCGTCACGGACCGTGCCGTCGATCTCGAGAGCGGCGTTGCTCAGCCCGAGGTCACGGACGCGTTCGCGGACGGCAGCGTCGGGGTCGGCGAAGCTCACCGAGACGGCCTCGTCCTCGTCGGGGAGGTCACGACGGTCGTTGACTCTGGCGACGAGTGCGCCGCGGTCGGTGGCGAGTTCCTCGATCGAGGCGGGTGTAATCGGCCGGCCCTCGCCTTCGATGGTGACGATGACGACTGCGTCCTCGAGGTCGTACTCACGGACGCGCTCGGTGACGCGGTCGACCCCCTCGTCTTCGGCGAGGTCGACGTCGACGAAGACGAACTCGCGGGTATCCGCGATCGAACGGCGGGTGATTGCGACCTCCTCGTCGAACGTGACGAGGTTGTAGCCACGGGGATCGCGTTCGCTCGCGCTCGCACGCTCGGTCGAGCCACAGTAGGTAACCCAGGTATCTCGGACTTCCGCAGTGTCGGCGGCGTGGTTGTCGCCGAGCAAGACGGCGTCGAACTCGACCGTCGACTCGGCGAGGAGGCGGTCGGTGTCCCAGTCGGCGTGGGCGAACGGCTCGAACAGACCGTGGCTGACGAGAACCGAGTGGTCGGCCGACTCGGGGACAGACTCGAAGTCGTACTCGAGGGCGTCACGCCGGGAGCGAGGGACGAAATCGAGGCCGTAGAAGGCGACGTCGTCGACCACGACGGGGCTGTCGTCGAGTCGGGTCGCGAGACCGAGATCAGCAAAGAGATCGAGCCACTGCGCGTCGCGTTTCCCCTCGTGGTTGCCGACGACGGCCAGAAAGGGCACGTCGGCGTCGGCGAGCGTACGGAGGATTTCAACGGTTCCCTGGAGGTCGATAAGGCCGGGACGACGGTCGTGAAAGAGGTCTCCGGCGTGGATGACGGCGTCGACGTCGTCGGTAATGGCGTCTTCCGCGACCTCGCGGAAGGCCTCGAGAAAGTCTCGCCGTCGGTCGGGCGAGTTGTACTGCTGATACCCGATGTGGGTGTCGCCCGTGTGTATCACCCGTGTCATTGGCCAGTGGTTGGACAGCGGCCCCTAAATGGGTTCCGTGACCGGAGTGAAAGTAAATCCGAACCATCGGCTAGCAGTACAGTTTCGCGCTCGAACACCGGACGACAGAAAGCAAAGAAGTGGAAATGCGGGGCCGACGATCAGGGTTCGATGTCGAGCGTGTACAGGCGCTTGCGTGCGTCAGAAAAGGAAAAGCGCGATTCGATAACGTTCTCCTCGTCGAGTCGGTTGAGCGCGTACCGGACCGTCCGCGAGGGGAGAAGCGTCTCCTCGGCGATCTCCTGTTGGGTCATCGTGTCGTTGTACTCGAGAACCTTCGCAACGAGTTTGGCACTCGGCGGCAGTTCGCGAACGTCTTCCCACGTTCCTCGCTGGTCTGTGTCCCCTCGAACGGGCTCTGAAGCACTCATCGTATACTCCTATCGAATACAGAGTGATAATATTTTCTCTTTCGCATAATGCTCAGCAGTTATTCCCTGAAGGGGTGTACAGGCAATCAAGGCGACTGCCCCGGGGCTTGACCCCGGGGTTGAAGCCGACAACAGCAATTCACAAACAACATTCCGGAACTCCTTATATGTTCTAACACGTATTAGTGCGTGTGCCAAGACGATATACCGTGACAGTCCCAGAAGAGGATGGGGAGTGGCTTGATAGCCAGCCCCATCTCTCACCGAGTGGTCTGTTACAAAAAGCAATCCAAGAACAGCGAGAAAAAGAGGAATCAGAGTAACAGTTATGAAACACACGCTTCGCTTCCCGGCGTACCTGTCCGATGACGTGGAGAGCGAAGCGTGGCACCACATCGACATCCTCCGCCAAATCCGCAACCACGCCGTTCGAGACTACTACAACTCCGACTCCAACAACCAGCCATCCGACTACGACCAACATAACAAACTCACCGGGTGGGCAGACCAATGGCCGACCTTCGCAGAACCCTCCGACACGCCGCACAACAAGCCATCACCCAAATCCACAGCGATCTGGAAACCTTGAAAGGACGGCGAGAAAACGGCTACAACGTCGGGCGGCTAAAGTGGCAAGGTCGTGGTGAGTTTCGGTCAGTGTCGTACAATCAACCCCGTCGCTGGAACGTGGATCACAACACGGGCGACGACCGATTCGTGCGACTCCGACTCGAAAAGATCGGCTGGTTCAAAATCCGCGCAGACCGCGACGTGCCATCCAAAGACGAGATTGACGAAATCATCCTCAAAAAGGAGTCGACGGGCGAGTGGTACGTCTCGCTCGTCACCACCGTCGAAGGCACATCCGAGAAACCGTCACTAAGCGAGATCGAAGCCGAGGGCTGCGTGGGCGTTGACCTCGGCATCACCAGCTACATCCACACGTCAGAAAACCTCTCCGTGGAAACGCTCGACCTGTCGGACGAGTACGACCGCTACGCACGCGAGCAGCGGAAACTCGCCCAGAAAGAACACGGCTCCAACAACTGGGAGAAACAACGCCAACAGGTGGCGCGAGTCAAACGGAAAATCAAGCGGAAGATCGAAGATTTCCAGCACAAGCTGACGACGTGGCTCGTCCAAGAGTACGACGTGGTGGCCGTCGAGGATTTGGACGTGAAGCCGATGCTGGAAACCAGCCAGAACGCCAAAAACAAGCAGGATGCGGCGTGGTCGCGGTTCATCGAGCTGTTGGAGTACAAAGGCGAGTTGCACGGCACGCACGTCGAAACGGTCGAACCTCGTGGGACGACGAAAGAGTGTTCAGTTTGTGGTGTCGAGACGGATAAGCCGATCTGGGTACGTGAGCACTCGTGTCCGGCGTGCGGCCACGAAGAGGATCGTGATTTGAATGCGGCGAAGAATATTCTCACTCGTGGATTGCGGCAGTTAGGGCTGGGACAGTCCGAATCAACGCCTGTGCAGACTGCGCTCCCTACGTTCACACCTCAGCGAGAGGCTGTGGATGCAAAGCGCGTCGTTGAAGCAGGAAGCCCCGGGGCTTGACCCGGGGTGAGTTCACCGACCCGAAGCCTCTTATGAACCAACCCCCAACATCCGTGTGATGAGCGACACTGTGGACGACGTCGACCTCCCGTATGACGAGGACGAGGCGTCCCAACAGGAGAAGATCCAGGCGCTCGAGGACCGGCTGGAAATCCTCGAGACGCAAAACGAGGAGATGCGCGATAAGCTCCTCGATGCGAACGCCGAGAACAACAAATACCAGCAGAAACTCGAGCGACTGACTCACGAGAACAAGAAGCTCAAACAGTCGCCGCTGTTCGTCGCCACGGTCCAGGAGGTGTCGGACGAGGGTGTCATTATCAAACAGCACGGGAACAATCAGGAGGCCCTCACCGAGGTCACCGAAGAGATGCGCGAAGACATCGCGCCAGACGACCGGGTGGCGGTCAACAACTCCCTCTCTATCGTCAAGACGCTCTCTAGCGAAACCGACGTCCGGGCCCGCGTGATGGAAGTCACCGAGAGTCCCGAAGTCAGCTACGAGGACATTGGCGGCCTCGAGGAGCAACTCCAAGAGGTTCGTGAAACCGTCGAGATGCCCCTCGAGAAGCCCGACATGTTCGAGGACGTGGGCATCGATCCACCGAGTGGCGTCCTGCTGTACGGTCCACCCGGGACGGGTAAGACGATGCTCGCGAAGGCCGTCGCCAACCAGACCGACGCGACCTTCATCAAGATGGCCGGCTCCGAACTCGTCCACAAATTCATCGGCGAGGGTGCCAAACTCGTCCGGGACCTGTTCGACGTGGCCCGCGAACACGAACCTGCCGTCATCTTCATCGACGAGATCGACGCAATCGCTGCCAAACGCACGGAGTCGAAGACGTCGGGCGACGCCGAGGTCCAGCGAACGATGATGCAACTGCTCGCCGAGATGGACGGCTTCGAAGAACGCGGCGAGATCCGTATCATCGCCGCCACCAACCGCTTCGACATGCTCGACCGGGCGATCCTTCGCCCCGGTCGGTTCGACCGCCTCATCGAGGTGCCGAAACCAGGCGAGGAGGGTCGCGAACTCATCTTCCAGATCCACACCCGCAACATGAACGTCGACGACGACGTCGACTTTGCCGCCCTGGCCGAAGAAACGGCGGACGCCTCCGGTGCCGATATCAAAGCTGTTTGTACCGAAGCCGGTATGTTCGCCATCCGTGACGACCGTACCGAGATCCGCGGAGAGGACTTCCAGAACGCCTGGGACAAGGTGCAGGCCGACTCGGACACCACCGAGGACGTCTCGAAGACGTTCGCCTGACCGGAGCAGTCGATTCTCCCGGCGTCGCTTTCGAGACGATACCGACTCATCCAGTGAACCCGCTCGAGCGACGGTGTTCACTCAGCACAGCCGCTGGCGCGAGTGTCAGTGTCGACTCCCTCGAAAAACGCAGGTCGACGGCGATCCTCGAGCGATCGCGGTTCCCGATCGTTACAGCGTCGCGAAGATGAGCCACGGAAGGGCGAACATCGCGAGCGTGAGGACGACGAGGATAAGCCCGTATCCGACGACCGTTCCCACCGCAGCCTTCCAGGCCGGATGTGTGAACTCGTTGAGATCGACTGCCATACACGTACCGTCCGGTGAGAGACGCATAAACGTACCGGAGCGAGACGGGTCGACGGCTGTCGGTTGCCGAACTCGCCCCCTCGAGTACGGCGAGAAGCGCCATTTTCGGACCGCTTTTACCAGTCGACTGGCTAGGACCCGCCAATGACGAAGATCGTCGTGGTGGATAACCACGGGCAGTTCACTCATCTGGAGCAACGAGCACTACGCGACCTGGGCGTGGAGACGGAACTCGTCGACAACGAGACGCCACCGGAAGACGTCGACGCCGACGGGATCGTTCTCTCCGGCGGGCCGGATATGGACCGCATCGGCCAGTCTCCGGCATACCTCGAGGACGGCCGTCCCGTACTCGGGATCTGTCTCGGCATGCAACTGATCGCTGACGAACTCGGCGGTCGCGTCGGCGGCGGCGACTACGGCGGGTACGCCGACGTTACCGTCGAGGTCCTCGACGAAGACGATCTCCTGACCGGGTCGCTGTATCCCGAAACGCGCGTCTGGGCGAGCCACGCCGACGAGGTCAAAGACGTTCCGGAGGGCTTTACGATCACGGCACGGAGCGACGTCTGTAACGTCGAAGCGATGAGCGACCCCGACCGTGACCTCTATGGAGTTCAGTGGCATCCCGAAGTCGCCCACACCGAAGCCGGTGAGGAGATCTTCGAGAACTTCCTCGAGATCTGTGACGGTCAGTAGCGATCGGTAGTCAAAGCGAAAGCGTCAGACCGACGCGGAGACCAGACAGGTTGCTGTGTCGTCACATCTGTGCCGACTCACTGGCGTGATGGGACTGATGTACAGCGGTCCGTCTCAGGAGGGGTGCTG
Organism: Natrarchaeobaculum sulfurireducens; assembly: GCF_003430825.1. Lineage (NCBI taxonomy): Archaea > Methanobacteriati > Methanobacteriota > Halobacteria > Halobacteriales > Natrialbaceae > Natrarchaeobaculum > Natrarchaeobaculum sulfurireducens. The sequence continues at coordinate 2,467,857 of NZ_CP024047.1, read as the reverse complement.
GTGTTTGAGCTTTTCTGCGACCATTCCGGGGACCGGCGTCCCACACTCTTTGCACTTCCAGGCTGCGACGATTCCGCCGCGTTCTTTCTCGAGGTCCTGCTTGTACTGTAACACCGCCCCGCAGGTGCAGGTGTGGGTCGCACGAGCCATGGATGCGTTATCGTCTCGAGGGGCGATAAACTCCCTGTCGAATCCACACGACGGCCGGAGCGTACTGTGAGTACCTCCGCTGACGAGCAACGGAACACGACCACGTTCGAGCCGGGTTAGCGCTCCTCGAGCAGTCCAAGGTCGATGCCGATCAGATCGGCGAGGTGATCGGCGACGTCGGGGTCGACCTGGGCGACGTCCTCGCCGTCGTGGAGCTGGTCGTTGTGACGCTCGATCGAGTCGGCGACGTCGTCGAGGGGGATTCGGGAGGTCGTCTCGCACTCGGGACAGACGATTGGGACGCGTGGATCGTCGTCGGACTCGGCGGACATGATCGGTGAAGTCTCTCGTGGCGACCGTCAAAACGTGATTGATTCGGGCGTCGAACCGTGGCCCGTCGGCTCTCCGTCAGACGGGCGTCATCTCGGCCAGCACGCTTATGATCACACCGTCGAAGGAAATCGACTGACGGGGAGTCGACAGTCTATCGCATCTGGTCCGTCGCAGTTCCCCGTCGCGACCGACGCTCCATGGGTGGTGGCTACACCTGTAGTCACCCTGTAGCCACCTTTTCGAACCCCTCCTCGTCGAAACGGCCGTGAGCGCCGTCTACGGAGTTACCTCGCGACGCCATCCGAATACGACTACGGCTGCGACTGCGGCCAGTGCTACGAGTGACCCGAAGCCGGGGATCGGCTCCTCGTCGGTGTCCGCCGCAGCGTCGGGCTCACTCGAGTTCGACTGTTCGTCCGTGCCGTCGTCCGGTGTCGCTGTATCGCTATCGTCACCCGTCGAATCGTCGCCGCTGGTCGAATCGTCGTCCACCGATGTTGTGTCCTCGAGGGCCGCCCCGTCACGGTCGAGTTGCAAGACGACGACGGCCTGTCCGTGGGATCCGTCCGTGTAGTAGGTCCAGCCGCCAGTCTCTTCGTACGGCTGGGCGTCACCGATCGGGTCGACGTCGGAGTCCCACGTGTCGTTCGGTTGCTCGACGACGCCGACGAGTTCGACGTCGTCCGCGTGGTCGCCGTCGATCGTCGGCTCGCCATACCTGACCGTTTCGTCCTCGGGCAAGCCGTGCCACTCGAGACAGTGGGAGTCGAGGTAGCCGTCGCCCTGTGGGAGCCCAGCGGTCGTTCCGAACTGGTCAGCGTCGAGCGGGCGGTCGTAATGCGTGGTCAGCGGGTACTCGACGACGAACGGGTCGGCGTCGTCGTGCCACTCGAGTTCGTCGCCGGTATCGACTGTGACGGTAGTGTTCGGGATCGATTCACCAACGACGGGGTCACCGGCTTCGTTGAGCAGGGCCGTACAGATCTTGCCGGAGCCGTCACCCAGGTACGGCGACCGGTAGTCATCGCGCGGATTGATGTAGCTGATCCAGCGTCCATCGCTCGCTTCGGCCTCGAAGAACGGGTCACCCTCCTCCGGGACCGGCTCGCTGTACGGCTCCTCGGAGACGCCGACCTCGTCGGTCGTGGTCGACGACTGGACCGGCGACGTCGTCTCGGTCGAACTCGCGGCGTCGGCTTCGCCCACGAACAGTCCACCGACGAGGACGCCGACCGTGATGACGCCGATGATGGCGACCAGGGTCGTCAGCACGATGAGTGCTCGGCGCGAGTGTGCCGGCGACATCATTCGGCAGCCACCTCGGGCTGTGGCGTACGGATCGATTCGGTCCACACCTCGAACCGCAGTCGGCTGAGCGACAGTTGATCAGTCGGAATCAATGACTGTCGTCGTTCGATGACTGTCATTGGCTGAGATATCGGACTCGAGGGCGTAGCTATGCGCCGCCTACCCGGCCGTAGGTGGCAGTTACTCATCGTCAGGGATGGACGCTCGCCGACTGTTGGCGCTTGCTTTGCCACCCCGAACCGATTTCGTGCTCGAGGGTGTATCGACCTCATGCCTATCCGATCGGCAGCTGACGGCCCAGCGTCGTCCGACACCGGTAATTCAGAGTCACAGAGCGGACGCGGGCGCTTCCGGCTGCTCGTGCTCCTCGCGCTCGGTGTCGGCGCTCTCGTGTACGTCCTCTCGAAGTACGTGGACCTGCCGGGGGTCGTCCCATCGACCGAGGACGTTCGTGAGCGGGCACCCACGGCCGAAGCGGTACGCGAACAGACGTCCGAGGCCGTCCCCGACGACTTTCAGGAGATTCCGGTCGGGGGTCGGGGAGATGACGAGTCCTCGGCTACTGCGTTCGACGACTCGACAAGTCCGGAGGACGTCACGGAGGGCGTGGACGATGCAGAGACGGCCGTCGACATGACCGACGAGGAACGCTCGGCGGAAGAAATCGCTGAACGGGCCGACGAAGAGGTTCCGGAGCCGGGTGAGATGGCTGTCGACGACGCGGTAGCGGACGAACTCCTCGGCGACGAGGACGACGAACTCGAGGGCGACGAGTCGTAGTCAGGTCGATCGGCTCTGTCGATTGCACTCCCGCTGTACGTCGTCGCCCCGGTCCAGCACGAGCGTGGCGCTTATGCATCGGTCGTCCCTACCCTGGCTCGATGACTGACGGGGACGTCGCCGCCTTTACACACCTCGGCCCGACGGTTCGCGGGGCGTTGTCCGAACGTGGCTTCTCGACGCCGACGGCGCCACAGCGGCTCGCGATTCCGCCGCTTGCCGACGGCCAGAACACGCTCGTGATCGCGCCGACGGGCAGCGGCAAGACCGAGACGGCGATGTTGCCCGTCTTCGATCACCTCGTCGACGAGCCGCCGGAGGGCTTCGGCGCGCTCTACGTCACCCCGCTGCGAGCGCTCAACCGTGACATGCGCGAGCGCCTCGAGTGGTGGGGTGACTATCTGGACCTCGAGGTCGACGTTCGTCACGGCGATACGACGCAATATCAGCGGGGCAAGCAGGCCGAGAATCCGCCGGACGTACTGATCACGACGCCGGAGACGCTGCAGGCGATGCTGACGGGCGAGAAACTCCGAAAAGCACTGGCGGACGTCTCCCACGTCGTGATCGACGAAGTCCACGAACTCGCCGCCTCGAAACGCGGGGCACAGCTGTCGGTCGGCCTCGAGCGGCTGTACGACCTCGCGGGCGACTTCCAGCGGATCGGGCTCTCGGCGACGGTCGGCGATCCCGAGGAGGTCGGCCAGTTTCTGACCGGCGGCCGCGCCTGTGCGATCCGTCAGATCGACGTCGGGAGTAACATCGACGTGAGGGTTCGTAAGCCGGAGGTGACCGACGAGGACGAGACGCTCGCGGGCAAACTGATGACTGACGCCTCGGTGGCGAGTCACGTCCGGCTGATTCGTGACCTCGTCACCGCCCACGAGTCGACGCTGATCTTCGTCAATACGCGACAGACGGCGGAGGCGCTGGGCTCGCGGTTCAACGAACTCGAGTTGCCGATCGGCGTCCACCACGGGTCGCTCTCGAAGGAGGCCCGGATCGACGTCGAGGACCGGTTCAAAACCGGCGACCTCGACGGTCTGCTCTGTACCTCCTCGATGGAACTCGGGATCGACGTTGGCCGCGTCGACCACGTGATCCAGTACAAGAGCCCCCGGCAGGCCACCCGACTACTCCAGCGAATCGGGCGTGCGGGCCACCGTCGGGATGCGGTCTCGAGCGGGACCATCGTCACGACCCGTCCAGACGATACCTTCGAGGCGCTGGCGATCGCTCGACGCGCTCGAGCGGGCGAAGTCGAGCCAGCGGCCATCCACGAAGGCAGCCTCGACGTAGTGGCGAACCAGATTCCGGCGATCGTACAGAGCCGCGGCGCGACACACGTTCGCGAGGCCTACGAGACCGTCTCGCGAGCCTATCCGTTCAGAGCGCTTCGCGAGGAGACGTTCCGCGAGGTGGTCTCGGAACTCCATCGCAACCGAATCGTCTGGTTCGACGAGAATGCCGACCGTCTCGAGACGACCGGCGGCACCTGGCAGTACGTCTACGCGAACCTCTCGATGATCCCCGACGAGGAGACCTACGAGGTCCACGACATCGCCTCGGGGGGGCAGATCGGGACGCTCGACGAGCGGTTCGTCGTCAACTTCGCCCGGCCGGGGGAGGTCTTCGTCCAGCGCGGAGAGATGTGGCGTATCGCCGAAATCGACGACGAGGAATCCCGTGTCAAGGTCACCCCGATCGAGGACCCGGCCGGCGAAGTGCCCTCCTGGATCGGCCAGGAGATTCCCGTCCCCGCAGCAGTCGCGGGCGAGGTCGGCGAGATTCGCGCCGTCGCTGAACCCCAACTCGAAGCCGGAGCCGACGCCCCCGCCGTAGGTCGGGAACTCGCCGGACGCTATCCCGCAGGCGACTACACCCTCACGGAGGCCTGTGAGCAACTCGAGCGCCAGGTCGAGGCCGAGTCGCCGATGCCGACGGCCGACCGGCTCGTCCTCGAGCGACAGGGTCGGACCGTCGTGGTGAACGCCTGTTACGGCCACGAGACCAACGAGACCCTGGGACGTATCCTCTCGGCTCTGCTCGGCCAGCGTGCAGGCACCTCCGTGGGACTCGAGGTCGACCCGTACCGGATCGAACTCGAGGTGCCGAGTTCGATCGCCACGAGCGACGTCCTCGAGGTGCTCGAGAGCACCGATCCCGACCACGTCGAGGCGATCGTCGAACTCGGGTTGAAGAACTCCGACGCCCTCGCCTTCCGGCTCGCGCAGGTGTCGGCGAAGTTCGGCGCGCTCAAACGCTGGCAGGGCTCCGGTCGCATGTCGAACGAGCGGCTGCTGGCGGCACTCGAGGAGACGCCGATGTACGCAGAGGCGGTCCGTGAGGTGTTCCACGAGGATCTGGACGTCGAACGCGCAAGCGCAGTGCTCGCCGAGATTCAGTCGGGTGCGCTCGAGCTGGTGACGACTCGCGGTCGGACGCCGGTCGGGCAAGGTGGGCGCTCTGCGGGGAAAGAACTGCTCGCCCCGGAGAATGCCGACGCAAGCGTCATCCAGACGGTGAAAGAGCGTATCCAGAACGATCGCGTGATCCTCCTGTGTACCCACTGCAAGGAGTGGAAAGTCAGGACGAAGGTCAAACGCGTTCCGAACCAGCCCGAGTGTCCCGACTGTGGTTCGACCCGAATCGCCTCGCTGAACCCCTGGGCCGACGAGGTCGCCGACGCCGTCCGTGCCGCGGAGAAAGACGACGAACAGGAAACGATGACCGAACGCGCCTACCGCGCGGCGAGTCTCGTCCAGAGCCACGGCAAACAGGCGGTGATCGCAATGGCCGCCAGGGGCGTCGGGCCGCACAACGCCGCCCGGATAATCAACAAGCTTCGTGAGGACGAAGCCGAGTTCTACCGCGACATCCTCACCCAAGAACGCGAGTACGCACGAACGCAGTCGTTCTGGGACTGACCGCCCGTCTCGTTCGTGCGTACCGGGTCACACGCGAAGGAAGTCAACCGTCTCGAGACGCGACGTCGAGGCCGTTCGGTCCGAGTGTCCGGTGTCGTCGTGGCCGATGTGGTCTCTCGGGCGGATAGATCGCTGCCGATACCGTCCATCTTCCATCCGTGTCCCGACATATGACCGGCCGTCGACCGATGAACTCGCCGAATCGGCCGTAAGGCATTATTAGAAATCGAATACCACTATACCGTATGTCGTCGTACACCGTGCTTCTCGTCGAAGACAGCGAATTTATTACCGAACACGTCAGTGAGACGTTAGCGACGGAACACGGGTTCGACGTAAAAACCGTCGGCTCGGCGGCTGAAACCCGAGCCATGCTCGAAGAGGAGATAATCGACTGCGTCATCTCGAGCTACGAACTGCCGGACGAAACCGGGATCGAACTCGCTTCCTCGATCAACGACGACGCGGGCTCGATGCCGATTCCGTTCGTCCTTTTCACCGCTAACCCGCTCGAGCCGCTCTCTGAGAAGGCTCTCGAGGCGGGCGTCTCCGCGTTTGTCAGGAAGAATACGCAGGCGTCAGGACAGATGAACGTCTTCGCGAACCGGGTCCGACTGGCGATCGAAGCGGCTCGGTGAACGTCCCCTGACGGGAACGGCCCGCTCTGATGAATATGGTGGGTTGGCCGCTGGCTATAAGGAGGTGAGTTGCCGTGTTGCAGTCGGGATGACCGGCACGCCAGATGGACGAACCACCGAAGCGCCAGCCACGGGGACCACTGCGGACTCGAGCGGTATCGAATCCACGGACGAACACCAGCCATCGTCGGTCGGCCACGCGGCGACGATTCGGCGGGCGGGCGTCACGCAACTGTTCGACGGAACGGGGTTGCCGACGTTCATCCTCGACAGCGAGGGCACCGTTGTCGAGTGGAACGCGGCTATCGTCGACCTCACCGGCGTCGACCGCGAGGAGGCAGTCGGTCACGATCACGTCTCGGAACTGTTCTACCCGGACGGCCGGCGAGCGGATACGCTCGCGGACAAAGTCCTCGAGGAACCCAACCGCGCACACACAGCGTTCGGCGTCGAACTCCGGGACCCAGAACGGAACCGCTACGGCGATACCAGCACGATGATCGACCGCCACGGCGACGAGAAACACATCGATTTCTCCGCGACGCCGCTCTACGACGGCGACGAACTGATCGGCGTCATCGAGGTGGTCGTCGACCGGACCGAAACGATCGAACAGCGGGATGCGACGGTCGACCTCGTCGAAGAAGTCGGCCGAACTGCGACCGAGATCAGCCGGGGCGATCTGACCGCTCGAGCGGCTCGCTCCGACGCGTTCGACGTCCTCGATGGGGAACTCGTCTCGGTCATCGACGCCGTCAACGAGATGGCCGACACCCTGGAGACGCTCACGGGCCGGGTCGACGACCAGGCCACCGAGATCGACGCTGCGACGGCGGAGGCCAACGAGGCAGCGGACGAAATCGCCGCGAACGTCACTGAACAGCGGACGTTGCTCGACGACTCGGTCGACGAGATGCAGTCGTTTGCAGCTGGGATGGAAGAAGTCGCTGCCCAGGCCAATGAGGTCGACTCGGCCGCAACCGACGCGGCGACGGCGGTCGAAGACGGCCTCGAGGCGGGCGAAGACGCACGCGACGCGACCGAAGAGATCGTCGCGATCAGCGACGAACTCGTCGAAAACGTCGAACGGCTCTCCGAGAAGATGGACGAGATCGAAGACGTCGTCGAGATCGTCGCCGACGTCGCCGACGAGACGAACCTGCTCGCGCTGAACGCGAACATCGAAGCCGCTCGAGCAGGCGACAGCGGCGACGGCTTCGCCGTGGTCGCAGATCACGTCAAGACGCTCGCCGACGAGACGCGAGGGCATACGGACGAGATCACCGAGAGCCTCGACGAACTCCAGGTCCAGTCGGCGACGACGATCGAGACGGTCGACCGCTCGTCGGATCGAATCGCAGACGCCGACGCAGAGATCGAGGCCGTCCTCGACTCGCTCGAGTCGATCGACGGCTCGGTCGACGAAGCAGCCCACGGCATCAGCGAGGTCGCACGCGTGATCGACGATCAGGCAGCGACGGTCGAAGAACTCACCTCGACGATGGAGACCGTTCGCAGTCGCGCCATCGAGAGCGAATCGGCGGCCGACCGGATCGTGTCGGCGACGGATCGACAGGACGAGATCGCCGACCTCCTCGTCGATCGCGTCGAAGAACTACAGACGGTCGAGTAATCGGCTGCTCCACTATTTTCGAGCGGCGCTTCTCAGCCGAGGTTCGCAATCAGAATGCCCTCCGGACGGAGGACGACCCCGACGTCACCGCTTGCCCCCTGGAACACTTCCTCGTGGGCCGTGATGTCCTCGACACCTGCACCGACTTTGAACTGATCGACGCTGGGCAACGAGCCGAGCGTCCGTCGTTCGTTTGGTCCCAACTCGAGGTCCTCGAGCAACACGGTGTCGTCCGCCGTCTGACAGCGGATACGGACGAGCGTCTCTCGTGGCAGTTCGTTCTGGACGACCAACGTCCCGCTGCCCAGCCCAATCGCGTGTTTGAGCGTCGTGACGATCGCGTTGATGTCTCCCGCTTTGATCGCCGCGACGAGCGCCGCGGCGGTCATCTTCGCCCGTTCGAGTCGGTGCTCGAGTGCCTCGCGAGTAAAGGTCGACTCGAGCTGGGCCCGCACGGTCGCTGGGTCCGGTGGGAAGTTTTCAGGGTCGTTTCGGTAGACGAGTAAGACGAGCACCGACGCGGCTACACCGAGGACGCCAAGGAGGACCATGAACCACGAGAGCCCGTCGTCCTCGTCAGCGTCCGGCTCTTCGTCGGGCTCTTCGGCGTCGTCGACGTCGTCGTCCGGCTCGAGGTCGTCGTCCGGTTCGGGATCGTCGGGTTCGTCATCCTCGGGCTCCACGTCGGACGGCTCATCATCGCCGTCCGAAACCGACAGTGTTCGCTCGACCTCGTCGTCTTCCGTCATAAATGTATACTCATACGTCCCGGGGCTACTCGGAGCCGTGTCGGTAAACGAAACGGTCGTATGCTCTACTGGCGGAAGCGTGATTCTGTCTATGTGGGCGAGTTCTCCGTCCTCGGTCTCGACCTCGATGTACTGTGTCCCTGCCTCCGCTCCGGTGTTGTTTATGCTTGCAGAGACGGTGAATTCCTCATCCGGCTCGACCGACTCCGGGAGATCGAGATCCTCTATCTCGAAGAACGGGTTGAGCGGTCTCACCCGCACGGTTTTGATATCTTCGTCGTTTTCACTCCGTGCGATGAGGTCGATCTTGTTCGGGTCGTCGTCTTCGGTCCGGAAGCTCAACCGTTCTGTGGTCGACTCACCGGGTGACAGACTGACGGACGTGTTGTCTCTGAGATGTTCGATATTTCGGTCCGGATCACCGCCACCCTGGTCGACGACCAGTCTGACGTCCTGTGTCGCCTCGATATCTCCCGTGTTCTGAACCGCGACGGTCGTCTGGAGCGTTTCCGTCTCGTTCACCGGCGCGTTTGTTTCGACGATCTGTAACTCAAACCCACTACCGAATATCCGTGGAGTAATCCGATCGCGTTCTCCGGGCGTCGAAACGGTAGCCTGGACGTCGGGTGCATCACCTTGCTGGACGTCGTAGGTGAAATCCACCGTCTCGGAGTCCGATCCGGGACCCGATAACGTTACGTTCGTTTCGTCGATGATATTGCCGTCAACGGAGAACTCGATGGGATATGTATGGGTGCCATCGGGCAGGTTGTCATGTTCGATATCGGCTTCGATTTCCAGTTCCTCTCCTTCTTCCGGCGCGTTCCAGGACGTGATATTAGCCTGTACGTCACGCTCGTGTGCATCCGGTGAAATGACCTCGAGCGTTTCCTCGACGGTTCGGTCTCCTGCGCCGCCGAGCGCAGAGAGCTTGACGTCGACGTTCGGCCCATCCCCTTCGACCGTCGAGTAGACGAACGTCCGTTCTTCACTCGATCCGGCATCAAGCGGCTCGATCGATCGGCTGTCCACTGTCGATCCGTCCACTTCGAAGACCAACTGATAGGACTCGTTGAACTCGTCGCGGTCGAGGGCACCGATGCGTTCAACGACAGCCGTGACCTCGAGGTCATCGCCCTCTTCCGGTCGATTGTAGTCTGCGATGTCGACGGCGATCCTGGCTTCCTCGATGGACGCTCGCGTCTTGTTTTGAGCCGCCGGATTCGAGACGCCGGCGTCTCCACTAAGCTCAGTAAGCACCTCTACTTCAGGTGCATCACCGTTTCTCGTTTCGAACGTGATCGTTTCGGTTATCTCCTCACGATTTTCGAGCGTGATGTCCGCCTCGTCCGCCGAGGTTGGCTGTCCGGACTCGTTCACGATATCGACCGAGAGATTCCCGTTAAACTCGTGATAGCCGAGGTACTCGATGTCGACGTCGATATCGACTTCCTCACCCTCGGCCCCCTCGGAAACGGTTGGCTCCGACAGACGCAGTTGTGGGTCACCCTCGAACACTACGGGATCACCGTCTACCTCGAGTTCTTCGGTTTCGTCCTCCTCGAGAACGACTGTACCGTTGTCGCTCATTATCAGCGATGAGTTGACGAACTCGCCGTCAGCAACCCGCAGGTCCGGGTCTTCGTCGCTGAATCGGAACACGTTTCGATCTCCGACAGTCGCCTTGTCGCCGTCGATCGTCTGTACAGTTCCGTTCTCGACGACCAGTTTGGCGCTGGTGTTGTCCTCGAGATGAACGTGTGGATCAGCCGGGCAGTCATCCGCAATTGCCCCGCTTACAACGTGTTCGTCATCGAATCGAACAACGACGGCATCATCGTCCGGGTTACACTCTGTGTCTACTGCTTCCCCAGTGTTAGCAGCAGGAACAGCACCGTTCGCCCCTCCTGAGTCGACCGCTGCCCCGGCGACTCCAGCCGCTGTTGTAAGTGCAAATACACAGAACAGGGTAACGGCGACCAACACGATACCAACTCTCCAGGCTGGCGTTCGGTTGAGACGGCCCGACCACGGCGCAAGCTGCTCGCTTCGCGGGGTTGAACGTCCGCGAACCGCGGCTCGCCACTGACCGACACGCCAACTCAGGGGGATCACCTTACCGTCGGGTTAGCCATCAGTGTTTATTGAATTATCGGCCAAACTACGGCTGGTCAAGCTACAGGTGGGTGGCCCTTTCTCACGTTTTTGGTTCTCGAGCTTGTATTCCGTGCCGAGTGGGACGAACCACGCTTGACCTCCTCCACGCCCTGAAGGACGTGGAATCCGGCCATCGGATTTCCGCCGAGTGTGGCGTTCAAGGTTCCAACCCGCACTCAAGGGGAACCGGCAGCATCTCGGAAGACACAGTCTTCCGACGGTCCGCGAGAGCTTGGCTCTCGCTTGATACCGGAGGAACTCTCGTTTCCTCCCCTGTCTAGGGCTGTGGCCCGGTCAACCAGACCCCATCGGATTCCGTGTCATTGCCGAGTGAACCACCGCTGGTCCACCGCCCCTTGTGGTTCGGGGCCGGCATCTCACCGAATCCGTAGCACTCTATGTTACGTCGGACCACAGCAAAAAGATTGCAAACGAAATCCGGTCCGGCCACTGGTGTGGATGCTGCGTCGGGCCTACCGCTCGATCTGCGCCTGAAGACGCAGGTATGCGCTTGAAAACGCTATCAGATCGCTCTCGAGTCTCTTTCACAGCTCGTCGCTGCGAGCTCGGGATCAAGCATCTGATGGCCATCTCCCTCGAGAGCCCCTGGAACACGACCGCTAGCCGTCAGTTTTGTCTCGCCAGGTGAGCAGAAATTCGCTACTCGAACGGGACCTTTGATCCTTCGCACGTGTGGGATTACGTGCGTTTCAGGACGGAACGGAAGGGATGTTCCGGAGTCGTAGCTTGGATCGGTTCGGCCGACGCTCTTTTGACCTACTGGTGTGACCCTTTCATAAAGATGCGAGACGCTCCCGGGAACCCGACCGATACAGCCGATGACACGAGCCGACGCTGCAGCCACCTCGGGGAAGGCGTCACCGCTGCGAGTAGCGGTTCCGAGCGTTTCACTCGCCGACAGGCTCTCGCTGCCGCCGGCACCCTCTCACTCGGAATGACCGCTGGCTGTCTCGACTCCGTTCCTTTCCTCAATAGTAGTCGCGTCCCGATCGAGCCCGAAGCGCCGGGTGACGATCCGGACGCGAGCCCAGAGGAGTTCTACTATATCCTCGAGGATAACGGCATCATCGTCGATGAGCTGTATCACGACACGGAAAATAACGATCTGCTTCTTTTCTATGAATCCGAGGCAACCGACAGGGAAGCGTCCGACGACGAGATCGGGCTGATCTACATTCTCTTCCGTGACGGACTCGTCGAGAGAGGATCGGATATCAACCATCTGTACACCGAGGTCATCGATGGTTTCGAGACGCAAGTCGAAGGCTGGGGCGTAAACTCAGATTGGGCACGACAGGACCTCGATGGTGAAGTCGACGAGTTAGCGGTCTGGAATCAGATCGTCACAACGATGGTGTACCCGGACGGCGAAGAACGCTTCGACGAGCACGACCAACCGAACGACACCGATACCGAGACGAACGAATCCGATGCAGAGCTAGAGACACATGATGCCGGAAACGCCACCGGTGACGGAACGGACGTCGAGTAACAATGAGGGGTTTCAGCGCCTGCATCGGCCGGGTCGAACGCAAGCGGTTTCACCCAGTCGATCGCAGCGAGAAAGCGAACGTTGAATATTTGGCACTTGGAACTCCCGGCATGGGACCAACAGTCGGTAAAAAAGCTGCTGCTTGGTGGTAGATGTGACACTATTCGAACTCGAGCGAAACGCGGATTTCGACGGACTTCTCACGTATCTCGAGCAGAGCTCGAACCCGAATATTCGCCGTCGGTCAGCCGAAGTGCTCGGGGGACTGGAGTCCCAGGCTACCGACCAAACATACCCCCGCGAGGACGTCGTGGATCAACTGATCACCGTAGCGAAAGACGACGAAGACGAACGGGTACGGGCAGCAGCGATCGATGCACTCGATCAGTACGGACAAGACGCGCTCGAACGGTTTATCGGCGATATCTCCGGAGAGGAGATCGACAACGTTGCAGAGTGGAAGAAGGCACAACTCCTCGCGAAAGGGTTGCGTGCTGACCTGCCGGAGTTGCGGATGGCCGCCGCATCGGGGCTCGGTCGGATCGGAGAGACGAACGTCACCTCCGAACTCGTCAAGGCGATCGACGATCCGGACCCAGAGGTGAGAAAACGGGTCGCTCGTGCCATCGGACGAATCGGTGCGCCGGAGGCCGTTCCAGCACTCGCACCAAAGTTACACGAGGATCAGTACGATGTCCGAATAGAAATCGCATACGCGCTTGCGGACCTCGGTACGACGAACGCGTTGCGTGAACTGATCGATATCGCCGAAGACGACGACGAAGTGCTTCGCCGAATCGCCGTCGATGCGCTTGGTCGGTTAGGAAGCGTCGACGCAGTCGAAGTGCTTGCCGAGGCGTTACAAGACGAATCGGATTCGGTGCGCCGCACGGCGATGTTCTCTCTGGTGCAACTCCTTTCGGAAGCGCCAGCGAGCGCCAGTCATCAGGTTCGTGAGAAGATCGTCGACGAGCTCGCGGAGGCAAACGAACGACAGGCGGTCGAACCACTGACCGAGATCCTCGAGCGGAGTACGGAGACCGCCCAGCGCCGGAACGCGGCGTGGTTGCTGGGCCGAATCGCGGCGGAGGAGTATCAAACACACGCTCAGGATGCGTTGATCGAAACATTGGCCGACGACGACGAGATGACCTCGAAGTTCGCAGCGACGAGTCTTGCGCTGCTCGACGGTGATGGACTCGAGGATCGGTTGTTACAGATCGTCGAAGACGACCACCGCGACGATGGAATGCGCGTGAAAGCACTGTTCGTCCTCGGGAAGATCGGCGGGGATAAGGCACGAAATCGGATCTCGTCGTTCGTCGACCGAACGGAAAGCGATCGGTTACGCAAACGTGGATTCTCTGCGCTGTCAAAACTGGGTGGTGTCAGCAGTTTCAGTGGTGATTTCGGATGAGCAAGTCCGAACAAAAGCTCGCGGACGTCACCGGAAAGTTCACCCAGGTTGTTCGTGACGGGCGAAAACTAAAAGACACCAACTGGTCGAACGGCCGTATCGTCCTGTCGAATAAGCGGATCGTGATCGTCGGCAACGATAGGAAAGAGACGATTCCGCTTGCGAAGATCTCCTCGATCAGGGGTCGGTACGACGTCAACCAGGCAATCGCGACGGTCTCGAATTATATTAGCATCAACTACGGGCCAAACGTCTACCTGATCTCGATGGACGAGGTCAACGAGTTCGAACTGCAGATTCAGAAGGCGATCTTAGACGGCGAAATCCTTCTGATCAAACATCCGGCTGTCAAAGGCGGCGTCGTTCAGGACTCGTCCTGGCAAAAAGCGCGCGTCAACATCAACACCGGGGTCGCCAACTTCGCCGTCGAAAACGGACGGTTCGTCCAGATCGAAGTCGACGACGTCGGTACCGTCGAGACCGACGAACGAACGGTCCGCTCGAAGGATCGGCCGGTCCTCGAGGCCGAACACACCGAGGAGGACTCGAGCGTCCAGACGTACCTCTCGGGCTCGAAACAGAACGTCGCGATCTTGAAATCCGTCCTCGATCGGGGGGCGAAAAAGAACGCCTCGTCGATCGACCTCTCCTCGAAAGAAGAGGAAGTGTTGATGGCGATTTACTCGGGTGTCTCCCCGTTCGAGGTCCCCGAGTTCCTCGACATCGATACCGACGAGGTCGAGTCGATCTACGAACGGCTGATCGAACTCGACGTCCTAGAAGAGGTTCGAGTTCGTCGGGAAGTCGCGTTAAAACCGCGTGGACGCAATATCGCTAGCGAAGCGATGAACCAGAAGTAGTCGTCGGCCGTCTACAGTCCTCGACGACCGCCCGAGGCCGCACGTTCCACTCAATCCTCGATGAGGTAGCTCACGTCACGCTCGAGTTCATAGCCTCTCGGTACGCCGACGTTTTTCAGACAGTCGTCACAGAGCGGTTTCGCGTACGTCCGGTTATTTCGCTTTCCCAATACGTTCGCGTCTTCCAGAGAGATGAGTTCGTCACAGCGGCTACAATTGATCTTATCGCCGTCGATGATATTCATACGAACAGTATGGCGACGAGGAGGAAATAAGTGTCGTGGCCACGGCAACGATGGGAAAAATTCGAGAGAGGGCGGTCAGTCGGCATAGAGACTCGCGATCACGGCCAGGAATCCGAGGGTCGTCACGAAGTAGTTGACCGTCAACAGCGTGCGCGGGTTTTGAAAATCGTTGACAAACGCGCTGATCGTCGTGGCGGTTGCGGCGGCGACGATCAACGTAAACCCGACCGAGAGGTAGACCATCGCACGGCGTCTGGTTTCCGCGTACGCCTGGACGGCCATCCCTGCCATGACGAGGCCCGACGCGATCAGCGTCCCACTGAAGACGATATAGAGGAGCTCGACCGGCTGCATCTCAGTCGTCACCGCCGATACCGCGACTCAGGTCGTCCCAGACGCTGCTCAATGGCTGTGTTGTCGTCTCCCGTTCGATCGATTCGATCTCCATCTCCGTCCCGTCGAATCGAATCACGATTTCGTCGACCGTACGCCGATACACCGTCTGACTCTGGCCGGGTTCGCCGAACTCGCTCGTCTCCTCGTCGTCCTCGAGCAGTCCGAGTTCGTTGAGCGCCTCGACTCGTCGGTAGCTGGTCGTGACGGGGATGTCCAGTTCGTCGCTGAGTTCCTGGGCCGACGCTGGCTCCTCGGCGGTCCGGAGGATATCCGGGCTGTATTTCTTGCCCAGGGTCCCCAGTAACTCCATCGGGTCCATACAAGGTGTCTCGAGCGGACCCACAAAACCGTACTTGCCGATTCGACGCGGCGTCTCGAGCGTTCCCACGTCTGGAAACGGCTGCTCTGAGGGTTCGAAACGGCTGTTCTCGAGGCACCGGCCACAATCTTTATGTAATCCAGATGTTCCGGTTCTGAACCGAACGTCCCGTGTGGTTAGTGATCCATTGTATTCGTCGGGGATGTGCTTGAAACCGGTCGCTCAGCGTCGGCAGATCGTTCCCACTCTTGAAAATTCTGGCTCAGGTTTAAGTCCCGATAGTAGAGAGTGTAGGGTGACGCCCGAGCAAATTGGGTGTTCACCCCTACACAACTATGTTCGCAAACGAAGACGGAGAGCGCGGTCAGGTGGGGATCGGCACACTCATCGTGTTTATCGCGATGGTGCTGGTCGCTGCAATTGCCGCTGGTGTGTTGATCAACACCGCTGGCTTCCTGCAGACGCAGGCTGAAGCTACCGGTGAGGAGAGTACAGAGCAAGTGAGTGATCGATTGCAGATCGTGAGTACGTCAGGTACTGTTGATCAGGCGACAGTTACTGATTTTGAAGAGGCGAGTGATTCAACGACTATTACGTTAGAACCAGATAGCGATGAAGTAGAAGGAGAATATATTTCCGTGACTGCGGCAACCGGCGGAGCTGATGGCTTCGAACAGCGCCAAGTCGTGGAATTTGATACCGGTGATGGAAGTGATGTGGATGTTGAACTCACCGACCTTCCAAGCGAAGATGCATCCGACTCTGATGATCTAATCGTCACTGTCGATGGAGAAAACATCGAAGCCCAAACCGAGACGATTTCGGAATGGGAAGATGAAACTTACACTGACTTCGGTGGCCTGGTGCATGAGGACTCCATTGAGACTACTGACAACTTTGAGGTGGAAATCGACAATGACAACATCGAGGACCAAGATGATATCGAAGAGTTCGAGGACAGCGTTACAGCACGGTTAACTGACTTCGATCGGACTGAAGCATCAAGTATCGAGGCAACGGATGATGATGGGGGATCTATCACATTCGAATTCGATAATGTCGAAGAAACGGATGGTGAGGACCTCGCAATAGAGGTCATTGGAGCTGACGCCGAGGATGAATTTGCTGCAGACATTTTAGAGGAGACTGTTACCAACCAAGAGTTGGATAATGGCGAAAACCTAGTGGATTTTGAACTTGTTGACACCAACAACGTTGTCGACAACGTTCAGTTCGTCGCCGCACTAGCGCCTGGCTCTGATCCAATCGACTTAGAGCAGACGTCGGTCCAGTTCATCGGTCAGCAGGGTGAAGCAACTGAGTCAATCTCTGAAGAGGTGAATATCAACCAGATTCAGGGTGTCGACGAGGGCGACGGTGTCCTGACCGACTCCTCGGACCGTGCCGAGGTTGAGTACGAGTTTGACGGTGAAGTTGAAGACTACATCCGTCTCGACGAGGGTGAATCGCTCTCTGTCGTCTTCACGACGGACTCCGGTGCGACCACCGAAGAAGAACTCCGCGTTCCCACGACCATCGTTGACGACGATCAGTCGGTGAGGCTGTAACCATGTTCGTGGACAACAACGGAGACGACCGAGGCCAGGTCGGAATCGGCACGCTCATCGTGTTCATCGCGATGGTGCTGGTCGCCGCGATCGCCGCGGGGGTCCTGATCAATACGGCAGGCTTCCTGCAAGCTCAGGCGGAAGCGACCGGAGAGGAGAGCACAGAACTCGTCTCCGAACGAATCGATGCGACCAGCACAGTCGGGATCGTCGACAGTGCAGATGACGGCACACTCGACGAGATCAGAGTCGGCGTGACGGCGGCTGCCGGAGCTGATGATATCTCACTGGAGGAAACGGTAGTCCAGGTCGTCGGGCCTGAAGGACAGGCCAACCTGGTCTACGACGAAGACGTCGATGACGAATCCGACGTCGATGACTTGAGCACCGACCAGCCGACGTTCGCCGCGATGGACAACTCCGGTGACTTCATCGAGCCAGATAATGCTGTGCTCGACTCTGACAACGGAGACTTCACGCTGGTCTTCAACCCAGAAACCGATCCGTTCGGTGACGACGACAGCGAGGTCTTCGGTGAAGGAGACGAGGCAGCCCTCGACATCGTGTCGCCTGCCTCCGCGACTACGCAAGTCGAACTCCGTGCACCGGACCTCTTCAACGATGACGGTGAGGCCGTCCGGCTGTGATATCCATGTTTAGCAACGGAACAGAAAACGATCGCGGTCAGGTGGGGATTGGCACACTCATCGTGTTCATTGCGATGGTGCTGGTCGCCGCTATCGCCGCGGGCGTCCTGATAAACACCGCGGGCTTCCTGCAGACGCAGGCCGAAGCCACGGGTGAGGAGAGCACAGAGCAGGTGAGCGATCGCATCCAGATCGTGAGTACGTCAGGATCTGTTCAGGAGGTAATGACCTATCCTGACGAGACTGTCAATCCGGATGGAGAGATAACTGATGTGATTAGCGGATCTGGTGTTGTTGTGACGGGTCCGTTTACTGAGGAGGGTGACATCGATACATTTACCGGTCCTGCTGACAGCGTCGGTGTAGTTGACCGAGCGCTCGTCGATGACGTAGATACGATAACTCTCGATGATGAAGTGACAGCCGATGCAGACATTGGGTTAGAAGAAGGTGATACCATCACGGTCACCGTTCTGGGAGACCAACTCAATGAGCCAAAGACTGACACAGTCGAACTCCAAGACGATGGAGAGGGTGATCTGGTAACTGTAGAGGACTTCGAAATTGAGGTTCCAGATACAGATGCTGGTGAGTATCGGATTACCGCTGACGCTGAAGGAGTTCAGGCAGTGACTCAAGCAGATGATGGTGATGGCGCTGACGGCGCGCTTGATATTACGGAAAGCGCTGATTCAACATCTGATGTAGCCATCGATGATAATTTCCAACTCCTCATGGAGGATCCATCTGAGCTGAAACGTTCAGATATCCGTATTGTGGTCGCAAACACAGAACAGGACGAATTCGATGTCGTCGAAAATGCAGATCTGTTTGACCAAGGATCGCCTGAAAGTGATATCGATGACGCGTTCGAGGACATTGAAGAAGGAGACTACGCTGTCGGAGTAGTCGGTGTTGATGTTGCTTCAGATGATGAATTCACAGAGGGTCAGGAAGCCATCGATCAACTCGACGCAGATACTGACGACATCGCTGATGGTGCCCTAGATCAAGATGTGCAACTAACTCCGGAGCGCGACGATCTGTCTGTCGAAGTCCAAATCGACGGCGATGAGACAGAGACGTTCGAATTCGACCGTGAGTTCGACGAACGAGTCACCGAAGTTCAGTTCCTGACCGCACTGCAGCCTGGTTCGGACCCGATCGACCTCGAGACGACGTCGATCCAGACGATCGGTGAGCAAGGCGAGATCACGGAAACGATCGACAGTGAGGCCACCGGAATCGACATCACGCCGGTCCAGGGTGCCGAAGAAGACGTCCTGATCGACTCGTCCGATCGGGCTGAGGTTGAAATTCTCGTCGCATCGTTCGGAGACCGAGAGTACCGACCGATGGATACGCGTGAGGACATGACCGTACTCTTCACGACGAGTGCGGGTGCGACGACGGAAGTCGAACTCTCCGTGCCAAACAACATCGACAACGACGTATCGGTTGACCTGTAACCATGTTCGTAGACAACAACGACGACGACCGCGGGCAGGTGGGGATCGGCACGCTCATCGTGTTCATCGCGATGGTGCTTGTCGCCGCGATCGCCGCGGGCGTTCTGATCAACACGGCGGGCTTCTTGCAAGCCCAGGCGGAAGCGACCGGAGAAGAGAGCACCGAGCTCGTCTCCGAACGAATCGACGCGACCAGTACGGTCGGGATCGTCGACAGTGCGGATGACGGCGAACTCGAGGAGATCAGAGTCGGCGTGACGGCAGCGGCCGGAGCTGATGACATCTCACTGGAGGAGACGGTAGTCCAGGTTGTCGGGCCTGAAGGACAGGCCAACCTGATCTACGACGAAGATGCCGGTGACGGTGTCGATGACGTCGATGATTTGAGCGACGACCAGGCGACGTTCGCCGCGATGGACAACTCCGGTGACTTTATCGAGCCGGATGACGCTGTGCTTGATTCCGATAACGGCGACTACACGCTGGTGTTCAACCCAGAAACCGATCCGTTCGGTGATGAAGACAACAGCGAGGTCTTCGGTGAAGGAGACGAGGCAGCACTCGACATCGTGTCGCCTGCCTCCGCGACCACGCAGGTCGAACTCCGTGCACCGGATCTCTTCAACGACGACGGAGAGGCTGTCCGGCTCTAACTAAGACACCGCTCCTAATCGATTTCTTTCGTTGACAACGAGATCACGTAGCTTTGACTACATCTGAGCCGTTCAACTGTATAGACTATTTGTGATTTCTGAACGGTGAAACTCATCAGAGTCAACTCCACTTTTTCGCTCTATACCACGGCTGAATTCGGCATTATTCAAAGAAACGTGGCTCTTCTATTCGACGAGCCAATACGACTAAGTGGACTCCAATTGAACTATCGTGTATAGAGGACAGTCGATCGGTGATGACCTGCAATTAAACGGAATTGTGGCCACCACCGAGTTCGTGATCAGGGCGGGGAAACAGAAAAAATAGCCAATGTTTGACAGAAATTCCACTGACAAAAGTTCGGACCGAGGTCAGGTAGGGATCGGTACGCTTATCGTGTTCATCGCGATGGTGCTGGTCGCTGCGATCGCCGCCGGCGTCCTGATCAATACAGCAGGTATGTTACAGGCGCAGGCCATGGCCACCGGCGAAGAGAGTACAGAACTCGTTTCGGAACGTATCGATACAGGAAGTGCAGTAGGCATCGTCGCTGACGACGGCGGTTCAGACTCCGGGGAGCTTGAGGAGATTCGACTCGGTCTCTCAGCAGCAGCGGGTGCTGGTGAGATCAATCTTGACGATACCGTCGTTCAGGCACTCGGACCAGAGGGGCAAGTAAACCTCGTTTACGCTGAGAGTACTTCCGATGCGTTCGATACCAATGACATTGAAGACTTAGAAGAAGATCGGTTCATCGCACAGGATATGGATGGAGAATTCGTCGATCCAGAAGACGTGATCCTCAACGACGACAATGGCCAATTCACACTGGTATTCAATCCTGAGGCTGAGCCGTTCGGAACTACAGACGACGCGTTCGGAGAGGGTGACGAAGCCTCTCTTGACATCGTCTCCCCATCTTCCGCCACCACCTCTGTCGAACTGAACGCTCCAGACCTCTTCCAGCACGACGGTGAAGCCGTTCGCCTGTGAAGAACAGTTCTGGTTTTCCCTTATCCGTTCCTTCTATGTTTCTTCTGAGTCACATCTGTTCCTCCCTGATGAAAGCAAACGAGTACTGACTGGTTGGATGGCCAGAGCGCTTTTACCCGTTTACTCCCTCGAGTCGGACAATGGGGTTCAGTACGAGCGGCGCGGTCGTGGTCATCCTCATCGGGTTCCTGATCGCGATGGGGGCGTTCGTGCCAGCCCTTTTCGATGCCGGGGCGGCGACCAGCGAGGCGTTTTCCTCCCAACAGGCGTCGATGCAAGACCAGGCCAACACTGATATCGACCTCGAGTTTACCGTGACCTACAACGTGACCAGTGAGGAGGTCGTCGACGGCCCCACCGCCACCGTCTCCAACGACGGCACGACGACCCTCGACCTGGAGCGGACCGACCGCCTCGAGAACGGCGAGTACGTCACACTGGATAGAACGGACGACGACGTGGCCATCGTCGACGGCGACAGCGAGCGCACTGACAGCACGCTTTGGAGTCCCGGAACGGTGCTCGAGTTCGAGTACGAACCCGACGAACTCGAGACGGACCTTGAAAAGTTCGATGACGAAGACGACGTCTGGGAGTACGACGAGCAAGAACGGCTCACCCTCGACGGCAGCGACGACGACCGAATCGAGGATCGGCTCAAAATCGTCACCGAACACGGCATCGCCGACGCGTCGACGCTCGAGGTCACGCTCGAGCGGTACGTCGAAGACGACGACGAAGAAGAGAACGGAGGGGACTAGATGGCCAGCGTCTCCTCTGCACACCTGATCTTCTTCATCGCGAGCCTCGTGGTCGCGACGGCCGTCGCTGGTACGATGGTCGTCGAGGTCGGCCAGGTCGGCAGTGCGATCGAAACCCGCAGCTCAGGGGTCACGGACGATATCGAAACCGAAATCGCAATCATCAGTGACGCGAACGAAGGCGATGCAATCGTCAATGAGTCGGGGAGTAACAGCTATGATACCGACCTTACCCTTCTCGTAAAGAACATCGGTGACAGGAGCCTCGAGGCGGAGCCGAGCGAAATCGATGTCTTCGTCGATGGGTCATACATAAGCCACGACCGGTTCTTCGTCGAGCGAGCCGACAACAGCGACGGGTCGTGGGATCCGTCCACGGTCGTCGAAGTCACGATCCCGGTCAACGATATCGGAGATGGCGACATCAGTGTGACGATCATGACGAGAGGCGATGAGGATACGATCAGGTTCTACTACGAGGAATCCGACTAACCATGGTACTGTTCAGCGAACTGGGTGGCGAGCCCGACGACGATGACGAATCGACCGATAGCGCGGACGACCTTCTCGAGTCCGACGACGAATTACTGGATGATGACCTGTTTTCGGACGACGAAAGCGGGTCGTCCGACGACGTCGAACTCACCTATCAACTCGACGAGATCGAGAAGGAAGTCGACTCGCTCCAGAATCGGGTAGAAACGGTTCGCGGGGAAAACGAAAAGATCAGTGACTCGATCCAGTCGGTCGAACGAAACGTCGACAAGCTCGTCGACCTCTACGAGATCGTCACCCACGGGGTCAATCCGTTCGTCGGCGATCAAGAGATCGGGGACGCGTTCGACTCGGCGATCGGTGACTCGGGAATGTTCGGCGACGATCCGGAAGACCACATCGACAGTGAAATTGCCGAAGCCGACGCGGACGACTTTTTGGAGGAACCGATGCCATTTGAAGACGACGACACTGACGACTTCGAGGCAGAGCTCGACGAAGACACACTCGAGGCCGACGAACCGGATGAGGAATTCGACGACGACACGCTCGATGGGGCACTCGAGGACGAGTTCGAAGATGAGACACTTGCCGATGAACCGCTCGAGGACGAGTTCGACGACGAGATAGCCGCGGAAACGGATGAGTCGGCCGACGACCTGACGCAATTTTTACCGTCAGACGAGGACGAGTCGTTCGAGGCCGCTGACGACTCCGGCCCGGACGCTGACGAGCCCCTAACCGAGGCCAGCCCTGTGGACGAACTGCACGACACTGAACCCGAACTCGAGACCGAAAACGGTGAGGTCGGCGAGCCACCGTATCTCGTCCAGGCCCCATCTCGGTATGCGTCGGAGGTGCTGGTCCTCGAGTGGCTCGATCACCTTGTGGAGACGGCAGGTCTCGAAGGCGCCGCCCAGACCGTTGCCTACTATCGATCGGCCGGGTGGATTTCAGCGGGTGTCGAGGGCTATCTACGGACGCTATTAAACGGCTTTGGCGATCGTGAGACGTCCCCGCCAGCGGATCCGGAACCGCGTTCAGTTCTGAGTACGACCGAACACAAGCGAAGTCTCCAGTTCATCGCTCGAATTGCGACCCCGGAGAAACGAACGGAACTCGACGTCGATGACGTTTTCTCGGCGTCCTAGCACTATCTCGTCAGTGGACCAGCCAGAAGCTTTGTATGTTGTCCATCGAGAGTATCCGCTCGAGAATACTCTCACCATCGGGTACCCAACCCCGCTCCTGATCACCCCCTATGGCACTAGCTGAAAAGTCTGCGGTCGCATCCCAACTCGGGAAGTCGATAATTCAGGCGTACGAGGAGATGGAACTCCCGGCGAGTGTCTATATCCTCGTTATTTTATTCCCGACGTTTCTCTTTTTCGTGGGTACGGCTGCGCTAGCGGTGTTTCTCGACGTTTTCTTGCTTGTCCGGTTGTTGCTCCCGGTTCTCGGACTGTTGCTATTTTTGGCTGCGGTCGGCTATCCTCGAATCGCGATCGACCAGCGCCGGATCGAGATGGAGAATCGATTCCATCTCTTCGTTATTCACATGACCCTCCTCTCGACGACGAACATCGATAGGATGGAGGTAATGCGCAGGCTGGCTCAAGAGGAGGAGTACGGCGAACTCGCCGCCGAGATGCAACGGGTCGTCGATCTGGTTGACGTCTGGCACCTGAGTCTCGGCGATGCCTGTCGTCGCCGTGCCAAGGACGTTCCCAGCGAGTCGGTCAGAGACCTTCTGGAGCGAATGGCATACACGCTCGAGGCGGGGCAAGCGTTAGACGAGTTCCTCTTTCAGGAGCAGGACGTACTGATCAACAAGTACTCGACAGTATACCAGCAGTCGCTCAGCAATCTGGACGTGCTGAAAGACCTGTATCTGTCGATCATTATCTCGATGACGTTCGCGCTGGTGTTTGCGATCGTACTGCCGCTGTTGACCGGAAATAATCCGACGCTCACGGCGAGTATCGTGATCGTTCTGTTCGTGTTCGTCCAGATCGGTTTCTTCTTCCTTATTCGGGCCGCCGTCCCCGACGATCCGATTTGGTACCTTGAGGACGGGTATCGGACCCAAACCAAGAAACGAATGCTCGCATCGACGGTCATCGGAGTCAGCACGAGTCTCGTCTTGGTCACTTTGCTGACCGCAGGGTTTTTTGAGCTTATTCCGGGGACAGAGCAGGTCCGATTCGACGCCATCCCACTGTTGATGTACATGCCGATCGCGACGGTTCCGTTGCTCATCCCTGGATTCGTGTTCTGGTATGAGGAACGGCGCGTCTTCGACCGTGATCGGGAGTTCCCGAATTTCATTCGAGCACTTGGCACCAGCGAAAGTGCAAAACAGAGTACCACCTCCGAGGTTCTCGCGACCCTTCGAACGAAAGATTTCGGGCCGTTAACACCGGACGTCAACGATTTGTATCGGCGCCTCAATATGCGCCTGAGTACCGAGAAATCCTGGCGGTACTTCACCGGTGAGACTCACTCGTTTTTGATCCAGAAGTTCAGCGAGATGTATCTGGTAGGTCGAGAAATGGGTGGCGGACCCAAGCGGCTCGGCGAACTCATCAGTGATAACATGAACGCGATCGTAAATCTTCGTGAACAACGCCGTCAGCAGACAACAACGCTCGTCGGCGTGCTGTATGGCATTACTGCTGCTTCCGCCTTTGCATTCTTCATCGGACTCGAGTTGGCACTCATGCTCTCGAGTTTCGATATCGATATTCAGAGCGACATTGGTGCCGAAATTATCTACACCGACCAGTACGATGTGCATGTACTTCGATTTTTGATTCTTCTAGTTCTGATATTTAACGCGTTCATCTCGTCGCTCGTGCTTCGAGCCGCAGACGGCGGTCACTTCGGCAACTCGTATTTCCACTTTACCGCACTTCTCTGGCTCGGTGCTGTGACGGGAACGATCACTGAGTGGCTCGTCAACGCTATCATTACAGTCGATCTGTAAGCGCTCGGAGGACAATTTGGCTACTCTTGCCCGTGATCAACGGGCTGTACGTGCGCTTGACCAAGTACAACCGCTGGCCACAAACGTAATGTGTGCTCTCTTTTTATATACAGTTAGACGATCAATTATGCAGCCTCCATCCAGTAGCGCCCGACTGTCGGCGAGAGCGGTCGAATCAATTCACAGCGGAATCCTATTGTTTGGGTACACGATCTTGTTATCACTGTTTATGGCTGCGGTGATATTCTTGAACGGTTGATACTCATGCCATAGCGGTGGGTGCCTGACGCCACGAGCCTGGTTCGGCCCGGATTTGTACGTAGTTATTCGATCGCATCGAGTAACTCTCCGATCGTACTCGACTTTGAGAGACCGTGGCGTCTTGCAGCCTGACGAACCTGCTGGGAGGACAGTGATGCGGTGAACTCGGATTTCTCGAACAGTAGCGATGCCGTCCGGTGTGTTGGCGTCTCCGTTGCGACGTTCTGGGCGTACCAGAGGACGAGGCTGTCGAACGTCCCGACGACATCGTTGGACGTTGTTCGATGACGGATAGTGGTCCCGTTCAACTGCGAGACGATGTCGAGTGCATAGCGGGCGTCGGACCGCTCGAGTTCGGTGGCGAGAATCGATCGTGCTGTCTCTGGGCTCTGTACGGGCTGTACTCCAGACTGGTGGTGAGGCGGCTCGGTGGCCTCGTGTTCGAGCGGTTCGTGAGAGTTGGGCGTCGATTGCTCTCGTGCAGGTCGAGAGGAGTTCCTGGCGGGTGGCTGGGCGGGTTCTGACTGGTCGGGACGGCTCGAGACGGCTGGTGGTCCGTCCGCAGAGACCACGAACCGCCCCTTCTCGACTTCCGCGACGTGTGGGCTCTCGGTGATGTCGAGGTCGTCGGGCGAGAGGACGCCGCCTGCGTCCGAGCCCGTCGGTTGTTCGCTTGGGAGTACGGGCGGGACGTCTGCGCGTTCCTTCGGGTTGTTTCCCTTGTTACTGTTCGTCATGGCCTATTCAATATCGGCTACTATCACGCGAGACGAAAAGAAACCTTTGTTTGAACTGATTTATCAGTGGTAGATAATCCATCTCTGGTAAGGTCTGTACTCTTTCAGGTCTGTTGAGTGGGCCAGATCGTCCAGAACGGGTAGATAAAGGCTGGCCACAATCACTTAATACGTAGATTCTCATAGTCTTCACAGATGACTAACTGTAGTCCGGTCGGACCAGACCACACCCCCGGTCAAAACGGCACCGACGTCCGATCGAAACGGACTACGGTCGAATCCAACGGCGGATCACCGTGAGAGTTCACCATGCTACTATCGATAATCGGAGACATACTCGGGCGCGAGGACGAGGAGAATCGTGCCACTGATGGCGGAAGTTCGGACGATCTGTTGGGCGGTGAGCTGGCCGGGAGCATGAGCGAAGATGAACTGCTACCGGGCGCATCCAGCAGCGGCGACGCGAACACCGGTGGCGGCGTCAGCGACGACGATATTTTCGGCGACGACGGCGGAGACGACTTCCTGGACGACGGCGACGACGACTTTCTCGCAGACGATGGGGACCTCGGCGGCGGTGAAATGGCTATCGGCGAGATGGAAGACGCCGACAGTGGCGTCTCGAGCGAGATCGAAGCCCGCGTCGAGGAGATGGAAAACGATGTTGGCTCGCTCTCTTCGACGGTGAACACCGTCCAAAGCGAGAACGAAAAGATCAGCGAGTCCCTCGAGGATATCGAGGAGAACATCCGCAAGCTCCTCGAAGTGTACGAGATGGTGACACAGGGAGTCAACCCGTTCGTCGAGGAGGACTCACTGAACGACACGTTCGGCGGTGGGGCACCGGGAACGGGTGATTTCGGCGGTGGAAGTCTCTTCGACTCCGATGACGACGGAACCGACGACGAAGAGATGGACGAAGACATCGCGAGCGCCGAGGCTGAGGAGTTCCTCGACGAAAGCATCATCGAGGACGACGAGTTCGCGGATGACGATTTTGCGGATGAAGAGTTCGACGACGGAACCGACGAAGAACCCGAAGCCGATGCGTCCGGTGGGGACGATGACCTCTCGTTCGACGAACTCAAATCCGAGTTCGAATCCGGCGACGCCGAGTGGGTCGAAGACGAAGACGGCGAAGACGCACTCGGCGAAGACGACGCGTTCGACGAGGACGACGCGTTCGACGAGGACGACGCGTTCGACGAAAGCGATACGCTGGACGGAGTCGACGAAGGCGATGAGGAAGACGAGGAAGACCCGTTCGCGACTGCGGACGATGACCTCGAGACCGGCGACGAACTGACCGAGTTAGCCGACGACGACCCGACCGATTCGCTCAACGCGGAAGACGAACTCGCCGTCGAATCGGTCGACATTCCGTGGGACGACGGCGGCCGACCTTACCTCGAGTCGGTGCCGTCTGAGTACGATACCGAGTTCGTCGTGATGGATTGGCTCGACTATCTGGTCGGCGAGGTTGGCCTCGACGGAGCGGCCGAGACGGTTCGATTCTACGGTTCGATCCACTGGCTCAGCGAGTCGGTCGAGGAGTACCTGCAAACGATTCTGAAGGGGTTCCACGGTGGCCCGGAGGTCGATGACCCCGAGCCACGCTCTGCGCTTGGCGTCGATCACAAGCGCAGCCTCTGGTGGATCAGTCAAATCGCTGCACCGAGCAAGAACCGGCCCTCTTACGAGGAGTGGCTCGAGCAAGAGGGTCTCTCACTCGAGTCCGGTGTCGAATCCGACGCTGAGGCCGAATCGGACGCCAGCGCGGAACCCGAGACAGACGACGCGGGAACGAAGCTGACGTACTCCGAATCCGACATTGACGCTGGTGGAACGATCACTGACGCCGAGACGGGTGTCGGGGTCGCGACCGTCGAACAGATCGACGACGGAGAAGCGAAGACCGCTCACGGCGAGGCTGATGAGGACTCCAACGGCGAATCGATGCAGGCCGACGATGGCGGCGGACACAAGATCGTCATCGACGAATCCGGAACCGACTCGACGACGGTAGACGAGCCTGCGGGCCCGCACAGGGCCGAAATCGAAGCCAACGGCGAACGGATGATCTGGGTCGATTCAGACGTCGTTCTTTCGGAGTCCGGCGTCGAACTTCGAAACACGCGGGACGGCCACCGCGTACAGAACGCCCTCGAGCACGCGAGACCGCCGGCCGGATCCGAAGCCGACGACCTCGAAGAATGGCGTGAATCAGTCGTCAAGCCGTTGATCGCCTCCGACGAAGAGACCTCACTCGAACGGTGGCAGGTCGAACTCATCCGATCGCTGCTCTCCCCCGACGACGACGCTGACAGGTGATTTTCCTATGAGTACGCTCAAAAACATATTTTCGATTGGGTTAGACGATCGAGACCGACTGAACAAAGAACTGGGCGGTGGTATCCCAACCGGCAGCATCGTGCTGATGGAAGGAGACTACGGTGCCGGGAAGAGTGCGCTCTCCCAGCGCTTTACCTACGGCCTGTGTGAAACTGGCAAATCGGTTACGTTTCTCTCGACCGAACTCGAGGTCCGTGGGTTTCTCGACCAGATGGATTCGCTCAACTACAACGTCGAAGAGCACCTTCTGTTCGAGAACCTTCTGTTTCTCCACGGCGACCTCGACAGCGGCGGGGTCTTCTCGTCCGATGAGGAGGATACGCGACAGGACCTGCTAACGGACCTGATGGAAGAGGATACGCTCTGGTCGGCAGACATCATCATCATCGACACGTTCGATGCCATCTTGCGTAACGACCCCAAGTTCGAGGCGCTCGTTCGCCAGAACGAAGAGCGCCAGGCCGCCCTCGAGATCATCTCCTTTTTCAGGAACGTGATCTCACAGGGAAAAGTCGTCATCTTGACCGTCGATCCGTCCACGGTTGGCGACGAGGCGATCGGACCGTTCCGGTCGATTGCTGACGTCTTCATCGAACTCGAGATGATCGAGGTCGGAAACGACATTCGTCGGCAGTTGTTCATCAAGCGCTTTGCGGGTATGGGCGAACAGGTCGGTGACCGGATCGGGTACTCCGTTCGATCCGGCGTTGGAATCGTGATCGAAAACCGCAGTGTCGCTTAAACGGTGTTCGATAGATGACCGAGATGGGAAGGCCGAAACCGTCGGAACAGCTACAGGAGCTTGCAGCCCGGCGACCTCATCTTCGCGAACATCTCAAGAAGTTCAGACAGATCACCGGCGAGTTTCCGATGTTAGTCGACGAACCGAGTGGCGATCACGAAACTTCTCATCCCAATATCTTGTATCCGGTTGGTGGCCCCATCTACAGCCATATCTACGGCGACGTCGGAACCAAGATGCAGTATTTCGCGGTCGAACCAGTGTTGTCCGAAGAAGAACAAGTTGTCTTCGAGAACATACGAGATTCGCTTTTACGACGCAGTGCAACTAAAGTCGCACCTGAGGCAGAAGCAGAGTACGGTGACCGAATCGAAGAGTTACTTGGTGAGACGACCCACATCAAAGGCGAAGAACACGAAAATGTCTTGGATCAAATTAAAACGAAACTGCACCCTGGAATTCAGGAAATCTCCCGGGAGACCTATGAAAACATCCGTTACCGGCTGAACCGGGATATCGTCGGGCTCGGCCCGCTCGAGCCGGTTATGCGCGACCCGGCGAACGAGGACATTCACGTGATCGGGCCGAGTGAGTGTTACGTCGACCATGGCGTCTACGGGCTGGTGGAGACGACAGTCGATTTCGGGACGCCCGACGAGTTCGACAACTGGCTGTCGAACATGGGTGAACGAATCGGGAACCCGATGACCGACGCCGAGCCGATCATCGACTCGACGCTCCCCGACGGTTCGCGTCTGAACGTCATCTACAGCGATGACGTGAGCGTGAAAGGGCCATCGCTGACGATCCGTCAGGGCGATGAAGTGCCCCTGTCGGTCACCCAGATTACGAACTGGGGGACGCTCTCGCCCGAACTCGCGGCGTATCTCTGGCTCTGTCTCGAGAACGAGCGGACGGTGTTCGTCGTCGGAGAGACGGCATCCGGGAAGACGACGACGCTGAACTCCATCATGACGTTCATCCCTCGAGACTCGAAGATCTACACCGCAGAGGACACCGCGGAGGTCCTGCCGCCACACGACACGTGGCAGCAGCTACTCACACGTGAGAGTCGCAGTGAGGACAGCGCAGACGTCGACATGTTCAATCTCGTCGAGGCCGCACTGCGGTCGCGTCCCGAGTACATCGTCGTGGGTGAGGTTCGTGGTGAGGAGGGACGCATGGCGTTCCAGGCAGCCCAGACCGGTCACCCGGTTATGCTCACCTTCCACGCGAGCGACATCGTCTCGATGATCCAGCGGTTTACCGGGGATCCGATCAACGTCCCCGAGACGTTCATGGACAATGCTGACGTGGCGCTGTTCCAGAACCGGGTCAAACAGGGCGACGACGTCCTCCGTCGGGTAACGAGCGTCCAGGAGATCGAGGGGTACTCCCAGGAGATGGACGGGGTCGTCACCCGGCAAGTCTTCTACTGGGACCCGGTCGACGACGAGATCGTCTTTCAAGGGATGAACAACTCTTACGTGCTCGAAGAACAGATCGCGACGCTGCTCGGTTACGCCGATACCCGCGACATTTACGACGACCTGCAGTTCCGATCCGACATCATCGAACGGATGATCCAGGAGAACATTCTCGAGTACCACGAGGTCAACGACGCCATCGACTCGTTCCAGCGTGACGGCGTCGAAGGCCTCCCGTTCCACATCACCCGACCTGACTGAGCCCGTCTCCTGCCGCCTGGAGTGTCCCCGACGGCTTGAGTGGGGTGGCCTGAACAACACGCTAATAGGCGTCCCGCGTCCAGAGGTGAGTGTATGTCCGAGATCGAATCTCCCTTCGACGAAGTCGTCGAGTTCGCCCGCGACGAACTCGGTGACGGAGTGCGCGCGGTCGACTACTTCGACACCAGCGACTACGAATCGCTGTACATTCGCGACGACGTCGCCGGTCTCTACACGGAATCACAGTTCGAGCGGATGAGTGTCGAACGGATGTCGAACCTGTTGAACGTCAACTTCTTCGAGCAGATCTACGACGTCGGCGAGTTCCGCTACTCGGTCCGTCGGTTCGAGGACGCTTTGCTCATCTTCCTTCCTGTCACGGAGTCAAGTGGTCTCGTCATCTCGACCGAGGTCGAGCTCCCGACGTCGATCGTCGGCTTCGCCGAAGCGTGCTTTGACATCGCGAGACAGGCCGGGGAGGCCTGACCGCTCAGGCCGCCTCGAGCAGTATCATAACTGTACGGCCACCGCCGACGCTCATGCCGACGAGGCCACCGTCGACGTCGGGATCGGTTCGAAACTGGGAGGCGAGGCTGGTCGCGAGCGTTCTGCCCGAGCCCCCGTTCGTCGGCGAGCAGGACGACGCCCCCACCGTCACTGAACTATTCAACAAACAATCAGAAACCCTCTCGTCTGGGTCGTTGGCCAGCAGTTTCTTGGTGTAGATGGGTCGACTGAACACACGAACGTGCTTCCGACAGACCACGCCGAGGCGGCGCTGGCGAGCCTCGAGACCGTGACCACGACCGAGGCTCGCCTCGCCGTCAGCATCGGAATCGTCCTCGCCGCACTGGCCGTCGCTGCCGTCGTCGTTCCACTGGTCGTCCGGCGCAGCGTCGATACCGTTGGCCGAGGGCTCCACGAGAGTAACGCCGGATCGTTGCTCGAGATCGTCGACGACGTACTGAACGTGCCGTTCCCTCGCCGTGCGGTCGTTCGATCGGTCCAATCGGTACTCGTCCTCGTTGCGTTTCTCGCGTTGCTCGTCCTCTGGGGCTATGGGTCCGTTGCCTCGAGCGTACTCACGGTACTTGCGACGGCACTGCCGTACGCCCTCCGTGGTATTCTGACGGTCGGATTGCTTCTGGGCGCTGTCGTCGGAACCCGGTATCTCGAACAGCGCCTCGAGGAGTGGTTGGCGGATGCAAATTACGTCACTGCCCACCAGGAAGGCGTCGTCTTTCGCGTGTTGCAGGTAACGATCTTCATCGCGGTCGGATTGGCTGCGCTCTCGCTGTGGCAGATCGACCTCGGTGGCTTGCTCGTCGGGGCGGGGTTTCTGGGGATCGTCATGGGGATGGCCGCCCGACAGACGCTTGGATCGCTGATCGCTGGCTTCGTGTTGATGTTCTCACGTCCCTTCGAGATCGGTGACTGGGTTCAGGTCGGTGACCACGAGGGGATGATCGTCGACATCACGATCACCAACACGCGGCTGCGAAGCTTCGACGGTGAAACCGTGGTCCTTCCGAACGATCACGTCTCGAGTGCGACGGTCGTCAACCGGAGCAAGCGAAACCGGCTGCGCCTGCGACTCGAGGTCGGTGTCGACTACGAAACTGACTTAGAGCACGCCGAGTCGGTCGCCGTCGAAGCGATGGAGGCCGTCGACGACGTCGCACCCGCGCCGAAACCGCAAGTGATCCCGACCGCATTTGACGACTCAGCGATCACGCTCGAGTGTCGGTTCTGGATCCGCCAGCCCAACGCCCACAAGAAGTGGACGACGATTCGAGCTGTCGTCCACGAGCTCAAGGCTGCATACGACCGCGAAGAGATCGGAATCCCGTACCCACAGCGTGAACACAGTGCTCGTTCGGGTGGCGGATTTAGCGTCCCGATGCAGGGACGCGACGGCGAGGAACTGGCGTACTCCGAAACCGAGTGAGTCTACGGGCGCAGCGACGTCCTCGATCAGAGAGGGAATCGTTCGGAGTCGGCTAATCGAGACGGGATCGCACTCACCGCAACGATTTACTCGTTCGCGGACGTTCGGATACATATGACCGACGCCCTCCGCGCCATTGGACTCGTGATCGTGGCGCTCATCGCACTGTTCGTCGCCTTCGAGGTACTCTCGATCGTCTTCGGCGTCGTCACCTGGGTCGTCTCCACGCTGGTGACACTCGCCATCGTCCTCGCTGTCGCGTACGTGGTGTACGCGCTCCTGACGTAGGCAGCAATCCACATCTGGCCGACGTACTGCCTCGAGTCCGTTACCGACCGTCTGCACACCACGGTACCCCGTCGGTATCGTTCAGGCCATCGAACCCTCAGAAAGGTCGTTGCCGACGTCGTCGAATGTTAGCATCTAGAGTCTCTGGGGTCGTCGTCCACTCGAGGACATGCTCAGACGAGGAACCCGCCCCCTACCGACCAACAGATGCCAGATACTGGAACAGCCATCGTCGACACCTGCCGGTCGGGTCCTCAAGCGATTAGTCGAACGCGTCCGCCAGGCTACCGCTCGAGTCGTTCGGCTTCCGGACCGAACGTCGACTCGAGCAGGTCGGGCACGTCTTCGGGCTGGACGTCGGCGTACCACTCGTTTCGGGGCTGGATCGTGATCGCAGTGCCACCCTCGCTACAGAGGCCGAGGCAGCCCGCGGTCGAGACGCCGATCGGCGACCAGAAGGCGTTCCGATCGCGGAGCCAGGCCTTGACGGCCTCGAGGACCTCGTCGGCGCCGACGTCGGCACAGCAGACGTAGTCGGAGTCGCGATCGTTCGTACAGACGAAGACGTGGGCCGCGAGTCGGTCGCGTTGTTGGTCTGTTCGGCGGTTCATCTCAGTGAGCAGGTTCCATCGGCGAGGCGTGCTCGCATGAGTGGTCAGGTCGACCGGTGAGGGGTTCAGTTGCCAGCATAAACTTCGTTTGTTCTATTGAAAGTAAGATTGTAAGGGTTACGATAGCGCCCCCTTGGTATAGGTGGTATGTTTCTTCTCCATACGCTAAACTGGCCCCGACTGCACCCCGGATGACGTCGGAATTAAACGAACGTATTCCAGATTCAAAAATCTCGGAACATATGAGGAGTCTTGTGTGGGAGAACTCATAACGTATCGATTCTCCGCGCCAACTGGCGGATAACGAAATAGTTTTCCTACGGGTACCGCTTGGGTCGACTAACGAGAAGAGAGACATGACTAGCAAACGACGGCCATCCGAAGGGGTGTCCGCGGCAGACCGAACGCTTACAGCGTCGTCGACAGAGATGGGCAGTCGACGATCCGCTCCCGGCGTCGCCGTGGATGATTTCGAGGCTTGCGACGGACGCGATGGGCACGGACTCGTCGCACGCCTCGAGGACCGTAAGGTTCCGTTCGGGAGGTGGCCGACATGACCGGCGGTGGGGGAGTTCTCGTTCCGATCGCCCCGTCAGGAACGCTCGAGGAGACAGTAACGCACGCTGTCGACCTCGCTCGCGACGACGGGGACGATGTACACCTCGTTCGGACGGTTTCGGGTCATCACGTCGGTGATGTCCCAACGCCGGATCGAACGGTTCTAGAGCAGGCCGAACGCAGAGCGCAGGACGCCTCGACGGATGCGCTTGCGGTGACGACGGCCTTCCTCGGAACGGACCGATACGTCGCCGGGCCGGGCGAACACGTCGAACTGTTCCTCGAGTATGCGCGCGAACACGGCATCGAACGGATCGTCCTCGATCCACACTACTCGCTCGATGCGACGGCGCCGACATTGCAGTCACTCGAGTCGATTCTCGATGGAACTGGAGTGGCGTTCGAGCGGGCCCCGGTGACGTCCGACAGCGGGACGCTGACTGGTGACGAACTCTTCCGGGCAGGGGTTGTCGCAGCCGTCGCATTTGGCTTCTACGTCGCCCTCGGTGCGACGAACTACTCCCTGTTCGATCCGTTCGTCCTCGGTTCTGGTGTGATCACGGCGATCATCGCGGCGGCGCTGTTGCGCAACGTCGCGTTCGAGACGACACCGAGTCTCGGACCCGTCTTCGGGACGGTCGCTCGCGGTGTGCTGTTTGTGCCGTATCTCCTCTGGGAGATCACGAAAGCGAACGTATTGTTCGCATACGTCGTTTTACACCCGTCCTTGCCGATCGATCCCGGCCTGGACAGAGTTGACGCTGCGGTCGGAAGCGGGCTAGCAGTGACCGCGTTTGCGAACAGTATCACCCTGACGCCCGGAACGCTGACCGTGGATGCGGACGGGCATCAACTGCTCGTTCACTCGCTCAATCCAAGTGCCCGCGAGGATCTCGTCGAGGGTGTCCACGAACGTGCCGTCAGGTACCTCTTTTACGGCCGTGATGCCAGCGAATTAGCTGGCCCGGCCGCCCGAGGCGACGCGGTCGCACTCGAGGGTCCTGCCGCTGCTGGCGGTGCCATCGAGGCCACCCCGACGGAGACGCCAACGGGAGGTGGGCCCGATGAGTGACCTCGCGGGAACGGTTTTGCTGGCGGCGGCCGCAGTCGTCGTCGTGTTGGCCGCGTTGGTCCTCTACCGCGTCGTCGCCGGACCGACGACTCACGACCGGGTGATGGCCGTGAACGTGATCGGGACGAGCATCGTGATGGTGCTCGCGTTGATCTCGGCCGGACTCGACCGACCCGAGTATCTCGACATCGCGATCGTTTACGCGTTGCTCAACTTCGTGTTGAGTCTCGTCGTCGGTCGGTTCACCTACGACGCTGAGGGGGTGGACTGGTGATGATCGTGACCACACTCATCGTCGTCTTCGCCGCGATCGGCGTCTTCTTTACGTTCGTTGCGGCCGTTGGCATGCTCCGGCTCCCGGACGTCTACAGCCGATCACACGCAGCGACCAAAGCCGACACGCTCGGTGCCGGCTTTTCGGTCCTCGCCGTTGCCCTTTACTTCGGGACCGTCGGCGAGACCCTCCGGGCTCTGATCTTGCTCGTGTTCATCTACTACACCAACCCCACGGCGGCCCACGCGATCACGCGAGCCGCCTACAGCAGAGGTATCGACGTCTGGACGACTGACGACTCGGAGGGATCACGATGATCTGGCTCGAGCTCGCACTGATCGCGTTCGTCCTCCTCGGCGCGCTCTTCGTCGCGTTCGCACGCGACGTGGTGGGTGCGATCGTTACGTTTGCGGGACTGACCCTTGGAATCGCAGTGATCTGGGTGCTACTCGCTGCACCCGACGTGGCGCTGATCGAAGCAGCAGTCGGTGCTG
This sequence comes from Natrarchaeobaculum sulfurireducens, assembly GCF_003430825.1. Taxonomy (NCBI): domain Archaea; kingdom Methanobacteriati; phylum Methanobacteriota; class Halobacteria; order Halobacteriales; family Natrialbaceae; genus Natrarchaeobaculum; species Natrarchaeobaculum sulfurireducens. Next base: position 2,431,834 of record NZ_CP024047.1, on the reverse strand, counting down.
GCGTCATCTCCGTGCTGTTTATGATCACTGTCAAGAAGACGACAGGTCTCGCAAGCAGTGCGGCCGACGCCGACGAAGACGGCGGTCGACTCGCCGCGTTTCGATCGCTCAACCTCCCGGCGTTGCTGATCGTCGGCGCCCTCGCGGTGCCGCTTGGCTATACGTTCCTCTCGCTCGATCCTATCGGCGCGGCGGACGCCCCGGCGGTCTCGAGTACCTACGCCGATGGCGAACTGACGCCGTATGGCTACTACATGGAGGAGACGCTCGAGGATGCCGGCTTCCCGAACGCGGTCGTGGCAGTGCTCGTCGTGTATCGTGGGCTGGACACGCTCGGTGAACTCATCGTCGCCTTCGCCGCGGCGGTGAGCATCCTGATCGTACTCGGCCGGGAGGATATCCTATGACGGGGACCGATCACGATGACGTCGAATCCGACGGTGGACAGGACGCGGACCCCTCGGAGGCCGACGAGATCCACGGTTATGCCGTCGACGACGGTGGCGACGAGGATCCGGGATCGACGGCCGAAGACGCCGCGGCTGAGGCACAGTCGCTCGATCGCGAGGAGATGGCGGAGCTACAGGCGACGACCGAAGTCGTCGAGAGTCCCGTCGTCAAGACCGCCTCGAGGACGGTCACCCCGTTCGTCGTCGCCTTCGGGATCTACCTGACGCTGTTCGGGACCAGTCTCCCCGGCGGCGCGTTCCAGGGCGGTGTCGTAATGGCCTCGACGATCGTGCTGGTCGCGATGGCCTTCGGCTTCGGCCCGACTCAGGAGTGGCTCGACGGGCGTGCGCTCGCAGGACTGTTCATACTCGGGGCCGCCATCTTCGGCGCTGTCGCGTTCGGCGCGCTCCTCTACGGCGGCGACGTCCTCGAGTTGTTCGTCTTCCCGCTGTCCGTCGAGAACATGGTCAAACTCGTCGAGGTCGCGATCGCCGCGCTCGTTGCTGGCGTCATCATCGGCCTCGTCGTCTGGCTCGCCGCAGGGTTCGGCGAAGGAGGTGAATCCATATGATCGAAGCCTATCACTACTACTTCACGTCGTTCGCGCTCTTCCTGATCGGGATCTACATGATGATCGACAATCCGAATCTCATCAAGAAGATCATCGGGCTCAACTTTGCACAGATCGCGGTCTACCTGATGCTCGTGACGATCGGCTACGTCGAGGGGGCGACCCCACCGATCCTCACAGACGGGTTCGCGGAGCCACACGCCAATCCGTTGATGCACGTCCTCGTCCTGACCGCGATTGTCGTCGGGGTCGCGCTGACGGCGCTGGCGCTGGCGCTTTCGATCCGACTCTACGCCGAGTTCGGGACGATGAACGTCCGCGAGATCGAGGCTGCGATCGCCGCAGACGATACGACCTCGTCGAACTCGGGAGGTGGTAGCGATGACTGAACTCGTCCTCGCGAACGCGACGACCGTCGAGTCGATCCGTCCTGGACTGGTGTTGGTCGTCCCCCTCATCGCGCTGGGGCTGATCTTCCTCTCGAAAGACCGCCCGAACGTCCGCGAAGCGTGGTCGTTGCTCGCGGCTGTCTCCATGTTCGCCATCGTCGCCAGCATGGTCCCGGACGTCCTCGAGGGCACCGTCCACCAGACGACCATCGGAACGTTCGTCGAGGGGATCGACCTCGTCCTCCGGGCCGACGCCCTGGGGATGGTGTTCGCGCTCGTCTCGAGCGGGCTCTACGTCCTCACCGCGCTGTACAGCATCGGCTACATGCGCGGCCACCACGAGCCGTTCCAGACGCGATTCTTCGCGATGCTCTGTGCGAGCGTCGGTGCCGCACTGGGTGTGGCGTTCGCCGCGAACATCTTCGTCCTCCTCGTCTTCTACGAGGTGCTGACGCTTGCGACCTACCCGCTGGTCGCTCACGACGAGTCCCACGAGGCGCGCGTCTCGGGGTATAAGTACCTCGCGTACGCGCTCTCGGGTGGACTCGCCGTCTTCGGTGGGATGCTCGCTATCTTCTGGCTCGCTGGCGACATCACGTTCACCCGCGGCGGCATCGAGGGCCTGTCGACCCTCGCCGCAGAGGACCCGTGGGTCGCCCGCGCCGCGTTCGCGCTGCTGGCAGGCGGTTTCGCCGTGAAAGCAGGCGTCATGCCGGTCCACGCCTGGCTGCCCAGTGCGATGGTGGCGCCGACACCCGTCTCGGGACTGCTCCACGCGGTCGCGGTCGTCAAAGCCGGCGCGTTCGGGGTCGCCCGGACCGTCATCGACGTCTTCGGCCCCGAGACGGTCGCCGAGATCGGGATGGGCGTCCCGCTGGCGATCCTCGCTGGCGCAACGATCGTCATCTCGAGTCTGTTCGCGTTGCGCCAGGACAATCTCAAAGCGCGGCTGGCGTACTCGACCATCGCCCAGCTTTCGTACATCGTCCTGGGCATGGCGCTGTTGACGCCGATGGCGCTGACTGGCGGGCTGTTACACATCCCCGCCCACGCCTTCGCGAAGCTGACGCTGTTCCTCTGTGCCGGGGCGCTGTACGTCCAACTCGAGGTAAAGTACATCAGCGAGATGCCCGGCGTCGCAAAGCGGATGCCGGTCACGATGACGGCGTTCGCCGTCGGGAGCCTCAGCATGGCGGGCATCCCCCTACTCGCTGGCTTCGTGAGTAAATGGCACCTGCTGTGGGGTGGAGCCGAGGCTGGAACCTTGCTCGTCCCCGCCGTGCTCGTCACCTCGGGTGCGCTGAACATCGCGTACTTCTGGCCGATCATCTACACGGCCTTCTTCGAGACGGCGGACGACCACGGCGGCAAACCCGTCCTCGACAATCCGTTCGGCGGTCGATCGGAGAAATCGATGGCGTACCGTGCCGATGGCGGCCACGACGATCACGACCACGACGACCACGGCCACGTCGAACTCCCGCCGAGCGACGGCTGGGACCGGCCGACCGGCCGCCTGCAGGAAACGACGCCGTTCATGCTCGTCCCACTGATGTCTACGATGACGCTCGTCTTGCTGTTCGGGATCGCACCGGATCACATGGTCTTTTTCGACCTGATCAACGGAATCGTCGAGGCCTCGGGCGCTGAGGGGGTGATCGACGGATGAACGAACTCCTCTCCGTGCCGCCGGCGCTGCTCGTCGCGGTCGCGCTCGTGCTCACACTGGTGCTCCCACGGCGAGCGGCCCACGGCGTCGCGACGCTCTCGCTGATCGGCGTCGTCGTCTGGGCCCTGCTCGTTCCCGAGGGAACCGGTCCGACCGCGACGTTCATGGGCTTCGAGTTGCTCGTCCTCGAGGTCGACGGCTTCTCGAGACTGATGGCGATCATCTTCGGCGGCTTCGGTGCGTTCGCCGTCGCCTACGCCTACTTCGCCGACACTGACACGCGACACCTGCTGTGGGGGCTCGGCTACGTCACCGCCTCGCTGTGGACCGTGATGGTCGGCGACTGGCTCTCGCTCGTGGTCGGCTGGGAGGCGATGGCCATCGCCAGCACCGTCTTCGTCTGGCAATCCGGTGGCCGGTCGATCCGGACGGGCTACCGGTACGCGCTGGCCCACGGTATCGGTGGCAGCCTGCTCCTGGCGGGTGTCGCCCTCTACCTGTTCTACGGAACCGACGGCGGTGCGACCGCGTTGCACTTCGCCGAGACCAACGTCGCTGGCCTCGAGGTCGACCTCGGGACGGTGACGTTCTCGGTGACGGCGCTGTTGATGGGCGCGGGGATCGGCCTGAACGCCGCCATCATCGGCCTACACGCCTGGCTGCCGGACACCTACCCGAGTCCGAACGTTGCCACGTCGGTCTTCCTCGCCTGCTATACGACGAAGACAGCGGTCTACGCGTCTTTCCGGGCGTTCCCCGAGGGGAACATCTACTTCGCGTACATGGGCGGTGCGATGGCTATCTACGGGGCGGCGTTCGCGCTCGCCCAGAAGGACATGCGCCGGCTCCTGTCGTATCACATCCAGGGTCAGGTCGGCTTCATGCTCGCCGGTATCGGTATCGGCTCGACGCTCGGCGTCGCTGGCGGCTTCGCCCACCTGTTCAACCACATCCTGTATAAGGGTCTGCTGTTCATGGCCGCGGGGATCATCATCCTCAAACTCGGCAAAGAGAGCCTGGATAAGTTCGGTGCCATCGGGACGACCGCGCCGATCGCGCTCGGTGCCTTCCTCGTCGGTGCGCTTTCGATCTCCGGCGTCCCCGGCTTCAACGGCTTCGTCAGCAAAGGAATGTTGATCGATGCCGTCGTCGAGGCGAACCTGACGACGCTCGAGTGGATGCTATATCTCGGTAGCGTCGGCACCTTCGCCTCGTTCATCAAGTTCGGCTACTACGCCTTCTTAGACGGCGAGCCGATCGAGATGCCAGACGCCGACTGGGGTCACGCCGTCGTCACCGGCGGCGTCGCCGCCGGCTGTATCGGCTTCGGCCTCTACTACCCCGCACTGTACGCACTCGTGCCCGGAAGCGAGGCCTGGGGATCGGATCCCTACACGCTCTATGAGTTCACCAAAGTCGCCCTCCTCGCATCGGGCGGTCTGTTGGTGTTCGTGGTCGCGAAACCGCTGCTCGGGACGTTCCACGGCGGGATCGACGTCGACCGTGCCCACGACCCGCTCGCGTTTTACGGCGCAAAGGGCGCTTCGGGCGGCCTCGGCGGCGGCTACAACCGCGTCAACGACGCCGTCGTTGCCACCGGCTGGGCGCTCGTTCGAACCGCACACGATCCCAGCCGAACCATCCGCACGGTGATTCCCTCGAGCCTGCACGAACGCTACGACCAGCGACTCGAGCAGACGCCCGGAAAGACCGGCGGCAAACTCGGTATCGGACTGACAATCTACGTCGCGGCTGGCGTGCTCATGCTCGCGCTTGGGTTCTCCCTGTTCATCCAGTAATTATGATCGGAACTGCTACCACACTGACGACACGGACGGATCGCTGGAGCGAGCGCGGCGTCGATCTCACGACGGAGGTGAGCTGAGATGGACCACCTCGAGTGGATCGTCGGCGCGGTCGTTCTGTTGCCGTTGTTGACGGCGGTGTTACCGATCGCCGCGGATCTCCGCTGGAAGAACGTTGGCTGGAGTTTCGCCGCAGCGATCCTCTCGGCGACGTTCGCACTCGCGGTGGCGCTGGCGTGGGTCGTCCACCACAACGGCGCGATCCGGTACGAACTCGCCGGTATCCCGGTGCCGTTCGGGATCGAGTTGTTCGCCGACGAGTTCTCGATGGTCGTCGTCATCCTGACGCTGCTCATCTGTCTCGGCGTGCTCGTCTACACTCGCATCGGCGGGCCTCGAGGCAACGCCTTCTACGGCGGCTTCCTGCTGTTGACCGGCGGGATGCTCGGCGTCGTGCTGACGGGTGACATCTTCAACCTCTACGTCTTCCTCGAGATCATGGCGATCTCGTCGTACGCCCTCGTGGCGTCCTCGAAGTACCGCTGGTCGACTTACGCGGCGTTCAAGTACCTGCTGGTCGGGACCGTCGGGGCCTCGTTCTACCTGCTTGGCGTTGCACTCGTGCTCGCGGCGACCGGGACACTGACGATGAACGAACTGCCCCAGCACATCGCCGAAGCCGGCTACACGGACCCCGTGGTCGTGACGGCGTTCGTGCTGATGGGTGTCGGGCTCGCGATCAAGATCGCGCTGTTCCCGGTGCACACCTGGCTGGCGGACGCCCACGCCTCCGCACCCGACGGCATCAGTGCAGTCATCTCCTCGCTGATGCCCGCCGTCGCGGTCTATGCGTTCGCTCGGATCATCTTCACCGTCTTCACGCCCGAGTTCCTCGAGGCGAACCCGACGATCTCACAGCTCCTGCTGGTCGGCGCCCTGCTGTCGCTGTTTGCGGGGAGCTTCTTCGCGCTCTTACAGGATCACATCAAACTCGTGTTGGCGTACTCGACGGTCTCGCAGTTCGGGCTCATCCTCGTCGGGATCGCCGTCGCAAACGAGACGGCGCTGTTCGGCTCGATCCTCCAGATCTTCGGTCACGGGATCGTCAAGGCCTCGCTGTTCATCCTGGCGGGGATGTTCGCGCTCCGTTTCGGCGGGATTCGAACCGTCGACGAGTATGCCGGGCTCGCAAAGAAGGCTCCCGTGATGGCCGGTGCCTTCGCGGTCCTCGGGATTGCGATGATCGGGCTGCCGCCGACGGTCGGCTTCGTCGGCAAGTGGTACATCGCGCTCGGTGCGTTCGAGGAGGGGCTGTGGCTCGTCTCGGCACTCGTCCTCGGCAGCACGCTGCTTTCGGCGGGATACATCCTGCCGTTTATCAACCGGATCTACTTCCACCCGTTCGAGGGCGAAGACGTCGACCGCGCGTCGATCACTCGGGGGATGCTCATCGCGATCGTCATCGGCGCGGTCCTCGGCCTGACCCTCGGGTTTGCCTCCGCAGAGATCCAGTCGATCCTCGAGAGTGCGATTCAGGACCTGGTTCCGTAATCGTCGCCTAACCCAGCGTCTGCGTACCAACTGTTCTTGTGGTTTCCCCGATAGAGAGCTGCGACACGGCCGACGAACTACTCAGATCCCTTCTTATGGCCGGGCTTAGCCATCGTCTTCGCGAGGTGTCGGATCTGGGCCGATCGGCGGCCGATCCTCGAGGACGGCGATCGATCGGTCGTCGGACGAGGTCCGAAGCTGTGGTGCCGCCGGAGTTGCCTCTCGCCGTTCGGTCGTCGCAAAGCGGTCACCACGGACTCCCCGCGGGGTCAGGTAGTCGCCGTCGACATCGACCTCCGCCTGCTCACAGAGCCGCTTCAACACCGAGCGTGCACCCTCTGTCGTGATCGCTGGCGGGGCGATCGCTCGCTCGCGGGCGAGTTCGGTCGCCGTGTGGCGCTCGAGCAGTCGTTCGACCTCGGCATCGTCGTGGCCCCGTTCGTGGAGGGTTTCCCGGACACGACGGGCGATCGACGGGGCGTGTCGGGTTGGAAACAGCGGCCAGTCGTTCGACGGCGGATCGAGAACGACCCGGTATCGCCGCAGGGCCGTCCTGGCCGGACCGAGTACCGTTACCTCCTCGAGGCGCTGGGACTTCCCGAGGACGCGCAGCGTCCCCGCGTAGAAGTCGACGTCGTCCCAGGTCGCGCCCGTCCGCCGGTCGTCCTCGGGGACCCGGAACAGTTCGGCGCCACGAGCACCCGAGTGGGCGAGGACGGCGACGAGCGCGTACTCGCGCAGGCGCGTCCGTCGCTCGTCCGTGCCATCCTCGCCCGCGTCGGAACCGAACGCCCGCTCACGGGCGTAGGCCTCGAGGCGGCGCCGACGGTCGGGTGACCAGGAATCGTCGTCGCCCGTTGATTCGGGTGCCGGGAGCGCCGACTCGGCAACGTCGCTCGCCGCCGGATTGGTGGGGACGATCCCCCCGCGAACGCACCAGGAGAGAAACGCTCGTACAACCGCGTAGTAGGTGTGGACGCTCGAGGCGGTGTACTCGCCGCGGTCGGTTCGCTCGTGGAGGTCGGTCGCGTACGCCCGCAGGTGTGTCGGCTCGAGGGCGGCGAGTGCGGTGACGCGACACTCGCGTTCGATCCAGTCGGCGAACCGCCGGAGGATCGATTCGGCGTTGGCTGCGTAAGCGCCCGCCCCTGGCCCGTCCGGGTCGCCGACGGCTTTACGGGTGAGGTAGACGTCGATCGCGTCGTCGATCTGAACGTCGGTCACGACTCGCTCACCTCGCTGATCGGTCGCCGTTGGACTGTCCGCTCCGTTGGCTCGATGGCGCTGAACCGAACTCCGTCCCCGTCGTGACGGCGGACGATCCGCCGCGAAAATCCGGCATCGACGCGGTACATCCGTTCGAGTACTACTGTCTCATCCGCGTAAATCTGTGTTTCGATCCCCCATATCGGTGAACAACCGGGCCCGGAACCGTTCAGATATTTGTACCAACGGCGAGAATTCCGAGCCATGGGCGAGACGCCACCGTCTCCACGTCACCCCGACCTGCTCGTATGATGGGATTTTACCGCCGGTACCTCGCCGTCGTCGTCACGTTCCTGCCGTTTGCCTGGGCGTTCCTGCGCGATGCGCGTCGGTTCGTCCTCTTTGGCCCCTCCCGGAGCGTCAGCGAGGCCGAACACCGACGCCGGGCGACGAAGTTGCGAGACGCGATGCTCGAGCTCGGTCCGGCGTTCGTCAAGGTCGGCCAGGTGCTCTCGACCCGACCGGACGTCGTCCCGCCGACCTACGTCGAGGTACTGTCGACGCTCCAAGACGAGGTCCCCGAGGACGCCGGCGGCGACCCCCTGACCGTCCTCGAGGACGAACTCGCCGACGGCCTCGACCTCGAGACGCTCGAACCCGTCGCCGGCGGCTCGCTCGCGTTCGTTTACACCGTCGAACACGACGGCGAACGAATCGCGCTCAAAGTTCGCCGTCCCGGAATTCAGGCGATCATCGAGCGTGACCTCGCGGTCATCCGCCGGATCGTCCCCCTGATCGCCATCATCGCGCCGGAACGCTACGAGTACTCGCTGAAAAACGTCGCGAGCGACTTCGAGACGATCATCCTCGAGGAGCTGGACTTCGACCGAGAGGCGACGATGATGCGCGAGATTCGCTCGAACGTCGACGAGTCACAGGTCGTCGTTCCGGCCGTCTACGACGAGCTCTCCTCCGAACGCGTACTGGCGATGGAGTTCGTCCCCGGCCGCAAGATCACCGACGAAAACGCCCTCGCCGCCGTCGAGCGGACGCCAACCGAGATGGCGACGCTGCTCGCCAAAACCTACCTCCAGATGGGGCTCGTCGATGGTGTCTTTCACGCCGACCCACATCCTGGCAATCTCGCCGTCGCCGACGACGGGCGGCTGATCATCTACGACTTCGGCATGAGTCGACGGCTGACCGAAGCCGAACAGGACGACCTCGTCGACATCTACCGCGCGCTCGTCATGCGCGACGTCGACCGACTGCTGGATGCGCTCATCGACCTCGAGGTCCTCGAGCGATCGGTCGACCGATCCGAAGTCAGACGAGTTCTCGAACTCGTCATCGAGAACCTCGAGGGACGCTCTGAGATCACCTGGCGGGCCATCATCACGGAACTCATGCAGATGCTCCACGATTTCCCGTTCCGGATTCCACCGAACGTGATGTTGCTCGTCCGCGTCGGCACCGTCGGTGAAGGCGTCTGCCGCCAGCTCGACCCGGAGTTCGACTTCATCACCGTCACCCGTGAGTTCCTCGTCGAACACGGGTTCATCGAGAGCGAGCTGCGCGAGCTTGCATCCGAGATTCGCCGGGACTTTCAGTCGTCGATTCCGGCACTCGCCCGCGCGCCGACACGATTCGACCGGGTCGCCACCCAGATAGAGCGCGGCGAACTCGTCGTCAGGACCGAGCCCGTCGAGGACGACGGGGCAACTCGAGCGATCGGCTATGCGATCCTTTCGGGTGCGCTGTTCGTCGCCGCCTCCATACTCGTCTTCTACGACCAGCCCTACGAACTTCTCGCACTGGCCGGGGGTGTCCTCTGTGCGCTCGTCTACGTGCGTTCGCGGTAACGATTACTCGAGGTAGCCGAGATCAGCGAGTCGCTGCTCGACGCCGTCGTCTGCGGTTTCGACCGACACCCCGTCGTCGGTGCGCGGATAGGACTGGACGCCCACAGGGTTGACACACGGCAAGGGAGTCCCGTCCATTCGATCGCACGCCGGCACGTCGAGCGTGGCCAGGACGGTCGGGGCGATGTCGAACAGGTGTGCGTCACCGACGCCCGCGCCGTGGTCGACAGCTGCTCCGGAGAGGGCAACCGTTCCCTCGAGCTTGTGATTCCACGGCTCGGACGGCGGGCCGAACTGCTCGTCGCGAAGCGTCGCCGAGAGGAAGTGCTCGAAGTCGGCCGGGACGGTCACGACGTCGACGGCGCGCTCGCTTTCGGGACCGTGGAAGTACTCCTCGCGCGGGCGGACGTCCTCGAAGACCGGCTCGCCGTCGGGCGTCCGAACCGACCTGAGGGCGTCGATGAGCCGAGTCCGGACGGCTTCGTACTCGGCTTCTGGGACCACGCCATTGGGTTCGCGTCCCTCGAGGTTGATTCGGACGCCGAGTTCGATTCGTGAGCGAACGTACGCGCGTGATGCGGGGAAGTCGACCTGCTTGGCACCGGCGCTGACGACGCCCGCGGGGGCGTGTTTCGCAGCGACGTCGTCGAGGCCCAGGCGCTCGAGGACGGCCCCGATTCGCTGGCTGGTGAGGCCGGCACGGGCGGCGGTGGCCATCGCTCGTTCGCCCAGGCCGGGCCGGTGGTCGGTCGCCTCCGCACCCGCCTTGAGCGCGTCGTCGCGGACGGTCGCCCAGGTCGGCATGCCGTCGCCGCCGCGGCGCGTCTCGACGAGGCCTTCAGCGCGGAGGTACTCGTTGACGCGAAACTCGAGCCCGCGGTAGGGCCCCATCCCGTGGTCGCTGGCGACGATCACGGTGTCGGGGTCGTACACCTCGAGGATCGACTCGAGCTGGCGGTCGAGTTCGCGGTAGATCGTTCGGATGGCGGTGTCGTCGTCGGGGGCCTCGTGGTAGATCGAGTCGGTCCCCTGGAACTCGACGAAGCCGAACGCCGGATCGAACCGGTCGGCCAGGTAGCAAAACGCTTCCCCACGCATCCGGATGCAGTCGGCGTAGGCGCTGGCGAGGTCGGCAGCGTCCTCGTCCGGGTAGACGCGGTACTCGCCGATCGCCTCGCGGACTTCCTCGAGTAGTCCCTCTGGGTGACAGTCGGGGTCTTCGGGGGCGGTGTAGCCGGGGATCAACGCGCCATCGAACGCCCGCGGCGGGTGGGTTACGGGGGCGTTGACGACGACGCTCGAGAGGCCGTGGTCGTCCAGTAGCTCCCAGATCGTTGGCTCGCAAACGTCGCTCGCGTTCACCACGTCCCAGTCGTAGCCGTCGAATCGCAGAAAGCCGAAGACGCCGTGTTTGCCGGGGTTCTTCCCCGTATAGAGCGACGGCCACGCTGAGGCCGTCCACGGCGGGATCTGTGACTCGAGCGTCCCGTTAGGGCCGTCCCGGTAGATCGACTCGAGCGTCGGTACCTCGTCGTCCTCGAACAGCGGCGCGAGCACCCGGTCGCAGGCCGCGTCGATCCCGACGAGCAGGGTCCGGAGGGATGAGTTGTCGGTCATCGTCGTCGCCTCCGTCGCGGCGGTCCTTGGTTATGAAGCCGGTTATCCAGTGGGTTAGTTTCTGATAACTAAATCAGTCTACTATCAGGAAACAGGATCATGATCTAATTTTTACATAATAATAAACCAATCTATTCTCGGCAAACTGCAGTCTCTATTTATTCTGTTCTGTTGTTTGTGTACTCCGAAAGAGAATATGAAACATAAGTTATAGTCAAGGGGGCGACAATCAATGGTGGCCATTTAATATGGAATACTATGGACGTCGACCTCTACAGGATTATGTTCTTTTCGTTTACTCAATCCCGTACCTGACGGTTATATCTTCAGTAGAGTTAATTAAGACACAGACATCACCCTCGTCTCTTTTAAATTCTATTTTGCTCGATTTAGTGGCAACTTTGATACAGTAGGAGCGTGAATCATTGACGTACTGGCTATAATCCTGTTGTGAATTTGAATCAATAGTTCTCACTTCATCAAAAACGATCTCTGAAGACTCATTTTCAACTATTGTCAATTTGATGTTGTATGCATAATCAGCGCCATTAGTAATTGTGAGTGCATCGCTGGGCGAACAGGCCCCCGAGTTATTTCCATTTCCTACACATCCTGAAAGCAAGCCCATTGTAGAAAGCAAGTATGATCGTCGTCTCATGCAATTCACGTAGCAGTTTATAAACAAAAATTTATGCTTTTCTAATATATCTTATTGTATGGACCACCACAAATATCCTCTTCATCCTGATCAGTTGCAGTAAGCTGGTCTCCATCATCGTCCCTGTGTCTTTGCCATGCCTCTGGATTATTTGCTGATGTATAACCTAACGATCCGAATGAGATCGTTACTGATCCGCCCGCTTTTTGTTCGTCTAAGTGACTATAGACCGCCCAGACTTGACGAGACCCAGGCTCAAAACCGCTGTCCGCCTCTTTAAGCGGGGCTGCGAAATACCATGTTTCACCAGCATCACAGTAATCGTCCACGGAGCCATCATCAAACGAACAGGCAATACCGTTCTCGTTGTAATCCTCAGCTGAAACCGATACGTCGTCAGACATCCATGTCCCATCAACACCGTCAGGAACGTACCAAGCTCCCTCTTTGTACGTGAGTCCAATTCGATCATTAGCCGCCAGACTTGGGCTATGGCCGCACAGAGGAGTTCCATCAAATGTCCAAGAAACAAGTGCATAGGCAGAATTATAGTCGGAATTGCATGTTGGGCCATACATTGAGAGAGCTATCATAACCCACTGTTTGTGTTGCTGGCGATCGATTAGGTAATGAATATGGTCCCATTCGGGTCCCTACTTCACACTATCGTACAGCGACGCGGCCGCCCGCATCCCCCACGAGCCGTACTCGAGACTGAAGTAGGTCTCGAGGTCGGGGTTGAACTTCGCCTTGTAGCGGTTGATCCGGCGGGTGTCGGCCCCGACGAGGTCGTACGTCTCGAGCCCGCGTTCGCGAGCGTCGTCCATAATCGCCCAGTCCAGCAGGTCGTTGGTCGGCACGTCGACGTCGGCGTCGGTTCGTACGCCACCCATCCAGCGGCCCGTCCGCGAACCGTACTCGAGCGCCAGGATGCCGCCGACGAACTCGTCGTCGACGTGGAGGGCGTAGGGTGTGACGTGGCCGTTCGCCGACGCGTCAGCGAGGTCGAGGACGAACTCGAGCGGGACGTCGAAGCTGATCCCCTGGGATTCATACCGGTGTGTGACCTGCTCGTGGATCCGTTGGATCGACTCGCGGCCGCCGATGGTGATCTCGTAGGCGTCGTCGGCCGTGTTCCGGACGTTGCGTCGGGCGTCGCTGCTGAACGATCCGAGAATGTCGGCTTCATCACGCGTGAGGTCGACGGCGTACGTGTACTCCGGGGTGGCGTCGAAGCCCTCCCAGACGAACGGCCGAACGTCGGTAACGCCGGTCGACGTGCGGACGTGCCCGTACTTCGGATCGAGTTCGTCGTCGATCCACTCGAGACAGCCGTCGACGAACCGTGTCCGTCGTTTCTCTCGTTTCCGCTGTTTCAGTTTCCCCATGTTGAGAAACGCCGGGCCGAGGTAGGGCACGCGGAGGTGTGGCGGCGGCGAGAAGACTGTCCGCACGAATCCCTTCCGAAGCTCGAAGACGGGGAAGAGCCCGACCGGCTCCTGGCCCTTGAACCCGATCAGGGGATGGAGCGTCGCCCCCGCATGATCCGCCTGGACCGCGAGCGCCTCGAGTTCGTGACACAGTGTTCCCTGTGGCGAGCGGCCGACGTACTCGTTCCAGCGGGCACGGTCGTCGTCGGTAGCGACGCGGACGTCGACACTCATCCGGGCACCTCCCGACGACTCCCGTTGTCGGTCGCGCCCGGCCCGTCGATCGTTCTCGATTCCATGGCTTGCTGGTCACCGGATGTCCTCTTTGTAAGCGAGCCGTTTCCGACCACGGTGTGCCGTCGGTCGCTCGCCGAGTGCTTCGTGGTCAGCCGACCGCTCGAGCGGTGCAGGGGCTGAGCGCAACCAGCAGGAACTGGGAAGTCGGAACCAGCTCCGCTCTACGGGCGATGCCGCGCAGCGTTCGTCTCGGCCTGTCGTCGGGTCGATCACCAGCCAACGCGGCGGTCCGTCCCAGCGCCTGAAGCGGTCGTTCTGTGGCGGGTTATCCGACGAGTAACAATACCCGGATCGGTCGTGTTTCGAGTACCTAACGAATCTATGAAAGACAGACAGCGAGAAACGATTCAGCCGGTTTCGGCGACCGGCCAGGGGACCAGCAGTGTCACACCCCGCCTCCCGATCGATCTGCTCGGCGTCGCGGGTGTTGCTCTCATCGCAATCGTGTTGCTGGCGGTCGTCGAAGTCACCTCGCCGGTCGTTCGCGCGGTCGTCGGAGTCCCATTGCTGTTTCTCGCGCCCGGATACGCGACCGTTTCGATCCTCTTTCCGCGTGCGTCAGCGCTCGAGTCGGCCGACGACCGGCGGTTTCTCGGCCAGACCAGAACCGTCAGCGACGGGGAACGACTCGCACTCTCGTTCGGGCTGAGCGTCGCGCTCTTGCCGATGCTCGGGTTGACGATGGCCGCGGCCACCGTCGCGCTGACCGGCCCCGCAATCGTCACCACCGTCGGTGTGTTCGTCCTCGGCAGTGTGTTCGTGGCGGCGCTCAGACGAGGACGTGTCCCGGCAGGTGAACGGTATTCACTTCGACTCGGTCGGAAACTGGGTCGGCTCTGGGGGGCGATCGTCGGCGGCTCCGTGGTCCACACCGCGGTCAACGTAGTCCTCGTCGGCAGCATGCTCGTTGCCCTGACGAGCGTCGGGTACGGGTTCGTCTCGCCACAGCAGGGCGAAGGGTACACGAGCCTCGAGTTGCTTTCCGAAGACGACTCCGGCGAGTACGTCGCCAGCGACTACCCGACCGAGCTGGAGCCGGGCGACCCCATCGAACTGACCGTCGCCGTCGAGAATCAGGAGGGTGTTGACACCGAATACACGGCCGTCGTCCAGGAACAGTGGGTCGACGACAGCGACGTTATCGATCGGACGACACACGACGACATCAACCTCGCGGTCGGCGACGACGAGACCGTCCACGCCGACCTCGAGGTGACGCCCGACGCCGAGAGCGGAACCGTCCGCGTCGCCGTCTTGCTCTACGACGGCTCACCACCCGAGGAGCCGACGACCGACAACGCCTACCGGTACGGCTACGTCTGGGTCGACATCGACGAATCGCTCGAGGAGGACTGACGCCGGCGGTCAGACCGTAAGCTTATATTCGAACCGATGGGGGAGTTGGGGTTTTGATGACGATGCTGAAACCCAGCAGACGACGCGTGGAACGTATGCGTCTTGAAACCTTGGGGCCGCTTCGACCGGCCTGAAATCCCATGGTGGGGTTCCTCCGTGTTCACGCGGAGGAGGAGGTCACTCTTCCCTGCTCGAGCGGGTGACAGGGGTCAGCGTAGAGCCGCACCTGCCCGGTGGTCGATGTGGGGCCGCACCTGCCCGGTGGTCAGTGTGGAGCCGCGACTGTCCAGCGGTCAGTGTGGAGCCGCGACTGTCCAGCGGTCGGCATGCAGCCGCTGACGATCAGCTGATGGTCGTTCGTAACGAGCGTGTCTTGCAGTTGTCGCGGTTCGATTCTCATTCGACGTTCCATCTGATGCCCGCTCGAGCCGCGCTGGGATGTGTACTCGAGCGGCACAATATGGACTGTTCGAGCAGCGCTTGCAGCTGTTTCGAGCACCCCTGTCGACCGCCCGGTCCCGTTCGGATCTCATCTCCCTCGAAGTCTCGCATGTCATCGATGGCGACGGTATTGGGTCGCTTACGGTCAGCAACTGGTGAATAACAAGGTCGATTATCGGCCAACGACGCAGCAGCTTCGAATGTCCAGTCACTCCGCAGCCGACGATCCGTTCCAGAAGCTGGTGCTCTCGGTCGGCTTCCTCGCCGTCGCCGCGAGCGCCTTCCTCGCGCGGGAATCGCCAGCGACCGGCTACGAGCTGTCGATTTACACGATGACTCCGATGGCGGTCTGGGCGGGGCTCTTGTTTGCACTGGCGGTTGCACTCGCTGTCGCGTTCGTCCCGACTGCGAGCGAACGGTCGCCTGTTCGATCACTGGCGGTCGGCCTCGGCGGTCTGGTCGTCTTCACCTTCGCGAGCACACCGATCCTGCGTGGCTACCGCTACATGGGTCAACACGACGCGTTGACCCACCTCGGCTGGGCTCGCGGGATCAGCGAGGGGACGGTTAGTCCGTTCGACCTCTTCTATCCGGGGATCCACACGGTGTCGGTGCTGGTCAGTTCAGTGCTCGAGGTCCCGCTCGAGCGGGGGCTGTTCGTCGTCGTCCTCGTCTCGATGCTCGTCTTCTGGACGTTCATCTCACTCACCGTCTGGACGATCACGGAGAGTCGGGTCGCGACCATCGTCGCTGCGTTCTCGGCGTTCTTGTTGTTGCCGGTGACGACGCTTTCGATGTATCTCACCCCCCACGCGATGTCCCAGGCGGTGCTGTTCTCGGCGCTGTTGTGTTATCTGTTCGTGTCGTATCTCCGGACGGATCGCGACCGAGCGGCGGTTACGGGGGTCGGCGCCGCGTTCGCGATCGCCGGCATCGCAGCCGTCATCTACCATCCACAGCTTCTGGCCCACCTGATCGCCGCGTTCGTCGCAGTCTGTGTCGTCCAATTTCTCGCCCGACGCGTCTCTCGAGCCGGCCCAATCGCCGACCAGACGCCGATGTACGGCCAGGTACTGTTCTTGATCGGGCTCTTTCTCGTCTGGACTGCAAATCACGGCTTCTTCAGTGACACGATTAGCTACTTTCTCGCATCGGTAGTCGAGTTCGTCCGCAGCGGTGGCGGCACTCCGGGCGGCTCGGCCCAGACTCAAGGCGAGTCCGTCGCGGCTATCGGCGGCAGCATCCTCGAACTCTTTTTTAGGCTCTTTACGCCACAGCTGGTGTTTTCGATACTCGCAGGTCTGTTCGGGCTGGCTGCTCTCTTTGTGACCCGATCAGTATGGGTTCGACGAGTTCGTCCCGAGTCCGTCTACTTCGTCGCCGGGCTGGTCGCACTCGTTCCAGTCTTTTTCATGTACTTCTTCGCCTCCGGCTCGAGCATGTACTTCCGGGTCTTCGGCCTCATGATGGTCTTCATAACGATCCTCGGAGCGCTCGCGATCGCCGGCATCGGGGCTCGGCTCTCGAGTGCTGGATCGACCGACGGCTCGAGTGGGGGGGCTGACGGCTCGAGCAGTACATCTGGTGGCTCGAGAGAGAAGCCGAACGGCCCTATTGTCGGCCATCCAGCGTTCGCTCTCGTCTTCGCGCTGTTGCTCGTCCTGTCGCTGGTCGCGATCTTTCCGTCACCGTACACCTACGCACCGTCACCACACGTCAGCGAGACGACGATGAGCGGCTACGAGACTGCCTTCGCATCGCAAGACGAGGAGGTCGACTACCTCGGCCTTCGTGACGGCCCGAACCGGTTCGACGACGCCGTAAACGGTAACGAACAGCGGAGTCACTATCATTTCAACGTCGACGCGGCCACGCTTAGAGGCGACGTCTCGAGCGAGTACGACGAGGACCGGTACCTGGTGCTGACGGAAATGGACTACGAACGCGAAGTAAGCGCCTACCACGGACTGCGGTACACCGAGGGCGACCTGGCCGCCGTCGAGTCCCAGCCCAACGTCGATCGTATCCAGTCGAACGGCGAGTTCGACCGCTACTACGTCCACGATACGTCGCCGGACGTGTGAGCACACTGCGTTCGGCCGTCAGGCGGAGACCTCTCAGACGAGAACAGCACACACGAGGATGTGGGAGCTTGCGGGTCGGCGAATCCCCCGACAGAGACGGGGACCGGGAGTCGGGGATCCCTCCCACCACGCAAGAATTTGTGAAGCAGGTATTATACTCGGGCGAGGAGGATCACGTATGACGTTTCTCGTCGCAACCGATGGCTCGGCGGTCAGTGATACAGCAGTCGAACACGCGGCACACGAAGCGAGCACGTGGGAGACGTCGTTACAGGTCGTCCACGTGTTGACTCCCGAGACCGAGTTCGTCGATGGGAACCTCGTCCTCCCTGGCGAAGCGGAGGCGATCGAACACGGCGAACGAACGCTCGAGCAGGCCGAACAAGTGGCCGCTGAGACGGCGGCCGACCACGACACCGAGATCGAAATCGAGACCGAACTGCTGGCCGGTCGGCCCGCGGAGTCGATCGCCGAATACGCCGAGAAAGCGGACGTTCGCGGCATCTACGTGGGTCACCGCGGGTTCTCGGACAAGCGCGAGCAGGTGGTCGGCAGCGTCGCGAAGACGGTCGTCGACAAAGCGACCGTACCCGTAACGATCATCAAGTAGCCCAACCCGGATTCGTCGTCGGGTTTTCGCTGAACTAGTCGGCCCCGTCGGTGTGGTCGACGACCGCGGCGTCTCGAGCGCTGGCGAGTTCGCGGAGTCCCTCCTCGAGCGAGATCGATGGCTCGTATCCCAGACGCTCCCGGACGTTCGAGAGATCTGCACGGCTGCGTTCGACGTCGCCTTCGCGCGGATCGGTGTGGACGATTTCCGAGTCGGAGCCAGTCACCTTCCGGATCAGTTCCGCAAGTTCGCGCACGGAGACGGCATCGCCGGTCGCGACGTTGTACGCCTTACCGACGCGATCGGTCGTCGCCGCGAGGCAGTTGGCCTCGACGACGTCGTCGACGTGGACGAAATCACGGGTCTGCGTGCCCGCACCATGGACCGTGATGGGCTCGTTCCGTCGTGCTTGCTCGAGAAAAACGTCGATGACGCCGCTGTAGTCGCCGCCTCGCTGGCCTGGCCCGTAGACGTTGAAATACCGCAGCGCGACCGTCTCGAGGCCGTAGAGGTCGTGATAGAGTCTCGCGTAGTGGTCGACGGTCAGCTTTTCGAGGCCGTACGGTGACTGGGGCTGTTTCGGCGCGGACTCGGGGATCGGGACCGTCTCGGGGTCGCCGTAGATCGCCGCGCTCGAGGCGAGCACGGCCCGGGCGTCCGCGTCGCGAGCCGCCTCGAGGACGGCGATCGTTCCGTCGACATTCGTCACGTGGGAGGTGGTTGGATCTGAGACGGACGCGCCGACGCTGACGAGTGCCGCCTGGTGGAAGACGACGTCGACGCCGACCATCGCCTCGGCGAGGGCGTCGGTGTCTCGAAGATCGGCCTCGAGGAGCGTTGTGTCGGCGGGAACTGCGCCTGGATCGCCGTTCTCGAGGGAGTCGAGGACGACCACGTCGGCGTCGGGTGTGAGGCGTCGGGCCAGGTGCGAGCCGATGAAGCCAGCACCCCCAGTCACGAGCACGCGCTTGTCCGAGAGGGGTGACATCGATCCTCCGTTCCACGAACGCTGTGTTAGTCCCTTTGGACGGTTGCACGAGGTGCAGGCCGTGGTGGCCAGCACGGCCGACGGATCGACTGTCTGCGGACTCGCCGGTAGCACGGCCGAGAAGCTGCCGTCGTCGGTCGGTCCGATCGGTTGGTGTTCATGACCGATTCCATACTCACTCTCTCTGGTCCGACCTGGGTTAGCTCCGGCCTGAAGCGAACGAGATGGCGCTGTCGTGCGTTGGCTCCTTTGTCCTCGGGATTACCCGGCGTTCTCGACGGTAACAGGGCTATAACAAGGTGTCGATCAGGTGACTGTTCGCGTAGCTTCGATGACATGGTCCGACCACTTTCAGCGTTCGATACGGACGGTTCGACTCGGGTCCCGGCGTCCCAACGGCGGTCAGCCGGCCGTGATAGCGGACGAAGCGTGATGGGACCGGATGTGCCCGATTGGATCGGTGGGGTCCGACTCGAGCGACTTTTGGGACCAGGTTCGCTGCAGGAACGCAATCGATGTCGGTGACGGCGCGGATCGCCAGCGGCTTCAAGGCGAACCTGGTGGCGAAAGTCGTCGAGGTCGGCGTCAACGGTCTGTTGATCCTGCTGTTGACTCGGGTGTTCCTGACGAGCGAGGAGTACGGACTGCTCTACCTGGCGATTTCGATCATCAGCATCGCGATCTTTTTCAGCCAGTTCGGACTCGCCAAGTCGGCGGCCAGGTACGTGACCGAGTACCGGAAGACGGACCCCTCGAAGGTCCCGCTCATCGTCCGCCGGTCGCTGCTGTTCAATCTCGTAGCGATCGTGATCGTATCCGGTGTCTTCGTTGCGTTCCGGCAATCGATCGCCGCCTGGGTCGGTGAACCCGAACTGCTGACATTGCTCGTGCTCGGGGTGGGATTCATCGTTGCTCGCACCCTGCGATCGTACGCCTATTTCCTGTGCCAGGGGTTCAACCGCGTCTCCTGGAGTGCGGGACTCTCGATCGTCTCGAACCTGGGCCATCTCACGTTCGTCGTCGGCTTTCTGGCTCTCGGATACGGTGTCCCCGGTGCGATTCTCGGCTACACCATTGGCTACGGGCTCGGAGCGGTCGTTGGCCTGCTCGTCCTCTATCGCTGGCTCGCTCACATTCCGACCGACCGACTCGCTGACGAGTCGGACGACGATCCCAAAACCACCGAGATCGACCGTAACGACTCGAGCGAGACGGGGCTCACGCGACGCCTCCTCGAGTATAGCCTGCCGCTGTCGATCACCGGCGCGTCGTCGATCATGTTCAAACGCGTCGACATCGTCCTCGTAGGGGCGTTCCTGACGCCCGTCGCGGTCGCATACTACACGCTGGCCAAGCAACTGACGGAGTTCGTCGCAGCGCCGGCCAGTTCGCTCGGGTTTGCGCTTGCGCCGACGTTCGGTGAGTCGAAGTCGACCGACGATCTGGATCGTGCCGCCCGGATCTACGAGACGACCTTCGAGCACACCCTGCTGTTTTACATCCCTGCTGCGACGGGGATCGTACTCGTCGCCGACCCGGCGATCAGACACGTCTTCGGGCCGGACTACCTCGGTGCGATCCCGATCGTTCAGGTCCTCGCCCTGTTCGTCGTCCTCGAGTCGATCAACAAACTCACCAACGGGGCACTCGACTTCCTCGGCCGTGCCCGACATCGGGCGATGTCGAAAGGCAGTGCGGCGACGATCAATGTCGGGCTCAACATTGCCCTGATCCCGACGATCGGGCCGGTCGGTGCAGCGATCTCGACGGTGATCAGCTACGCGATCATGGCAACGGTCAACCTCTATCTGATCCACAGCGAGCTGTCGCTGTCCGTCCGGCGGCTCGTCGGAACGGCGTTCAAGACGTGTACCGTCGCCGTCGGCATGGCGCTCGTCGTCGTGCTGTTGTTGCCGTACGTCTCGAGTATCGTCTCGCTGGTCGCGCTCGTGGCCGTCGGCGTCGTCGCCTGGCTGATGCTGGCGGTCGGCAGCGGCATGCTCGACCTCCGGTGGGCGGTCTCACAGCTCAGCTAACCGACGCCCGCCGCCCGTCTTTTCCGTCGTCGCAGGATTCGCTGGACGCACCCGATCGGTTTTCCTGAGAGTCGATACCAGCCGACAGTCTTTGTTAAAGACTGGTCTGATTAACGGAGTCTTACTTCCACCAGACGTTCTTCGCAGGGAGTGTATGAGCGATACAGCGACGTTCGTGGACGATCGACCCGCACTCGACCGCCGTTCGTACCTGAAAGTCGCCGCAGGCGCGGCTGTACTAAGCGCCGTCGGCGTCGGCTCGGCGGCTGCCGAGGAGGACTACGACGTGATCGAGGTTTCGGCTGGCGACACGTATACGGTCCAACTCGGCGACGGCGACACGCTCGAGAACACCCTGATCGACATCTCGGCTGATGGCGCTCAGTATCAGATTACTGCCACGGGCTCTGACTGGCAGATTCGAAACGTCGGCGTCAGCGGCGTCTGGGACGGCCACGAGAAGGCCGAACCGATCTCTGTCAGCGTCCCCGACGCTGGTAGCTCGGCTCGCATCGAGAACCTCTATCTGGGTGATGGTGCTCACGACGATACGTATCCAGGCGCGACCGGGATCTTCGTCTCGCCGGGCCACGCGGGCGTTCTCGAGATCGACCGGGTAAATATCCAGGGCTACCCCGACAATGCCATTTACGGCAGTGGCCCCGGCAATCCGTCGAACCACTCGACGCAGGGTGCCGGCGGTGAGGTTCACATCACGAACTCCTTCGCGGCAGACTGTCGTGCAGGTGGGTTCCGCATCGGGACGAACGGTTCGTACGCCGAGAACTGCGTCGCCGTCGGCTGTGATCGTAACTTCTGGGGCTTCTACGAGGAAACCGAGGTCATCGACTGTGACTTCTCCGACGCCGAGATGGGTGACATCGGCACCGGGGACGGCCACTGGGGCGAAAACGCGTCGGTCGTCGTCACGGACACGCGCTTCGAGACGAGCGTCGAACACTCCGGCAGCGTGGTCGGCGAGTCGGCCGACGATGTCGACCGATCCGAACCCGAAGACGTCGACGGGGTTCCCCTGACCGCCGAGGAAGCTGCCGCTGGCACCGCGAGCGACCCCACCGACTCCGACGACGATGGAGACCAGAGCGATCAGGAAGAGCCGGCAGACGAGGGGGAGACACCGGACGATTCGGACGATCAAACCGACGACGAAGCGGACGAGCGAGACGACGAGTCGGACGAAACGGCACCCGACGACGACGGCGAGCGTGAGGGTCGCATGAACTTTCAGACGATTCTGAGGGTTCTCTTTAGCTGACCCTCTGGATTTAAAGACTGACCAGGTTAACGGATTCTTACTTCGGCTGGACGGTCTTCGCTCGAGACGTATGACCGACAAGCAGGATGCAGTATCCCCCTTCTCTGGCAAGGCACTCCTCGATCGACGCTCGTGGCTGAAGGTGGCCGCGGGGGCGGTAACGATGGGGGCCATCGGTGCGGGAACGGCCGCCGCCGACGAAGACTACGACGTGATCCGAGTCCCAGCAGGAGACACCTACCGGGTACAACTCGGCACCGGCGACACGCTCGAGAACACCGTGATCGATATCAGCGCCAGCGGGGCGCGATACCAGATCAACGCGGTCGGGAGCAACTGGACGATCCGCAACGTCGGCGTCCGTGGTGTCTGGGACGGCTACGACAAGGCCGAACCCCTGATCGTGAGCGTTCCCGACGCCGGCGGCTCGGCCCGTATCGAGAACCTCTACCTGGGTGACGGTGCCCACGACGACACGTACCCCGGCGCGACCGGGATCTTCGTCTCGCCGAACCACGCCGGTGTCCTCGAGATCGACCGGGTAAACATCCAGGGCTACCCCGACAACGCCATCTACGGCAGCGGCCCCGGCAACCCATCGAATCACTCGAGCACCGGTGCCGGCGGTGAAGTGCACATCACGAACTCCTTCGCGGCGGACTGTCGTGCAGGTGGGTTCCGGATCGGGACGAACGGCTCGTACGTCGAGAACTGCGTCGCCGTCGGCTGCGATCGTAACTTCTGGGGCTTCTACGAGGAGACCGAGGCGATCGACTGTGACTTCTCGAACGCACGCCTCGGCGACGTCGGGACCGGCGACGGCCACTGGGGGGCGAACGCGCGCGCTCGAGTGACCGACACTCGCTTCGGGACCACCGTCGAGCACTCCGGACAGGTCCTCGGCGAGTCCGCCGGTTCCCCTCAGCGATCCGAGCCCGAAGCCATCGAGGGCGTCCCCCTCACTGCGGAGGACGCCGCGTCGGGCTCGTCTGGCTCGTCCGAACCACCATCATCCGGCGAGCCAGACGACGGTGACGACGAGGACGAGACCGACGACGAAGACGACCTCGAGGGCGGCGACGAGCACCTGCTGGCGTTCGTCACCGAGCCCGAGGCCCAACTCGCCGGCTACGAGTTCACGGCGGATGGCCCGGTCGAGTTTGCCGAAGCGCCGTACGAAACCCCCTCCGGCGGCAGTATCGAAGGCGGGACGTTCGAGGCGGAAGACTTCGTCGACGAAGACGGCGAGGGCTGGCGGGCGGGCGGCGTCACCGGCGGCGGCCAGGGTGACGCGTTCCTCGTCGACGGGCCGATCACGTCGATCGACCTCGAGCAGCCCGACGTGATGTGGGTCGAACTCGACGGCGAACGGATGGACCCCGAGGAAATCGTCGACGAAACCGCCGGCGACGACACCGAGGACGATTCGGACGAGGAGGACGAAGAGGGAAATGAGCGCCTCCTCGCGTTCGTCACGGAGCCGAACGCGAGGCTTGCCGGCTACGAGTTCACGGCGGACGCACCAGTCGAGTTCGCAAAAGCGGATTACGAGACACCGTCCGGTGGCAGCATCGAGGGTGGCACCTTCGTTGCCGAAGACTTCGTCGAGGAGGCAGACGACGGCACCTGGCGAGCGGGTGGTGTCAGCGGCGGCGGCCAGGGTGACGCGTTCCTCGTCGACGGGCCGATCACGTCGATCGACATCGAACAGCCCGACGTGATGTGGGTCGAACTCGATAGCGAACGGATGGACCCCGACGAGATTCTCGAGGAGACGGCGGGAAACGAGAACGGCAGTAACGGCGACTCGGAGGACGAAGCGGGAAACGAGAACGGCGGTGACGACTCGAACGAGGCGTTACGGAAGGCGATCGTCATCGACGGTACCGACGCCGACGGGCCGAGCACCTACTCGTTCGAGGTCTCTGGCGCGGTCGAACCCTCGACCTACCGTGGCGCAACGATCGACGACGATACGGTGGTCGACGGCGGGGCCGTCGAGGGCACCGTCGACGGAACGAAAGACGCCTACCGATTCACCGGCGACGTGACCGGCTTCTGGCTCTCCGGCGACGCGACCGTCGACCTCGAGTACGACGCTCGCTGACAGTCTCGACGTCGGCGCGTCGTTTCGAGACCCACCGAACGGACTCGAGCAGATGCGGGTTCGACGGGGTACGCCGACACGAATCGTGATCCGACGGCGACTACTTCACTCCCCGTCGAGCGTAGGTCGGTACTACTCGGGGTAACTCGAGGGATAACAAAGTCTCACAGCGGTGAGACCGTATCTGATTCATGACTGTCGACTCCAGTGAGGCCGGTCGGGCGTTCGTTCTCGGTATCGACGGCGTCCCCTGGACCCTCCTGTCGGACTGGGCCGCGGCGGGAACGCTGCCGAACTTCGAACGACTCATCGAAGAAGGGGTCGCTGCCCCACTCGAGAGCACGACGCCGCCGACGACGCCGACCGCCTGGCCGTCGATCGCGACCGGCGTCTGGCCGGACAAACACGGGATCTACGGCTTCCAGCGGGTCGAGTCCGACTACACGCCCGAAATGAACACGAGCACGTCACTCGAGCGACCGGCGCTGTGGGATCTGCTCTCGCCGGCGACCGTCGGGAACGTGCCGATGTCCTATCCGGCGAGCGAGATTGACGGCACCATGGTTTCGGGGATGATTGCCCCGTCGATGAACGAGCGGTTTACCCACCCGCCTGAACTGGTGGACGAGATCGAGGCCGAGATTCCGTCGTATCAGATCGGACTTAACTGGTACGACTACGCCGACGCCGAAGAGCGTTTTACGGCGGACCTCGGGTCGCTGCTCGCTGCCCGTCGGGCACTGATGGACCGGCTCATGGAGATCGATGACTGGCGACTGTTCTTTTTCGTCTACACGGCTCCCGACCGACTCCAGCACCTCATCTGGGAGGAAGACGTCGTCCTCGAACACTACCTCCAGCTCGACGACATTCTGGAGGACGTCCTCGACTACGTCGACGCACACGACGCCACACTCTACGTCGTCTCCGACCACGGCTTCGGTCCGATATCGCAGTTCGTTCACCTGAACACCGTGCTTTCGGAGGCGGGCTACCTCGAGCAAAAGTCCCAGAACGCGACTCGAAACTCGCTGTCACAGCTTGGGGTCACCAAATCGAACCTCCTGAACGCCGTCAAGCGAGTGGGGATCGACGAGAAGCGGGTCGTCAAGACCCTCCCGAAACGGCTCGTCGACGGCATCGCAGAGCAGGTGCCGGGCGAGCACGCGCTGTACGACGTCGACTTCTCTGAGACGGTCGCCTTCGCTCACGGACCGGGCTACGTCTACGTCAACGACACCGAGCGATTCGACCGCGGCACCGTTGCCCCCGAAGACGTCCAGTCGGTCAAACGCGAGTTGCAGACTCTGTTCGAGGACCTGACCGATCCCGAAACCGGGGAGCCCGCGCTGTCGGTCTCCGACGGCGACGAGGTGTTCTCGACCGACGACGACTCGCCGGACCTCGTCGTCGTCGGGCGAGACGGCTACGAACACAAGACGAAGATCGCAGCGCAGGTGTTCACCCCGGCGGGTACCAAGGCAGCGAGTCACCGCAGCGAGGGCGTCTTCTTCGCGTACGGCCCCGGCATCGAGGCGACGGGACCGGTCGACGGCCTCGAGGTCGTCGACGTCGCCCCGACGCTGCTTCACAGCGTCGGCGAGTCGATCCCAGATCACGTCGACGGAACGGTCCGAACCGACCTCTTCTCGACGGCGCGCGATCCGACCGTCGAGGACGTCGACGTCGCGACGAGTGAGGGCACCGAAACGGCCGACGACGATTTCGGGGACGTAGAGGATCGCTTGCGCGGCCTGGGATACATGGACTGACGACCGGACGAGGTGTACTGAGCCGCGAGCGCGCGATGCGGTCGCTTGGGTGTCGAATCCGTTCTTCTCGAGGTGTCGATCGGCGAATTAGCGACGGATCGGGAGAAGGGGGTCCGCTACTGCGTTAGGCTGGGTGCCCCTCGAGACGGCACCACCTCTGCTTGTGTTTTTGTGCGGGCGGGGACGCCGGCTACTCCTCACTTGATCGTGCCGCGGTGTTTGTACTCGTCGTAGGCGTTCCAGAGGTCCCTGATGAACGGACGGGGATCGTCGAGACTGGCGTAGTCGAATCGTGGATGCTCGACGATCGTCCGCGCGATGTCGCCCGTTGCCTGGGACAACGGCGGCTTCTCGGCCAGGTCGTACTCCTCGAACAGCACCGAGCGCAGATAGAGCAGTTCACCCCGCAACAGATGACCAGCCATACCAGCCTCGTACTCGTGGTCGATGTGGTCTTTCCGGTCGGTCGCGAGCAGCCAGTAGTAGTACGGAAAGTCCGCCCCGGCCTGGATCGAAAACGGCAGCGACGACCAGAATCGGGGGTTGATCTCCATGAGCTTGAACTCACCCGTCTCGTCGTCTCTGAGAAACTCGACCATCGCGAGGCCGTGCCACTCGAGTTCGTCGAGCAACGCTCGCCCCGTTTCCTCGAGTTCGGGGATTCGGATCGACTCGCGGAACGAACTCGCGCCACCGGCGTAACTGTAGCCACGGATCTGGCGGTGCTGGAAGGTTGCGACTGGCTCGCCGTGGTCGTAGAGGGCGAAAAAGCCGTACTCGTCGGTCGTGGGGACGTACTCCTGGACGATCGGTCGATGCCCCATCGCACGCTCGAGGACCTCGTAATCGGGCTCGATGCCGGGCTGGAGGTACTCGGTTTTCGGCGGAGAGTCGAACTGCTCTGGCCCATACTGGTCGACGTACTCGTCGACGAGTATCGCATACCGTGCTTTGACGATCCACTCACGGTTCCAGTCGGTCGGCTCGTCGAGCAGTCTGGTATCCGGCGTCGACACGCCCGCATCCTCGGCGATATCGAAGAGCTCGACGCGGTCGTGGACCTGCCGGAGCGTCTCGAGATCCGGCCACGGCGTCGCGACGTGCGCTGCGAAATCGGATTTGTACTTTGCGAGGACGTAGACGTCGACGTCTCGGACGGGGATAATCGTCGCGACGTCGGGGCGCATCGCGATCGACTCGAGTGCGGATTTGAACCCGAGCAGGTTCTCGTAGGGGTCGGGCACGCGGACGGCCTCGTCACAGTATCTCGAACGGGCGGCAGGAGCGGTCCCACGGTCTGTGAGGGTAATTCCACGAATGCCTCGCCGGCCGAGCGAGCGCAGGCAGGCGGTGCTACTCGGTGCGGTACATGCCGGGACGGCGAACGATCGATCGGTCCATTCATCATTACCCATTCGAATCACCTGCTGGTCGAGCGCGCGCTTCGACCGCTCGGGTGACGGAACTCGTTGCCCGGGCAGCACTGCTCGACGCGCCGACCGCGGTTTCGTCGTTTCGGGCCGGTCCTGTGAACCCGTCCCGTCGTCCCGATACGGAAATCGCCATAGCGACATTCACGCATCGTTGAACGTTAGTTAAGAATGGGGTACTCGACCCGATTCCTCAGGTTACGCCGTCGCCGGTAGCTCGCCTCGAGTGACTAACGCCGGTTTCGAGCCTTCCGCTGGCCCGTAATGAGGTCCTACCGAACGACTCACACAGAATCACGTTCATACTTACAAATTCATCGGCAGTAACACGTCAAACGGGACGACCGTCCGATCGGCGGTCCACCGCGAGAGGCAAGACCAATGACCGACTCGAGACACCTAGCCGATCCGAACGAGCCGCGACTGTATCATAGACCCCACGTCGACGGGCTGCACCGCCCTCACTGTCGCTGGCTGTTGAAAGCCGACCGAAGGCACCACAGCGACGACCGAACTCGCTCACTGGCTCGAGAAGTTACGGCCGCGTTCCTGGGACGGGAGGGTCGATGGGAAGCGTAGTCCTCTCGGTCGACGCCGAACTCGCCTGGGGGTTTCACGACCTCCCTGAACCACCGAGACAGCGGATTCGGAACGCTCGATGGGGGTGGCAGCGGCTGCTCGAACTGCTCGAGGACTACGACGTCCCGGCGACCTGGGGCGTGGTTGGCCACCTGCTGCTTGAGTCCTGTGACGGTCGTCACGCCGACCACCCCGCGGCCGCAGACGGCTGGTTCGAGCGCGAGCCGGGCGGCTCGTTCGAGGACGACGATCGCTGGTACGGGCTCGATCTCGTCGCGGCCGTTCGGAACGGCCGACCTTCCCATGAGATCGGTTGTCACACGTTTTCGCACGTCGTCTTCGACCAGTCGACCGACCGAGCCGTCGTCGACGCTGAACTCGAGCGTTGCGTCTCGGTCGCAGATCGCCACGGCCTTTCGCTCGAATCGTTCGTGTTCCCGCGAAACGTCGTCGGCCACCGGGACGCCCTTGCTGAGTACGATTTCGACTGCTACCGCGGCATTGGACCGCCACGCTGGTACGACCACTCCCGGTTCTACCGGCCCGGCAAGCTCGCGAGTTTCGTCGCCGGTCGAACGCCGCCGCCGCTTGTTGTTCCCGAAATCGACGAGCACGGCCTCGTCAACGTGCCCGCATCGCTCTGTCTGTTCTCGTTCGAAGGGACGGCCCGATCGGTCGTCGAGCCGTTCGTCGGCGACCCGGTCCTCCGAAAGGCCAAACTCGGGATCGACGCTGCAGCCTCGAGCGACGGGATCTGTCACTTCTGGTTGCACCCGAACGACATTACGTCGACGCGGGACGTCCGACGCTTGCGGCGAATTTTTACCTATCTCGAGGCAAAACGCGACGAGACGCCGCTCCAGGTCGAGACGATGGCCGGCGTCGCCCGGCGCGTCAGCCCCGACGAGGCGACTCGACCGGCCGAAACGGTGGCCGACGAGAGCGTTCCTGTCCCCCGGCCGTCCTCACATTCGGCCAGCGGACGGTGACAGCCGAGAGCTGACAAAAACAGTTACTTCAGGGAGCTAGCGACGCGTTGGTACGCCGATTTTGCCAGGGTCATCTCGAGGCCTGACGATTCGACGACGTAGTACGGCCGGAGCTCGCCGTTGAACTTGCCCTTGTACTCACAGAGCCGTTCGGTGTTGGCTCCGACGAGATCGTAGCCGGTGATCGACTCGAGCGCCGGGTCGGTGACGAGGTCCTCGAGAATCACGCGATGGAGCAGGGTGTTGACGCTGACGTGTTCGTAGGAGGCGGTGACGCCGCCTTGCCAGTAGTACGCCAGGTCGTTCGAGAAGAGTGCCACGATGCCGCTCAGGTACTCGCCGTCGGGCGTGCGGGCGACGTAGACGCGCCAGCGGTCGTCGCCCAGAGTCGAGAGTAGATCTCGAAGGAACGGCCGCGACATGGGAGCCGTGTCGTCGTACTTGGCGTACTGGTCGACGACGTCGTCGTAGATCCGTAACGCCGCGTCGACCCCTTCGGTGTCGATGGCGACGTCGAGTTCGTCATAGCGGCGCATCTCGTTTCGCAGACTCTTGCTGAACCCGGCCATCGCGTCCTCGACGTCGGCACAGCCCGCACAGTCGACGACGTACGTGAACTCGGTGTCGACTGCGAGGTCGTTCCAGCCGTAGGGTCTGGGGTCGTCGTAGCCGACCGGACAGGTCATCCGGAGCAGCGTCGAGCGGTTATCGGCCTCGAGGTCGTCCAACACCCCCTCGGCCAGTGCGGCGTTGATCCGCTCCCACTTGCGTCGCTTCGGGCTGTTCGGAGCGATGATCGGCCCTAGCCGAGGGACGCCGAGTCCGACAGGCGGCGAGAAGACGGTTCGGCCGACGGGCTTTTGCTCGACGAACGCAGGCAACAGGCCAACCGCCTGCTGTCCCTTGAACGCCCCGTAGAGACGCATCTCGGCGTCAGTGTGGGCGTCGAGGACGGCCAGCGCGTCCGGATCGTGAAACACCTCGAAACCGCTCGAGGGAAGCGCGTCGCCCCACTCTTCGAGCTCGAGTCGTTCGATCTCCATGTACCTCACAGCGCGGGAACTGTTCGTTTTGTTATCTCGTCGCTACCCTGGCGTAACCGGTCGCCACCGTTGTTCCAGTGGGTCTCGAGTCTCTCCGGATCGAAGCTCAGCCCTCGAGCGTCGACAGGATGCGCTGCCAGTCCTCGCCAGCACACTCGAGCGAGAACTGTGATCGTACCACGACGGCGTTTTCGCCGAGGCGTCGGCGGAACGCCGGATCGTCGAGACAGCGCGTCAGTGCCTCGGCAAAGCGCACCGGGTTGCGGTCGGTGAGGAGCAGGCCGTTCTCGCCGTCGTCGACGACGTCGGAAATCGAACCGACCGCCGGCACGACTGCCGGGAGGCCGGTCGCCATCGCCTCGAGCATCACCAGCGGGAGGGCGTCGCGCTCGGAGGTGAGGACGAACGCGTCCGCCCGCCGATAGTACGACAGGGGCTCGTCGACCCACCCTGGCAGGTCGACCCGATCTTCGAGGCCACGGGCGGCGAGTTCGGCTTCGACCTCGCTCCGAAGCTGGCCGTCGCCGACCATGACCGCCCGGAACTCCCGATCAGTGCCCTCGAGTGCGTCGAGGGCTTCGACGAACCGCACCGGGTCCTTTTCGGGTCCGAAGCGGCCGACCCAGACGAAGTCGTAGTCGGCGTCGACCGGACCGGTGGCGTCTTCAGTCCCGTCGGCGGCATCGTCCTCGAGCGGGCGGTAGGTGTCGACGTCGATCGCGTTGGTGAGCCGTTCGATCCGATCCGGCGGGACGCCCAGTTCGGCGAGTCGCCTCGCGTGATCGGTGCCGGGGACCGAGACCACGTCGAACCGCCGGAACGCCCACCTGGGAACCGGGCCGTAGAACTGCTCGGCATGGTGGTCGAGGTCGATTCCGATGATCCCGAGGTGGGCCGGATAGCCGTAGACGGCTTTCAGGACGAGCGCGTACCAGCCGTAGGGGAACAGCGAAATCGACGCGACCGCGTCGTACTCGTTGCGATATCCTTCGTAGAGGGCGACGAACAACATGAGGACGACCCGGAGCAGTCTGGGGCCGATTTCGGGCACCGTGACATACCGTGCGTCGTCCACGTCGTACCGGGGCTCGAGCGCAACGAGCGTCGTCTTCCCGGCGACGTCCGCGAGCGGGCCGTAGTGGCGGTGGTTCTTGTGTGCGAGACCAGTGATGACGAGGACGCGTTTCTCGTCGGCCCGAGTCCCCGCGCTTCCCGTCGACGACTCGCGATTGCGTCGTTCGTCCGACCACCGTCGTGGGCTGGTTGTCGAGGAGTCCTCGCTGTCGTTCGTCGACGACTCATCCGGGGGTGGCGCTCGAGCGGGCGACGATCGACTCATGGATGCTGTCCGGGTTCGATCCGGTGGTCGCCTTCGTCTGACGCGGCCAGCAGGAACTCAGAGAGCGCGTACGACATCCACGCCTGACACCAGCGCATCAGCGTGACGCGTTTGGTGTGGTGGCGATACTGCCGGTAGTAGAACTGCCCCTCGCGGACCTGGAGGTTGGCGAGCACCCACCGGAGAATGCGTTCGGCCATCTCGAGGTCGCCCTCGCGGGTGAAAACGAGCATGCCCTGGGTGCTCGCGTGGATGTCGCGGGGGTAGGCGCTCGCTTCG